>CAZNOC010000329.1:0-4461 GCA_964574545.1 uncultured Bifidobacteriaceae bacterium | reverse complement strand
GGCGTCACGAACCCGAGGAAGGCGTGGAGCAGCGTGGTCTTGCCCGCGCCGTTGGCGCCCAGCAGGCAGAAGACCTCGCCCGCTTCGACGCGCAGCGAGACGCCGTCGAGCGCCGTCACGGATCCGAATCGTTTGGTGAGCGAGATCGCTTCGAGCATGTCGGTCCTCAGACGTCGCGTCCAGCCCGCCCGTATTGCCAGAACCCCAGCGCCAGCAACGCCAGTGCGCCAATCGCCAGCAGCCCGCCAGGTCCGGCGCCGGCTACTGACGCCCAGGCCGGAGGCTCGCGGAACGAGAAACGAGGCATCGCGGCGATCGTGCCGTCGCCGAGCGGTGACCCCGAGACGATGAGCGGGCGGAAGTAGTCACGCCACTCGAGGCGGAACGCCTCCACCTCGCCGACGAAGGTGCGATGACGGCGGCCGGACGTGCCGGCCAGGTCGACCAGCGCCGCCTGCGCCAGCATCGACGGGGACGCGGCGGCCCAGCGTGTTGCCAGCGCGCGCCGGGCCTCGACCTGTGCCTCGTAGCGTTCCACGATTGGCTGCAGGCGCCGATCGATCTCGTCGTCGCGTGCCGATTGGAGCAAGGCGTACTGCTGCATCCCGTCCGGTCCGACGATGCCGGCGGTGGGGTGGTCTTCGAGGAAGTGTCCCAGGACGCGGCTGCCGTCGAGCAGCGCGTCCCGACTGGCGGCGCGGGCGGCGTCGGCCATCGCCACGCCTGAGGGCACGAGCGCCTGCCTCGTGATCCACAGGTTCACGCTCGAGGGCACGACCACGGCCAGCAGGAGCCACAGCACCGCCAGGTGAAATGCGTTGGCGGCCCCGGTGGCGCCGCGCGCGTTCACGGCGACGGCGACGCCGCACCAGAACGATCCGTACGCCAGGACGACCCCCGACCACGCCGCCAGGCGAACCGCGCCTCCCTCCGGCCAGCCGCCACCGGCTGCAAGGATCAGCGGCGGCACGAGCGTGGCGGGAACCAGCAGGAGCGCGGCGCGCGAGAACACCTTCGCACCGACGTAGAGGCGCAGGCTGACGGGCTGCGCAAGCACGAAGCGGAGGGTCCCGCGTTCGCGTTCTCCGCTCGTCAGGTCGGCGCAGAGCGCGAGCAACAGAAGCGGCAGCAGGTAGATGAGCACGAAGAGCACGTCGAAGGGGCCGGCCATCAGCGCGAGCGGCGCCTCGACGGCCTCGGACGCCATGGCGCGGTCACGTCGCAGGGCCGTCACCTTGAAGTGGCGCGCGTGAAGGTCGCTGTGGCCCACGGCGAGCGCCTCGAGCGGCGCGGGCGGAAGCGCCGCCAGCGTGCCCCGGTCGTTGGCCACGAAGTCTGGATGGCGCGGGCCCCAGGCCGGCAGGCCGGTGGACGGTTCGCCGGCCGGCGATGTGGCGTAAGCCTCGACGCGCGCGTCGATCTCCGCCACCGTTCGCCGCTCGCCGTTCAGGCGGGCGAGTCCCAGCGCGGCCGCGAGCGTGAGAGCCGCAACGAACACGGTGACGGCGACCGTCGCCGTGCGATCCGCGGCGAGCAGGCGCCACTCGTGGCGGACGATGAGCCTGAAGAGGGCCGTCATCCGGCGTCGTACGCGACCGCGCGCAGCGCGGCGGTGACGGCAAGGGCCAGCCAGAGTGACAGCACCCCGAGGCTCCACACGTTCTGTCGCGCGGCCCACGCGGCCGGCGGCGTGTCGTAGTCGAACTCGGGGACGCTCGCCCACAGCTCGCGCGATCCGGTCGTCGAGAACGTGCGCCACCCGTCGAAGCTGGCGAGTTCGGCGTTCAGGCTGTCGAGCAACTGCGAGCGGAACTCACGCGTGGCGTCGAGGAAGTGCCGCGCGTGCGCGTGGTCGGTGGCGGCCAGCCCCATCGACAGCGATTGCATCGCGAGGTGCGGCAGCAGCAGTCCCTGCTGCTCGTAGCGCGCGGCTTGCTGCGCGTGGATCGCAAACAAGCGATCGAAGTGCCGCTCGTAGAGGGCCGTGTCGGCCTCCTCGGCTTCGATGAGGGCGACGACCTCCGGATTGGCTGCCGGCGGCAGGTCCTCGCCGGCCAGGAAGCGCTCCATCGCCGATTCCACCTGCGCGTCCCACCCAGGACGCAACGCCCGTTCGTCGTCGATCGCGGCCGTGAAGGCGAGCGCCGACGGCGCGGGATGCGAGGACCGTGCGACGGCCATCGCCAGCGGCGGTCCTGCTACGCCGTTCAGGAACCACAGCGCCACCAGCGTCAGGAACGCCGCGCGCGCGCTGCGCGCCTTCGTGGAGACGAAGAGGCCCACCGCGATCCAGATCGCGAAGTACATGGCGTAGGCGAAGACCAGCAGTCCCAGGCGGAGCCAGACCTCGCGGTCGAACCCCGATCCCAGCCGCATCACGAGCACGAGCCCTCCGGCCATCGTCGCCGGCAGCAGGACAGCAGTCAGGGGCAGCGCGATGCCGAGGAGCTTCCCGGCCGCGAGGGACGCCGGCGCGACGGGAAGGGAGTGCACGATCCGCCACGTCCCACGCTCGCGCTCGCCCGCGACGGCGCCCGCGGCGAGCGACAGAATCAGCAGCGGCACCAGGAGCTGCAGGGCGAGCGCGGCCGACAGCTCGCCCATCCGACGGCCGGGCGACGTGTCGTCCACGGCGCGGTGGCGTGCGAGCTGCTGTTGGTGGGCTTCGAGGAACACGGAGGCGCCCGTGAACGGGTCGAGCCCTGGATCGACGGCCGCGAGCGGCTCCACCGGCTTGAAGACGAAGGTGCCGTAGTGCGCGGCGGCGTGCGGGTTCAGATCGTCCAGGCCGAGCCACCGGTCCCGCTCGGCGCGCTGTGCGTCGGCGTGCTCGCGCGCCACGGCGGCCTGGTGCGCCGCGCCTCCCACGAGCGCCGCCGTCAGCAGCACGAGGATGGCGGCGGCCAGCCACCGGAATCGACCGTCACGCCACGTCTCGGTGGCGTCCTTGACGGCGATGGACCAGGCGTCCCGCATCCCCCGGACTACCGGGAGGCGGGAACCGCGTACTGAATCTCCTTGGCCTTGATCGGATCGACGCCCTCGCCGACGTTGACGACGACCCGGAGTCCGGCGCGGAGGTCGTCCACCGATCCTTCCACTTTGCCCTTGAGGAGCTTGGTGGTGTCGGTGATCTCGAACGAGATCTCCTTGCCGTCGGTGGTCTGCAGGATGACGTGCATCCCGTCGATCGTATCGATGGTCCCCATCACCTTGTGATCGTGGCCAGGATGCGCGGCGACGGCCAGCGAGAGGCTCATTGCGGCCGCGATCGTCAGCAGAGCGTGTCGGCGGGTCATGGCAACTCCTCCCGTGCTCGTGGAGTATATCGACTGAAGGGGAAAATGCCTACTCGAGGACGAAGGTCAGCGTGGCCGCGTAGACGTCGCGCGTCGCCACCTCGGGCTGGCGCGAGGGCGCCCCGCGTTCCGTACCGATGATGAACTGCCCGGAGCGATCGAGCGGCACGCGCACCGAACCATCCGCGCCGGTCTTGAGCGTGACGACGGCCGCATCCGCCTGGGCCGGGTAGACGAAGACACTCGCGCCGGCAATCGGCTTCCCGTCGAAGTGCACGACGACATCCAGAGCCCCGCCGCGACCGGCCTGGTGTGGGTGCTGGCGCGGCACGATCTCGAGGCGGTGGCCCACGATGCGATCGAAACCAGGTCCGGGCGTGCCGGCCGACACGATCGCTTTCCCGAACTTGACGTTGTGCGTCGCGGACGCCGCGGCCGGGTACTCGACCCTGGTCGTGTTCACCTGGCGGCCGTCCTCGGTTCGGAGGAAGAAGCCATTGTCGTAGTGCGTGGCGAACACCCAGGTGCCCGGTTCGGCCGGCACCGGCGCCGTGAGGAGCGTTTCGCCGTCCACGCGCATCCGGCCGGCAAGCGAACGTCGAGCTCCCGACGGCGCGAACGCCTCGAGCGTGATGAGCTTCGACGCCACAGCGGGCTGATAGTCGCCGGGATGGCCGTAGCGGACGCGAACGCTGACGCCGCGGTCGTCGACCGTGGGAAAGATCGCGATGTCGTGAGCGCTCACCGCAACGGTGGCGGCGGCGGTGAGCATGGCGGCCAGCAGGCTCGCAATCCCAGGGCGCGGCATGGATCGGAGCACGTGACGGGTCGGCATCTCGGCCTGGATGTTAACACGCGGTCGTTTCGAGACAGGCAGGGGCTCCGGCCGAGCTGGCGGGCTTCTGCGGCTTGCGCGGTGGGCCGCCCGCCGTAAGATGGCTTCAGGCCTGGTGGCCAACGGATCATGATCCGAAGCTGCTTCCGCGGGTCCGCTCTGTGTCGGCTGGAGGCCGCCTGTCTCGCGGCGGGTGCGCTGCTCTGGCCCGGCGCCGCGTCGGCCGACACGTTCGGGCGTCTCGCCGCCTGGATCCGCGCCGAGCTCGACGCCGACCCGGCGCCGTCGCTGTCCGTGGCCGTCGCACGCGACGGGCGCATCCTCTGG
>CAZNOC010000328.1:3152-4489 GCA_964574545.1 uncultured Bifidobacteriaceae bacterium | reverse complement strand
CCCGCCCCACCCCGCCCAAACCCGCCCCAACCGGCCCGAACCTGTCCGAACCCGCCCCAACCCGTTCGCGCCTACAGCACGTTCAGCGGGTCCACGTCCACCGTCACCCGCCTGGCCAGCTCCGGCATCGTTGCCAGCGCCGCGGCCAGCGCCTCGCGCATTCTGGCCCGGTGACGGCCCTTCAGGAAGAACTGCACCCGGTACTCACCTCGCAAACGCGTCATCGGCGCCACCGCCGGGCCCAGGACGACGAAGCCGCCGGCGGCGCCCGCGCGGACGCGTCGCGCCAGCTCGCCCGCCGCCTCCATCGCACTCTGGAGGGTGGCGCCCCGCGTCAGGACGTTCACCATCGCCACCAGGGGCGGATACCGCATCGCGGTGCGGAAGTCGATCTCGCGGTCGAAGAAGCCCGCGTACTCCTGCACGCAGGCCAGGCGGATGCTGTAGTGGTCAGGGTAGATCGTCTGGATGATAGCTTCGCCCTGCTGCGCCCCGCGTCCGGCGCGGCCGGCCACCTGGGTCAACAGCTGAAACGTGCGCTCCGCCGCCCGGAAGTCGGCCAGCCCGAGGCCCACGTCCGCCGAGATGACGCCCACGAGCGTCACCTCCGGAAAGTCGTGCCCCTTGGCGATCATCTGTGTCCCCACAAGCACGTCGAGCTCGCGCCGCGCGAAGCGGCCCAGCACGTCTGTCAGGCTGCCCTTCCGCCGGATGCTGTCGCGATCGATCCTGGCGATGCGCCCCTCGGGCAGCAGCGCGCGGAGCTCCGCCTCCACACGCTCGGTGCCGAAGCCGATGTGCTCCATGTACGGGGCCGCGCAGGCCGGACACGTCTTGGGAACGAGCCGCGTGTAGTTGCAGTAGTGACACTGTGCGCGCCAGTCCTGTCGGGCCGTATGGACCGTCAGCGACACGCTGCAGTTCGGGCAGTCCATCGCCCCCCCGCACTGCCTGCAGAACACCGCCGCCGCGTAGCCGCGCCGGTTCAGCAGCACGAGCGCCTGCTCGCGCCGCTCCAGGCGCGTCGTCAACGCGTCCGCGAGCGGACGGCTGATCACTACCTCAGGCCCGACCTCGGCGTACTCCGTCTTCATGTCCACGACCGACACACGCGCCAGCGGGCGATCGAGGATGCGCCGTTCGAGCGAGACGCGCGTGTAGCGGCCAAGTACCGCGTTCTGGTACGACTCCATCGACGGCGTGGCCGACCCGAGCACGACCAACGCGCCTTCCATCTTGCCGCGCATCACCGCCACATCCCGCCCATGATACCGAGGGCTCTCCTCCTGCTTGTAGGACGTATCGTGCTCCTCGTCCACGATCAGGAGCCCGAGGTC
>CAZNOC010000328.1:0-3142 GCA_964574545.1 uncultured Bifidobacteriaceae bacterium | reverse complement strand
CTGGCCCTGCCGGATGCGGTGCCACTGGTCGTGACGCTCGCCGTCGGACAAGCCGCTGTGCTGGATGGCCACGCTGGCGCCGAAGCGGGATCGGAAGAGCGAGGCCACCGCAGGCGTCAGCGCAATCTCCGGCACGAGCAGCATCACGCCGCGCCCCCGCGCACGAACGTGCGCCGCCAGGCGCAGGTACAGCTCGGTCTTGCCGCTGCCCGTCACGCCGTGCAGCAGCGCGACATGGAAGCGGCCTGCGTCGGCCTGAGCCGTCAGGATGTCGAGCGCGGCACGCTGCTCCTCCGTCAGCTCGCGGGCGGGATCGTGGGTCACGCCGCCGAGCACGACGCCGGCGCCCGCAAACGGATCGCGATCCACCGCCTCCTGCCTCACGCTCACCAGCCCCATTGACGCCAGCCGGCTGAGCACGCTGGACGAGATGCCGCGCGCCGCCAGTGCTGGGGCCGGCAGGCCCTCCGGCGCGCCACGAAGCATCAGCAACGCGTCACGCTGCCGCGCGCCGATCCGCAGCGCGCCACGGTCCGCTTCGCTCACGCATCGGGGGCCGGCCTCCGCCTGGGACGCCACATCGAGCCCCTGCGCGGTGAGCGCGACCACCCGGACTGTACGGAAGGCCGCCGGCGCGCTCCTGAGCCCGCGCGGGGGCATGGCCGCCTGCAGCGCTTCGCCGGGGCCAGACAGGTAGTACTCCGCCACCCACCCCGCGAGCGAGACGACCGGACCCGGCAGGAACGGCTCGGGGTCGAGGAGCTGCGACAGGGCACGGAGTTCCACGCCCGCGGGCGCCAGCGGATCGAGCCCCATGACGATCCCCGTCACCGTGCGCGGGCCAAGCGGAGCGAGCACGCGCGCGCCAACCGCGGGCATCGGCCACGCCTCCGGTACGCGGTATGTAAGGAGCGCCAGGGCAGGCACGGGGACAGCCACCGACACCAGCCGTGCCGGTGTGGCGCCAGACAGGGTCTCGCTCACTGGCGTCGACGGCTCGGGGCTGCCTGCTGCCGGAGCTCGGCGGTCTGCCAAGCTGAAAGCTGAAAGCCGAAAGCCAAGAGCCCCATGTCTACGAGTCCTGAAGAATCGCGCGCACCTTCTTCATGTCGTCCCACACGTCGCGCTTCGCGGACGGGTTGCGCAGGAGGTACGCCGGGTGGTACGTGGGGATGAGCGTGGCGCCACGAAAGTCAAACTCGCGGCCGCGGATGCGCGAGATGGGCTCGGCGGATCGCAGCAACGACTGCGCCGCGAACTTGCCGAGCGCCACGACGACGCGGGGCTTGATGACGTCGAGTTGACGAAACAGGAACGGCTCGCAGGTGCCGACTTCGTCCGGTTCGGGATTGCGGTTGCCGGGTGGACGGCACTTGATGACGTTGGCGATGTAGACCTGATCGCGGGTCAGGCCGATCGCCTCGATGATGCGCGTCAGGAGCTGGCCGGCGCGCCCGACGAACGGCTCGCCCTGACGGTCCTCCTCCTCACCCGGCGCCTCCCCCACGAACATCAGCCGCGCCCCGGGATGGCCGACGCCGAACACCACCGTGTTCCGGCCGAGCGCATGCAGCTTGCAACGCGTGCACGCCGGACCAATCTCGGCGCGGATGATATCGAGGCCGCCCTGCCGGGTCGGGGCGTCCTTCTCGGGCAGCGCGACGCTCGAGGCAGACGTCTCGGCCTGACCCTGGACCTCGCCACGGGGTGCCTCGGTGGACGCCTCGGGCCCTGGCTCGGCGGCGCGCCGGCGCCATGCGTCATCGCGGCTGAGGCCGGCCACGCCGAGCGCGCCGAAAAACTCCAGGTGCGCCCCCAGATCCTCGCGTCCGATCGTCACGATCTCGACCCTGCCGGCGACGCGGCCGCGAGCCGCGGCTCCACACGGTCGAGGAGGCGTGCGGCCACGGCGGCCTTGCTCTGGAGCGGAACCTCGTCCACGCCATCAGCGCTGACGAGGGTCACGGCGTTGGTCTCCACATCGAACCCGGCATCGGCGCGCGAGACGTCGTTGGCGACGATGAGGTCCGCGCCCTTGCGCGCCAGCTTGGCCTGAGCCCTCGACACCACGTCGTGCGTCTCGGCGGCAAAGCCCACCAGGAGCGGCCGGCCGGACGCGCGCGACGGCAGGCGCCCGAGGTCTGCGAGGATGTCCCGGGTGCGCACGAGCGTGAGCGTGAGCGGGCCCTCCTGCTTCTCGATCTTGAGCGGCTCGGCGGTGGCCGGCGTGTAATCGGCCACGGCCGCGGCCATCACGACCACGTCGGCCTCGCCCGCCCGCGTCATCACGGCAGCGTGCATCTCGGCCGCGCTCCGCACCGGCACCAGCGTGACGCCCGCAGGCGCGTCCAGGCGGCTGGGGCCCGAGACGAGCGTCACGACGGCGCCCCGGCGCGCCGCTTCCTCCGCAACGGCGTAGCCCATGCGGCCGCTCGATCGGTTGCCGACGTAGCGCACCGGATCGAGATCCTCGTAGGTGGGCCCTGCCGTCACGAGCACGCGCCGCCCCGTCCAGGCCGCCGACGATGGGCGCAGCAGGCGTTCCACGGCGGCGACGACCTCATCGGGCTCGGCGAGCCGGCCCTTCCCGACCCATCCACATGCCAGGTACCCCTCGCCCGGATCCACGAACGAGACGCCGCGCGCGCGGAGGCGCGCGAGGTTCTCCACCACCGCGGGGTGCTCGAACATGTGGGTGTTCATCGCGGGCGCCATCAGCACGCGGGCGCGGGTGGCCAGGTACAGCGACGAGAGGAAGTCGTCCGCAATCCCGTTCGCGAACTTGCCGATCGTGTTGGCGGTGGCGGGCGCCACGAGCAACAGATCGATCCCGGTGGCCAGGGCGATGTGCTCGATGTCGGCGTTCAGCCCGGGCGCCCACTGGCTCGTGATCACCCGGCGACGCGTGATGGCCTCGAACGTCGCCTGACCGACAAAGCGGCGTGCGGACCGCGTCATGATGGCGGTCACGTCGTGGCCGTGCTTCTGCAGGCCACGCGCGACCTCGACGGCCTTGTAGGCGCCGATACCGCCGGTCACGCCAAGGGCGATGGAAGCCATAGGGAGAACCTGTTCGCTGTTCGCTATTCGCTATTCGCTGTTCGCTATTCGCTGTTCGCTATTCGCTATTCGCTATTCGCTG
>CAZNOC010000327.1:0-4495 GCA_964574545.1 uncultured Bifidobacteriaceae bacterium | reverse complement strand
TTCGCACCGTCACCCGATCCCGACACCTACGCCGCGCAGACCGGCTGGTCGCATGGTTTCCCGGTGGCGCGAGACCCGGTCTCCGGTCGCATGTGGATGACGCACTGCTATGGCACGCTCGGCACGGCGCGCGGCAACGAGGCCGACAGCGGCGGCGGCACGCAGCTCTTCGTCGTCACCGGCCACGCGCCGCGGCATCTGGACCGCAACGACACGGCGTTTGGCCGCGTGGTGCACGGGATCGAGCGGCTTTCGACGCTTCCGCGTGGCACGGGGCCGCTCGGTACCTACGAGCGTGCCGGCCAGCGCGTCCCCATCCGCCAGGTCCGCGTGGCGGCGGACGTCCCGGAAGCAGCGCGCACCCGGCTCGAGGTGATGCGCACCGACACGCCGGCGTTCGCGCAGTACGTGGAGGCGCGGCGCACGCGCGCCGAGGACTGGTTCAAGTACCGCGCGAGCCGGATCGAGGTGTGTAACGTGCCCGTTCCCGTGAGGTGACCCCCGGGGGGCTTCCCCTCGCCCCGAGACCGTCGACACGGGCAGCATCCGTCGCACCCTGAGTTGCAGGGCTCAGGAACTGCTCAGTTGGGCTAAGATACCCGGCACCAGAGCCGCCACCCCCCAGGTGGCATCACATGCCGGGTTGCCCGCAGTCCCTGCGCACGCCGGTCATCGAGCGGCCCGCGCCGCTCACACTGCCGGTCTACCCGGCTGCGCCGTTCACCGGCACCCCCGCCCCGCCGATGCCACCTGGTCATCACTCAGGTCATGAAGGCTGACGACGCGCTCGAGGGGGCGGCGGAGGTGGTGGCCGATGGCCTGTCCATCGACTGGGATGCCGTCACGGGACGGGCAGGGACGGACGACGAGCGCGCTCAGCTCGAGGCTCTTCGACTCGTGGACGCCGTCGCTCGCGCGCATCGCTCCACGGGCGCCGATGTGGTCTCTGCGGGCCCGGGGACGTCCGGCACAACACGCAGCGTCGAGGTCGCGCAGGGCCGCTCAGGCGCCGAGGCGCGGGCGTGGGGCCGGTACGAGTTGCTTCAGGAGGTCGGCGCCGGCAGCTACGGGAGCGTCTACCGCGCCTGGGATCCGGAACTCCAACGCGAAGTCGCGATCAAGATCCTGCACCGGCACGTGGCCGACTCCGAGCTGCGCGAACAGTTGCTGCACGAGGGACGCGCGCTCGCCAGGGTGCGCGACGCGCATGTCGTCAGCGTGCTCGGGGTCGAGTCGTACGGCGACCGTGTGGGCCTCTGCATGGAGTTCGTGCACGGCGACACGCTCGAAGCCGTGCTGCGGTCGCACGGAACGCTCAACGCGCGCGAAGCCACGCTCGTGGGCCAGGACGTGTGCCGTGCGCTGGCGGCCGTGCACCAGGCGGGCTTCGTCCACCGGGACGTCAAGCTCCGCAACGTCATGCGCTCCCGCACCGGTCGCATCGTCCTCATGGACTTCGGCACCGGGCGCGAGGTCGAAGACGCGCACGCGCACGGCCGGATGAACATTGCGGGGACGCCGGCGTACATGGCGCCCGAAGTGCTGGCCGGCGAACCGGCGACGGCGGCCAGCGACGTCTACAGCGTGGGCGTGCTGCTCTACCACCTGGTGAGCGGCAAGTACCCGATTGAAGGATCCACCATCGGGGAGATCAGGGCGGCGCACATGCAGGGCCGTCGCACGCGGCTTGCGGATCGCCGCGCGGATCTGCCGCTCGCGTTCATGCAGGTGGTGGATCGCGCCCTGGCTGCGGACCCCGCGCAGCGGTGGCCGAGCGCGGGCGCGCTGCTCGATGCGCTCGGTCAGGCCGGCGGGGATGTGGAGACGAAGAGGCGACGGGCCGTCCGCCTGGCGGCAACCGGCGCGTTGGTGATGCTGGGCATCGGGACGCTCCTGACGGTCCTGGGGGCGATCAGCTCGAAGTACTTCAACACCTTCGTCCTCGGACGCGAGGGCTTCGTCCAGGAGTCCGTGTGGGACTGGATGTACTGGGGCGCCGTGTCGCTGACGGCGCCGCTTGTCACGCTGATGCTGTTCCTCCTGGGCATCTCGCTCCTGATCGTCTTCAGGCGCCTGCTGATCAGCACGTCGGAGACCGCGCGTCGTGTGGACGCCGCTGCGGCCACCATCGCGCGCCGGCTCAAGTTCGATGACGTGCCGATGGCCTCGTGCTGGGCGCTTCTGGCGTCCGCAGGCGTCCTGGCGGCCGCGTGGGTGGCGTGCGTGCCGATGCTCGATCTGCTCACCGGCATCTTCCCCGACGATGTCTCGACGGCACCCGCGGACAGACTGGCGTTCCTCGCCCCTGACGTCGCCCCTGCGCACGTGAACTACAGGCGGTGGTTCATGGTGAGCACCATCATCTCTGGCGCCGTCTGGGTGCCCGTCGTCCGGCTCGCGGCACGCCAAGGCAAGAGGGTGAGCCCCTTGATGCTCCTCGGCGGAGCCGTCGTCCTCGCGCTCTCGTTCGCGTTGCTCAGCCTCCCACACCGAACCTACTCGCTGAGCGAGCTGGAGACGGCCAGCTGGCAGGGGCAGCCCTGCTACATCCTCGGCGAGCGTTCGGACGACCTGTTGGTGTTCTGTCCCGAGCTCGCCCCGCCCCGCAGTCGGGTCGTCCACCGGGACGACGACAGCCTGCAGCGTCTCGGCCTGAGGGAGAACGTCTTCACCCGGATCCGGTCAGCCAAGTGATGAGGGAAGCCAGATGAAGCCCACACCCGCGTCCGCCCGCATGCGTCGTCTCGGAGTGTCGCTGTGGTTGTGTTTTCTGATTCAGGCCGTGGCCCCCGCACCCGCGCTGGCGTGGTGGGGGTGGCTGGACAAGTGGAGCGGCCCGGGGCCGTTCACCGGGTGGCTCGTCGAGGTCCGGCTGGCGTGCTTCGGTCCAAGCTCCGGCTACAGGGAGCTGAGGGCCGCCTTGAGGAAGGCGCAGGCGGCCTCGAGGGCGCACGAGACAGCCCTGAACCAGCGGACCTTGGGAGAAACTCAGTTGCGCCAGAGCGAACTCGACGCTCAAAAGGAGTGGCAAGACCTGCTGGACGCGATTCTCAAGGCTGAAGCGAGCTTTCCGATAGCGTCGAAGTCCCAACTCGAGGAGGTCAAGACGCTGGGCACGCAGCTTGCCAACCCCGGCAAGCTGGAGGTCGCGGCGATCAACACGGCGATCGAACAGGCGGCACTTGCGGTTACCGAGACGCGTGCCGTGGCAGTCACTACGATGGCCGGTACCGGTGTGCTCTGGTCACTTTGCTCGCCGGAGCGGCGCCGTGCTTTCTCGATCGAGGCCGGGTTCGATTACTGGAGTACGAGACGACCGAATCCCGAGTTTGCCGGCGGCGAAGATGTGAAGTTCGTAACGTTCATGCCTTCGTTCACGTGGCGCGTGTTGAGCAATCCCAAGTACGACGTTCTGGACATCGGAGCCGGGGCGGGCAAGTACTGGTTCTCCTCTCGTGGATTCGATTCGTTCAGCGGGCTGATTGTCCAGCCTATTCGCCTGGACATCCACGGTCCGACGGTATGGACGAGACTTCCGAAGACCGACATCAGGCGACTCGCGGCCGCCACGACGTTTCGGATGGGACTGATGACCGCGCCTGCAGGCTTCGAAGCCGGCGCCTTCGGCCCTGGCGTGGAGCGCATCCCCGCGGAGCTCGTGTTCACATGGGCCGTCTTCTTCAACGCCCGGTCACTGCTGGGCTCGGGCCGCTGAGGGCTCCCCACGCCGCAGCTCCTCCGCGAGCCGCTGCAGCGCCCTCGTCACCGCCACCCGCGCGGCGTTGGCCGTGGGCTTGTCGAGCGCCACGGCCAGCTCCTCGTAGCTGTACTGCAGCTCGATCCGGCCGATGATCGCCTGGCGATCGTCCTCGCGCAGCCGTGCCAGCGCCGCGTCGTAGCGCGCGGTGTTCTCGGCGCCGATCGCCAGATCCAGCGGCGACGCCCCATCGTCGGCGAGCTGCTCCGGCACCGCTGTCGATTCCGGACGCCGCCGCCGGTAGCGAATGACGTCGGTGATGCGGTTTGCGAGTGCCTGGCGGAGGTAGGCCTGGAGCGCCCCCTCGCGGCGGGCCTCGAAGTGATCGAGCCTGCGAAGGGCGGCGACGACCGTGTCCTGCACGAGGTCGCCCGTGTCGAGCGCGTCACGCGCGAAGGGGGGCAGCCGGCCGTGCGCCCATCGGCGCAGCGGCGGCAGGCACCGCTCCAGCAGCCGGTTGAGCGCCGTCTCGTCTCCGGCCCTGGCGCGGGTGAGCAGATCGACCGTGGCCTCCGGGTCGAGCACCGGCACCTGCGAGACCGACCCGGTTGCGGCGTGGCCGCCGAGGGGATCCGACATGGCTGGACCCGCTGATGATACCGCCCCCGGTGTATCGGGACAGACACTAGAACGCGAGCTGCATCCGGTCCGCTGTCACGTGAGCTCGGGCTGGAGCCTCCGCCCTGGATGCCGTCCGCCACCGGCTCACCGAAGGGAACGACCCGAGCAGCGCCGCGC
>CAZNOC010000326.1:0-4513 GCA_964574545.1 uncultured Bifidobacteriaceae bacterium | reverse complement strand
GGCGCGGGACGGACGGTCATCGGCACCGATACCGAATCGGTGTCGCCGTGGTCGCCATCACCTTGGGGCAGGGGGTTCTGAATGCGAACGCGAACGCTCATCCAACGATTCGCCTCCGAGGGGCGTTCCCCCGGGGGACACGGGCGGGTCATGCGGTCTCCTTATCTTACTGACTTGTTTATTGTATCGGTCTTTCACCCTCAAAGCAAAAGCCCCCCCCGAACCCGCTACAATCCCGCCCATGAGCACACTCCGACTCGCGGCCGCCCTGACCCTGCTGTCGGCCGGTTCCCTGCCTGCGCAGACCGTCACGTTCACGCCCACCAGCGGGGTCCCCAGCTTCGCCGTGCGTGAGCCTGTCCTCCGCATCACCCCTGGCACTATCGTCGAGACGCAGACGTTCTCGCATCCCGGCGACTACTACGATCCGGACCAGGCAGGCCCCTGGCCGGGCGACGTGGGGCCGTTCTACATCGAGGGCGCCACGCCGGACGACACGCTGGTGGTGCGTATCCTGAAGCTGACGCCCAACCGAGACGTCGCGGTCTCCAACATCACGCCCGCCAGCATCAGCGCGGTCGCGACGGACGCGCGCACGCGCCTGCTCAACCCGCCGCTTCCGTCGCGCCGGTTCGTCTGGCGCCTGGACCGTGCGCGGATGGTCGGCACGCTCGACCTGCCGAACTCGGTGAGCAAGCGCATCGAGTTGCCGCTGGCGCCGATGCTTGGCCGTGTGGCGGTGGCCCCGGCGGGCACCGAAGTCTTCGGCGGGCTCTGGCCCGGCGACTTCGGCGGCAACATGGACGCGGCCGACATCCGCGAAGGCGCCACGGTGTACCTGCCGATCTTCCACGAAGGCGCGTACGCCTACTTCGGCGACTTCCACGCGCTGCAGGGGGACGGCGAGATCGCCGGGTCGGGCCTCGAGTCCACGGCGGACGTCACCCTCCAGTTCGACTTGATCAAGGGCCAGCGCATCCGGTGGCCGCGCATCGAGGACGAGACGCATATCATGGTCGCCGGCAGCGTACGGCCGCTCGACGGGGCGCTAAGGATCGCCTACGTCGAACTGATCCAGTGGCTCGTGGACGACTACGGATTCGAGATGATGGAGGCGTACCAGGTGGTGTCGCAGGCGGGCACGGTGCGCGTGGCGAACATGGTGGATCCCAACTTCACGATTGTCGCGCGCTTCCCGAAAGCGGCGTTGCCACCAAGGGTCCGGAGGTAGGACGGTCAGGAGCTTGGCGCGCCGAAGCTCGCCCGCCGCCTGCGGCGAGCGCAGGCGCTCAGATCATCCGGGCGCGAATCTCCGGGGGCGGGATCTCGCACGCGTTCGAGGACCCGGCCAGCCGATGCCGGATGGCGGCGACGACGCGGTAGGCCGCGTCGCGCAAGGGGCGCGGGATCCAGAGTAGCGCCCCGGCCATGCGCCATGGCCAGCTCAACCGGCGCGCGATACGCAGGGAGGCCGTTGATCGCAGGTACACGTGCCCATCCTCGATGAGCACGATGCTGCGGGCGCTCTCGCGCGTGATGCCGTGGGCGGCCAGCAGCGCCGCAGCCTCCGGCGACTGGGACGCGCCGAAGCGGAAGTACGCCGCCTCATCTCGCGTGGCGATGAACTTCACGGCCCCTTCGCAGAATGCGCAGGTCCCGTCGAAGAGGACCACGCCGTGTCCGGGGAGCATGACCATCACTTCATCGTAGCGCACCTTCAGTCCGACGCCAGCCGGACCGCGGACCCGCCGGACCTGCCGGACCTCGGACCCGTCGGACCCACCGGACCCGCCGGACCCACCGGACCCGTCGAACCCGTCGAACCCGTGCTAGCCTCGCACTGATGCGCCCCCCGTGGTCACGTCGCGCGTTCCTCGGCGCTCTCGGCGTGGCCGCCGGCGGCGGCCTTGCCGGAGCCGCGGACGCGCGCGGAGGGCAGGGAGCCGTGCAGACGCCTCGCGTGTTTCGCAGCGACGTGGAACTCGTGACGACGGCCGTCACGGTCACCGACGAGGGGGGCCGCCTCGTCACCGGCCTGGGGCGCGACGACTTCGAGATCCAGGAAGACGGACGCGCGCAGCGGCTCGCGCAGTTCACGAACGAACGTGTCCCCGTCAGCCTCGTGCTTGCGCTCGACACGAGCGACAGCATGGCCGGGCAGCGGCTCGCCGATGCCCAGGCGGCGCTCGTCCGCTTCCTCGATGATCTGCTCGCGCCTGATGACGAGGCGGCGATGATCCTGTTCAATCATCAGCCACAGGTCGCGGGCATCTGGACGACCGCGAGGGCCACGCTCCACAGGCACCTCCACGAGGTCCATCCACAGGGCGGAACCGCGATCTACGATGCCATCGAGGCGGCCCTCCCGCTGTTCCGCAGCCGGCGTCACCCGCGCGCTGCGCTGGTCGTCGTCTCCGACGGCACCGACACCGCCAGCGACACGTCGCTCGTGAACCTGCGTGCCCGCCTGTTGCGGGAAGACGCCTTCCTTTACGCCATCGCCATCGACGCCCCGGACGCGCGCCCCTCGGCCAAGGTCAACCCGCACGCGCTGCGCGAGCTGACCGGCCAGAGTGGCGGGTATACCGAGATCATCACCGACTCGTCGGAGCTGGGCCCGGCCACCGCCCGCATCGCGGAGGAACTGAACAACCAGTACATGCTTGGCTATTCACCGGACCGTCCGCCGGACGGGGAGTTCCGGACCATCCGCGTGCGCGTTCGGACGGGGGACTACCGCGTGCGATCGCGTCGTGGCTACGTGGCGGTGCGACGCAGCTGGTAGCCGGCGCCCGGCCGCCGGCGCTCAGACGGCGACCGTGGTCTGCCGCGCGCGCGCCAGATCCTCGCGACGGCCGGCCACCACCACATGGTCGGGCGGATCGAGCCGCGACTCCGCGGCCGGCGACTCCACACCACGCCCGGGCCGGCGAATTCCCAGCACCGTCAGGCCGAACCGGCGCCGCAGGTGCAGATCGGCCAGCGTCTGGCCCTGCCAGCCCGGCAGGTCGGTGAGCGCCCACTCTTCGATGCCGAAATCGGCTTCCTCGGGGGTGTAGTGTTCCTGGGAGAGGAACTCTGCCGCACGGCCGACCGCGTCGGGTTCACCGGACAGGATCACGCGGTCGTACGGGAACAGCTGGAAGCTCGGCGACGGGCTGAGGACACTGCGCCCGGATCGGCTGACCGCGAGGATGGTCGTGCCGAACTGCTCGCGCAGGGGCAGGTCCACGATCGCGAGGCCCGCCCAGGGCGACGCCGCGGTCAGGCGCACCTCACGCAGCCCGACGGCGTCGGGCGCCGCCGCCACGAGCTGGTCCATCGCGCTCGTCAGCGCATCGACGGCCTGCTCGGCGGCGTCCGCGAATGGACGCAACACCAGGTCCGCGCCCTCACGCTCCAGCACGGCGGCATCTTCGGGCGTCCGGCATGTGACGGCGACCTTGCCGCCGTAGCCATGATCCTGCAGGTGGCGCAACAGCATGCGGCTGGTGTCGAGGTCCGGCGTGGTGTTGACGATCCAGCGCGCATCCTTCAACGGCAGATGCTCGAAGATTTCTGGATCCTCGGCATCGCCGTACAGCACCGGGAGGCCGTCGGCCCGCCACCGCTCCAGCACCGCCGGATCGAAGTCCACGCCGACGACACGGCGATGACGACGCTGCAGGTGATCCGCGATCCCGCCGCCATACCGTCCGAGCCCGAACAGGATCACATCGGCCCGAGCCTCGTTCGCCGGCAGTTCCTGCCCCGACTCTCGATAGGGGTTCTTGCGCTCGAACACGCCCAGCACGGGCGCGAGGCGCTCGTAGATCTGGCCGGAGTACAGGATCAAGTACGTGGACAGTCCGATGGTCACCAACCCCACGAACGTGATGAGTCCCATCGTCTCCTGGTCGATGTGTCCGAGGCTCACGCCGAGAGCGCCGAGGATCAGCGAGAACTCGCTGATCTGCGCCACGGTGAGGCCGGCCAGGAAGCCCGTGCGCTTCCGGTAGCCGAGCGCGCCCATGATCACCATGACGATCAACGGGTTCCCGATGAGGACGAACGCCGAGAAGATGAGCGACGGCACGACGGTGGCGCCGAACAGCGACAGATCGAGGCGCGCGCCGAGGTCGATGAAGAAGAACAGCAGCAGGAAATCCCGCACCGTGACGAGGCGCCCGCCGATCGTCTCGCGATAGGGCGTGGACGCCAGCGACACGCCGGCCAGAAACGCCCCCACTTCGCGGCTGAACCCCAGCGCCTCACCCGCCGCGGCGAGCGACACCGCCCACGCGATGGCCGAGATCACGAGCAGTTCGTGCGAGCGCGCCAGCAACCGGGTGACCGGCGGCAGGACCCAGCGCATCAGCACGACGATGGCCGAAAGGAACGCCACGCCCTTCACGACGACGAGCGCCGCCGCGACCGGCACCGACACGTCCTCCCGGCCCTCCCCGCTGCCCATCGCCGTCAACGCGATCATCACCAGGATGACGACGATGTCCTGCACGATCAGGAAGCCGAC
>CAZNOC010000325.1:2702-4515 GCA_964574545.1 uncultured Bifidobacteriaceae bacterium | reverse complement strand
CACCACCCACCTCCCACTACCCACTACCCACCACCCACTACCACGCCCCACCACCCAGATGATCTCCACCATCCGCACCATCGACGCGCACGCCGCTGGCGAACCGCTCCGTCTCGTGACGGAGGGGCTGCCGAGCCCCGAGGGACGCACGATGCTCGACAAACGGGCGTGGGCGGCGAAGCGGCTCGACCACTTCCGCCGCGCGCTGATGCTCGAGCCGCGCGGGCATGCCGACATGTACGGCGCGCTCATCACCGAAGCCGAGCGCCCCGGCTCGGACGCCGGCGTGCTGTTCATGCACAACGAGGGGTGGAGCACGATGTGCGGGCACGGCGTGATTGCCGTCACGACGCTCGCGATCGAACGGGGGCTGATCTGGAAGTCGTCGTCGCCCGTGCTGGGCGCCGGCGAGACCAGCACGGCCACGCTCGTTCTCGATGTGCCGGCCGGCCCCGTGACGGCGACGGCGACGCTCGTCGGGCGTGGCGAGGGCGTCCGGGTGGCCGAGGTCGCGTTCGTCAACGTGCCGTCGTTCGTGCTTGCCGGCGGCGTACGCGTCACGGCCCTCGGCCGCTCGATCACGGCGGACATCGCGTTCGGCGGCGCCTTCTATGCCATCGTCGATGCCGAGACGGCGGGGCTGGCGATCGAGCCTCCGCGGCTGCCCGAACTGAGGCGGATGGGCATGGCGGTGAAGGTGGAGGTGGAGCGCCAGATGAAGGTGCAGCACCCGACAGAGGCCGGGCTGCACGGCATCTACGGCACGATCTTCACGGCGCCCGCGCGCCAGGCGGACGCGCACCTCAGGAACGTGACGGTCTTCGCCGACGCGGAGGTCGATCGGTCGCCGTGCGGCAGCGGTACGGCCGCGGTGATGGCGGTGCTCGACGAGATGGGGCTGATCGGTGAGGACGGCCCGTTCATCCACGAGAGCATCGTCGGCACGACGTTTCGGGGGCGCATCGTGTCGAGGGCGCGCGTGGGGGACCTGCCCGCCATCGTCCCGGAGATTGCGGGTAGTGCCTGGATCACCGGCGAGCACACCTTCCTGATCGACGGCGACGATCCGCTGAAGTCGGGCTTCCGGCTGTAGAGGTCTGGCACCGTGCCAGACCCCTCAGAAGTTCCTCAGAAGTAGCGCTTGAGGCCGATCGTCAGCGCAAACCCGTTCGGGTTCACGAGCGGGATGTCACCCACCCATTGGTAGCGGCCTTCGGTCTTGACCGTCCACTCGCGGTTCAGGAAGTACTCGAAGCCGCCGAGCGCGCTGATGCCCACCTTGCTGTAGTTCGTGCCGACGTTCTGACCATCGTCGTAGGTGCGAAGCAGGTGCATGCCGACACCTCCGCCCGCGAACGGGTGGATGTTGCCGTACTCCCAGTTGTAGATGAGGTCGGCCCCGAGACGGATCTGCCGTTCCTGCTCGTCGGTCCCGCGCTGGTACGACGGGCGCATCGCCATGACGCCCGTGCGCACGCCGAGGCGCGGCGACAAGTAGAACTCGAAGAACCCGCCGCCCGTGATGGACGTGTCGAACTGATCGTCGGACGGCAGGAACAGGCCCACGTCAATGCCGGCAGCGACCTGCCCGGTGCTCGGGACCGGCTGCGCGATGGCCTTCGCGGGCATCACCAGCATCACCGAGGCCAGCAGGAAGACGGGCAGCGGAGCGAAAGTGTATGTCTTCATGCCTGATCAGCGTCCAATCAGCGTGCCAAACCGAGCAGGAAGGCTAAACCCATTATCTGGAGCAACTTACTATTGAATGTCAGATGGGCGATCCTGCTGGGTCGTGTAGATATTGCACGCTCGG
>CAZNOC010000325.1:0-2602 GCA_964574545.1 uncultured Bifidobacteriaceae bacterium | reverse complement strand
CCCCGGCCGCCAAGATCGCCACATCGCACATCCCATCACCACATCACCACCTCAAGAGATCACCAGATAATCTATCGATCTATCTCCTTCTTTGAACACTCGTTCAAGCAGGCGTATACTCCGCATATGCCCATTCGCGACCGCGTCGCCGCGCTCCACGGCGAGCTGGCGACGACGCCCGAGTTTCCGTCCCAGGGCGCCACGCTCTTCGTCGATCTGGAGCGTCGCGAGACGCGCACCGGCTACACGCCGCTGCCCGTGGTTCGAACCCTGCTCGGCGGGCGCGGCGCGAACATGTACTACCTGCACCGTCTGCTCGACGAGTCGCTGGAGCCGCTCAGCCCGGACATCCCATTGATCTTCGGATCGGGCGTCCTCACCGGCCTCGTCCCGAGCGCGGCGCGGGGCAACTGCACCTCCTGGTCGCCGGAATCCGGCGTCCTCCTGGACAGCAACTGCGGCGACTACTTCCCGTCCTTCCTTCGCATGAACGGCTACGACCACCTCGTGCTCTACGGCCGCCGTCCCGGGTGGACGATGATGGTGATCCGCGACGGCGTGGTGTCGTTCGAGGATGCGGCGGCGTACGAGGGACTCGACAACCTGGACCTTCGCGAGCGCGTGCAGCAGGATCTCGGCGGCGTGTGGACCCGCAACATGGCGATGGTCAACATCACCCGCGCGGGCGAGCACCAGGTCCTGACGAGCGGCATCATGGGCGGGCCGAAGGCCATCTACGCGCGCGGCGGTCCGGGCGCGAAGATGGGCGCCCTCGGCCTCAAGGCCATCGTCACGCTCGCGCAGACGCGCGAGTTCACGACGGCGCAGCCCTACAAGCCCTACAACCGCCACATCGCGCAGAAGCTGCTCGGCACCTCGGTCGTGAAGAACGCCCTGTCCAAGACCGGCACGCCGTTTCTGTACAAGCCGAGCCGCCTGCTCGGCGCGATGGGCACGAAGAACAACCAGGAGACCACCTGGACCGACGCCCTCGACGCGCACAATCACGATCCCTACCGCTCCGGCATGGAGGGCTGCTTCCGCTGCCCGGTGAACTGCCGCCCGCTGAACGACCTGCACTCCGCCTCTCCCGACCGCTACGACAAGGGCGACGGCCCCGAGTACGTCACGCTCGGCAAGTTCGGTCCGAACCTGGGCATAGACGATGTGAAGGCCGTGATGCGGCTGAACAACATCTGCAACGACCTGGGGTTCGACACCGCGTCCACCGGATCCGCGATTGCGTGGGCGATGGAGCTGTACCAGCGGGGCATCATCACGGAGCGTGACA
Organism: uncultured Bifidobacteriaceae bacterium; assembly: GCA_964574545.1. Classification (GTDB taxonomy): domain Bacteria; phylum Acidobacteriota; class Vicinamibacteria; order Vicinamibacterales; family UBA2999; genus JAUXWO01. The sequence goes on along the minus strand of CAZNOC010000325.1, from coordinate 1,311 downwards.
CCGGCGGGCTCGACCTCTCGTGGGGCAACGCCGAGGTGGTCGAGAAGTTGCTGTTCCTCGCGTCGAGACGCGAGGGGTTCGGCAACGTGATTGCCGACAGCGCACGCGCGGTGGAGAAGGGGCACTACCCCGAGGAGGCGCTGAAGTACCGCATGACAGTGAAGGGCCTCTGGCAGAGCGACCCGCACGACGCGCGGATTCTCAAGGCCTTCGCCCTTGGCCTCGCGGTGGCGACCCGCGGCATGGACCACCTGCGCAACCGCGTCACGCTCGAGATCAACGCGAAGATCAACGACGACCCGGCGTTCAAGGCGGACTTGTACGGCGGAGCGGTGAGCGCCGAGCCCAACAGCTACGCCGGCAAGGAGCGCGCCGTGCGCGCCTGCGAGAACACCTATGCCGTCGGCGACTCGGTCGGCATGTGCCGGTTCACCACGAAGCTCTTCAACTCGCCCTCGCTGCCGGGCATGGAGGAGTTCCAGCAGCAGATCGAGAACGTGACGGGGCTGGCGTTCACCCTGGACGAACTCGACCGTGTGGGCCTCAACGTGATGGGCGTCGAGCGGTTGATCAACTACCGACTCGGCGTGCGCCGCAACGACGACACCCTGCCCGACCGGTGGTTCGACGAGCCGAACACCTTCGGCCCCTTCAAAGGCGAACAGATCGACCGCGCCGAGTTCGACGGGATGTTGTCGCGGTTCTACGAAATCTCGGAGCTCACCGCCGAAGGCATCCCGCGCGACGAGTGGCGCAAGGAACTCACGGCGGTGATGGGAAAGTAGATAGGTTAGACTCGGCAGTCTTTCGATCTCGTGATGTGGTGATGTGGTGATGTGGTGATGTGATCGCTCGATGGACGATGTGCGATCTATCTGCTGATCTGATCTGTTGATGTGCGGCCGCACGGCCGGCCGCCGGCGTGCCGAAAGCCGAGAGCTGGAAGCCGATAGCTGAAAGCCGACATGGGCATCACCGTCCACTTCCCCGCGATGCTGCACTCCATTGCCGGACGGGAGTTGCGGGTGGACGAGCCGGTGGCGACCGTCGGGGAGCTCTTTGCGGCGGTCGAGCGTCTTGTGCCGGGATTGGGCGAACGGCTCGATGACCCGGTCTACAACGTCGCCATCAACGACGACATGCTCCTCCACGGCGTCCAGGCCCACCCCCTCCACGACGGTGACATCGTCGAAATCATCCCGACGATCGCCGGCGGCTAGTCTCCCCGCTATTCGCGGTTCGCCATTCGCTGTTCGCTATTCGCTACTCGGTGTTCGCTATCCACCGTCCACCGTTCTCCGTTCCAGTCCC
>CAZNOC010000324.1:0-4537 GCA_964574545.1 uncultured Bifidobacteriaceae bacterium | reverse complement strand
CCCAGGAGAGGGTAGGTGGGTCGTGGGTCGTGGGTCGTGGGTCGTGGGTAGTGGGTAGTGGGTAGTGGGTAGTGGGTGGTGGGTAGTCAGTAGTCGGCGGTCGGCGGTCGGTGGTCGGTAGCGAAGAATCGGCCCGGCGTTGGGGCGAGCGTCTAGTCCACCCACGACCCACGACCCACGACCCACGACCGACCACCACCCACTACCCACCACCCGCCACCCACTACCCACTACCCACTACCAACCCATCACCCAACCAGCTTGCCCGGGTTCATGAGATTCCGTGGGTCGAGGGCGTGCTTGATCGTGCGCATGACGTCGAGCGAGGCGCCGTGCTCGGCTTCGAGGTACGGCAGCTTGCCGATCCCTACGCCGTGCTCCCCGGAACAAGTGCCGCCAAAGCGAAGCGCGCGCTCCACGAGACGCCCATTGAGCGCCTTCACTCGCTCCAAGTCTGCCGGATCGTCGAGATCTACCATGAAGATCAAGTGGAAGTTGCCGTCGCCGGCGTGTCCCACGAGGGGCGCTGTCACGCCAGCGGCGCGGAGGTCCGCCTGCGTCTCGACGATGCACTCGGCAAGGTGGGCGATGGGGACGCAGATGTCTGTGGTCCAGGGCTTGGCGCCGGGTCGGGAGGCGATGGTGGCATAGAGCACGTTGTGCCTCGCCTCCCACAGCCTCGCCCGCTCCTCGGGTGTCGTCGTCCATCGAAACCCTGACGCGCCGTGCTCGCTCGCAATCTCCTCGACCATGCGCGCCTGCTCTTCGACGTTCTCCTGGCTCACGCCGTGGAACTCGAAGAACAGCGTGGGCGCCAGCGGGAAGTCGGTGTTCGAGAAGCGGTTGACGATGGCGAGCTGTGCTTCGTCGATGATCTCGACCCGTGCGACGGGAATGCCCAGCTGGATCGTGGTGATGACGGCACGGGCCGCGCCTTCCATCGAGGCGAATGGGCAGACCGCCGCGGCCACGGCTTCAGGACGGCCGTGCAGGCGGAGCGTCACTTCGGTGATGACACCGAGCGTGCCCTCAGACCCCACGAACAGCCGCGTGAGGTCATAGCCGGACGAGGACTTCCTGGCGCGGCCCCCGGTGTGGATGACACGACCGTCGGCCATCACCACCGTCAGCCCCAGCACGTTCTCGCGCATCGTTCCGTACCTGACCGCGGTCGTTCCCGACGCCCTCGTCGCGGCCATCCCGCCAATCGTGGCGTCGGCGCCAGGGTCCACGGGGAACATCAGCCCGGTATTCTTCAGATGGTCGTTCAGGCGCCGGTGGGTGAGCCCGGCCTCGACGGTCACGTCCATGTCCTCGGTGCTCAGCCGCAGCACCCGGGTCATTCGTGTGAGGTCGATCGTGATGCCACCGGCGTAGGCGTGCACGTGCCCTTCGAGCGAACTTCCCATCCCGAACGGCACCATCGGCGTGGCGTGCGCGGAGCAGATTGCGGTGATGCGGCTCACGTCGTCGGTGGATTCGGGAAACGCCACGGCATCGGGCGGCGCGGGATCGTGCCATGACTCGCCGTGGCTGTGATGCTCGCGCACGGCGGCAGCGGTCGACAGACGGTCGCCCAGCAGAGCGCGCAGGGCATCGACGACAGAGGACATGACAGTTAGATTATCTTGCGATCTTGTGATGTGGTGAGCTGGTGATTGGATGTTCGATGTTGCGATCCTGGATGACGGGTGCACCTATCTCTTGACCTCCGGGCGCGCCGCCGTCGCCGTCAGAGGCGAATCACGGCGGCAGATCGCACGGGCGTGGCAGCGGCGGGCGAATCTATCTCTTGAAGCGATCTCGCTCGCCGGCGCCGCACAAGTTCAGAAAATAGATACGCACCGAAGGTGCCGAAGATCGTGCATCGCCACATCCATCACCACATCACCACATCACGAGATCGCCAGATAATCCATCTGTACATCTATCTATCTTCTGCCTCAATAACCCTCTCGACGCGGAAGCGATCCTCGCCGAGCGGTGCGAGCAGCACGAGGTTGGCGGGCTGCCCGGGACCGATGGTGGAGCCGGGCTCCGTGGGAAACCGCGGCAGCGTCACCTCGTCTCCCACCGAGAGTGACGGCGACCAGGTGGGCACGGCCCAGAGGCCACGGCCGTCGATCTCTTCCATCCCTCCAAAGGTGCTGAGATCGCCCCATTCGTCGATGCGCTTGACGATGACGATCTGCCGCTGCCCGTCCACCTGCCGGATCGTCCGGGTGCCGGTGATCCCGATGTCGGCCTGAAACGGCGCCACGCCGTTGCCCATGACCACCGTGGCACGCCGGATCAACTGGTAGAGGACGCTCGACCCGTTGAACGGCAGCGACTCGTAGCGGTCGGGATCGGCGGCGTCGGCGCGGCCGGTCGCCAGCGAATCGAGGGCCGACACCAACAGGACGAAGTTGAGCCGCACCAGATGCGTATCGTGGTCGGGGCCGGGCCACGGGCCGGTCTCGACCAGCACCACCGGCGTCCCCCACAGCGTGATGTTGTCCCCGAACGCCCTCGGCTCGAATCCATCGTCGTACTTGCCGATGCGGCCGGCGGCGAGCGGTTCGATGCTGTCGCGCATCACCCCGGCCACCTTCTTGGCCAGAATCCGCCCGGGGTTGTCGCTCCGCGCTTCGTCAAACGACACGGCCAGCAGCGAAATTGACGCGGGCTGCCCGGTGCCGGCCACCGATGTGCGCCAGCCCTGGTTGTGCAGGTTGAAGCCCAGGCGCGGGTTGAGCCGGTCCCTCAGATCCTTCAGGATGCGTCCCTCCGGCGTCTGCAGCATGAGCGCGTCACGGTTGATGTCGATGCCCTGGACGTTGCGCCGCTGAAAGCGTTCAGCGCCGTCTGGATTCAGCATCGGCACCATATGAATGGTGAGCGCGTCGAGGATGCGCGCCACTGCCGGCTCGGCGCGGCGCATGTGAAAGAACGCCATCAGATCGAAGAGCGCGCGCGTGGCGGTGGGCTCGTCGCCGTGCATCTGCGACCACATGAGGACATGGAACGGCCCTCGTCCCAACGAGAGGTGCCGGATGGCTCGGCCCTCCACCGACTGCCCCAGCTCTGCGATCGTGAAGAAGGCCGGGTCGGACGCGGCGACGCGCTGCACCCGCGCGTCCACGTCGCGATGCGTGATGAGGGGCGGCCGTGGGAGATCCACGTGATTGCGGTCCCACCACTCCGCCAGCGCCGCGGTGGTCAGGCCCGCTTCCTGCGCCCGCACGTCGAGCGCCGGACCGTGGGACAGCGCCCACAGACAGACCGCGCCACACACCGCGGCCACACGCACTTGAGACACTCTCGCCATGAATTTCACCGTTCACGTACGAAACACGAAGGAGACGAAGGCCACGAAGGTCCTCGGAAATGCAGGAACGTATCATGCGTCGTCGCTCGCATTGGCCACGGCGACCAACAGTCACTTTGAAGAGCCTGACGCTTTCCCTGGCGTCTTCGTGGCCTCCGTGTACTTCGCGTTTGTACGCGATCAGCGTGTTGAAACGTGATCACCGCGCTTCGGCGCGCGGCGGGGGCGCCGACTCCGTGCGTGACGCCACCAGGAAGAGCAGGCCGCCGAAGGCAAAGGCGGCGGCGCCTCGGAGGAGCTGGTCGGCGTTGGCGCCCCAGAGGATCCCGAGCGACACGAGCAGGCCCAGCACGGGCACGAGAGCGCCGCCGGGTATGACAAAGGTGGCGTCCGCGACCGTGGCCTCCCGACCCGGACGCCGGAGTGCCAGCGTGGCAAGGCAGGTCGTGGCGTAGATGAAGAGCCGCGCCACGGCGCTTACGGCCGCGAGCAGCACGAACGACCCGCTGAGCGCCAGCGCGAGTGTGACCACCGACGAGAACACGATGGCGTTCACGGGCGTCCGCCACGTGGGGTGGACGCGCGCGAACCAGGCGGGCAGGTCACCCTTCTCCCCGAGCGCGAATATCGCACGCGACGAGGAGATCACTTGTCCGGCGCAGTTTCCGGTCATTGAGACGGCCGCGCCAACGCTGATCAGAAGCGCGCCGCCCGCGCCCAGCAGAAGCGCCGAGGCATCGGCCAGCGGAGTCGCGCTTTCGGCCAGGCCCGGCAGCGTCCCCGTGGACACGATGGACACCAGGGCATAGAGCGTCATCACCACGCCGAGCGTCGCCACAAAGGCGAAGGGTACGTGCTGCCGGGGGTTTGAGGCCTCGCCGGCCGGGAGCCCGATTACCTCGAACCCGCCGTACGCGAAGATCAGGATCAGCGCGGCCTGGCCGAGCTCGGTCGTGGATACCGTCGGCAACGGTTGGAAGTTGTCCGGAGAGATGTACCAGATGCCGACCGCGACGAAGAGGACCAGAGGCAGGAGCTTGGCCACCGTGAACACGTTCACGACCCAGGCGCCCTGCTTGACGCCCCGGATGTTAATCACGGAAAGGACCCCGGTGAGTCCGATGAAAAGAGCGGCTTTCGGCAGGCCTTCCGCCACCGAAGGCCAGTAGAACGCCAGCGCCAGCGCCAGCCCGTTCATCACCGACGCCCAGCTGGCGACGCGCGTGA
>CAZNOC010000323.1:0-4573 GCA_964574545.1 uncultured Bifidobacteriaceae bacterium | reverse complement strand
AAAGCACGCTCTTCCGGTCGGCCGAGATCCCGGGCTTCGACGCGAGCCAGTTCGAAACGACGCAGGTCTTCTTCCCGAGCAAGGACGGCACGCGGATTCCGATGTTCCTCGTGCACCGCAAGGGCGTGGCACGTGACGGACGGAACCCGACGCTGATGTACGGCTACGGCGGGTTCAACATCACCACGGCGCCGTCGTTCAGCGCGCTCAGGCTCGCGCTGCTCGAGCAGGGCGTCATCTACGCCAGCGTCAACCTGCGCGGCGGCGGCGAGTACGGGGAGGCGTGGCACGAGGCCGGGACGAAGCTGAAGAAGCAGAACGTGTTCGACGACTTCATCGCGGCGGGCGAGTGGCTGATCGCCGAGGGTTATACGTCCTCCGAACGGCTCGCCATCCAGGGCGGATCGAACGGGGGGCTGCTCGTGGGCGCCGTGATGAATCAGCGTCCGGACCTCGCGCGCGTGGCCATCCCGCAGGTCGGCGTGATGGATATGCTCCGGTTCCACAAGTTCACCATCGGCTGGAACTGGATCGCCGACTACGGGTCGAGCGACGACCCCGAGGAGTTCAAGGCACTGCACGCGTATTCGCCCTTGCACAATATCCGCCCGGGTGTGGTCTATCCAGCCACGCTGGTCACGACGGCCGACCACGACGACCGGGTCGTGCCGGCCCACTCGTTCAAGTACGCGGCGGCGCTGCAGGCGGCCGCCGACCCGTCGCGGCCGGCCCTTATCCGGATCGAGACGGCGTCCGGCCACGGGGCGAGCAGCACGGCCAAGCAGATCGAGACGACCGCCGACATCTACGCCTTCCTGCTGTATCACCTGGGGGTGACCCCGGGCGCCGGGACGGACTAGCGGGATCTCAGAGCGAGCCCCTGATTTTTTTCTGGCTTTCCGGTGCCCGAACCTGTTAAGATGGCCATTGCTTCGAGTATGAGCCATCCAATACGCGCGTTCGGCCGTGTGGCCGGGCAGCGAACCTAGATCTTCCCCTCTTCGACCAATCCATCACAATTCAGTGCAATTGGACGAGGCCTGAAGGGCTGGCAGCCCCGCGTGATCGACACGCGAGGCGGGACTCGACGCATTCGACAACGATTCGACAGGAGCAGATATGGCGACGAACGGAACGATCAAGCGGTTGGTGGGCGACAAGGGCTTTGGCTTCATTGCCGAGGCGGGCGGTGCGGAGTACTTCTTCCACCAGTCGGCGTGCAATGGCGTCAGCTTCGATGAGCTGCGTGAAGGCCAGGCGGTGACCTTCGAGAAGGGCCAGGGCCCGAAGGGACCGCGCGCCGAAGACGTCCGGCTCGCCTAACCCCGATTGTCAACCGGTCTTCCCGGGCCCGCGGTGACGCGGTTCCCGGGGGACCGGTCGACTCGGCCGCCTCACGCGCTTGTGGACCTCCATGGCGACGACGATCGTCATCGCCACAGCCGAGAGGCGTACCCACGCATCGAGGCCCAGCGGTTCGACACGCAGGACGAACTGCGTCGCGGGCAGGTGGAGCGCCGCGACGTGGACGGCCAGCGCGGCCGCGGTCGCGATCAGCAGAAACGGGTTCGAGAACGGACTCTTCCTGAACGCCGAGGTGTGCTCCGATCGGCAGTTGCCGACGTGGAACATCTGAAATAGCACCATCGTCGTCAGCGCCACGGTCTGTGCGCGGACGAGCGATCCGCTTCGGTCCAGTTCCCACAGAAACATGGTGAGCGTTCCCGCCGCCATGACCACGCCGGCGACCACCGTGCGTTCCCAGAGCAACCGCGACATGACGCCTTCGTGACGGTCGCGCGGCGCATGCTCCAGCACATCCGGGTCCCCGGGTTCGAAGGCCAGTGCCACGTCCTGCAGGCCGTTGGTCACCAGATTAAGCCACAGGATCTGCGCCGCCACCATCGGGATCGGCCATCCGGCGACCAGCGCCGTCAGGAACATCACCACGGCCGCCGCCCCGGTTGAGAGCAGGAAGAACGTTACCTTCCGGAGGTTGTCAAACGCGATTCGGCCTTCCTCCACCGCGCCGACGATGCTGACGAAGTTGTCGTCGGCCAGCACCATGTCCGACGCCTCGCGCGCCACGTCCGTCCCGCCGCGCCCCATGGCGACACCGATGTCGGCGGCCTTGAGCGCAGGTGCGTCGTTGACCCCGTCTCCCGTCACCGCGACGACGTCGCCACGTGCCTGGAAGGCCCGTACCACCCGGAGCTTCTGGTCGGGTGCCACGCGCGCATAGATCGCCACCTCATCCAGACGTCGGTTCAGCGCTTCGTCGGACAGCGTGGTCAACTCGGGGCCGGTGAGCACACCCGTTCCGTCGTGTTCGAGGCCGAGCTGGCGTCCGATGGCGTCTGCCGTGTGCGCGTGATCGCCGGTGATCATCACCACGCGAATGCCGGCCCGTTGACACGCCGCAATCGACTCGCGAACCTCCGGGCGCGGCGGGTCCATCAGGCCTTGAAGCCCGACGAAGACGAGGTCGTCGGGCGCGTGGAGCAGTTCGGGCGTGACCGGGCCTGGGGCCCGCCGGCCCGCCATGCCGAGCACCCGCAACCCCCTGGAGCCCATGTCACGCGCGGCGGCATGCACGGCCGGTTCGTCCAACGGGACGGGACCCCGATCGCTCAGCATGGTCGTGCACATGGCGAGCACCTGCTCGGGGGCGCCCTTCACAAAGAGCCACGCACCCTCGCCGGTGTCCCGCACGGTGGCCGAAAACTTCCGGTCGGACTCGAAAGGGAGGTCGGCGGTCACGGGCCAGGCCGCCCGGAGGGCCTCGGGCCGCCACCCGTGGGACCGGGCGGCGACGAGCAGGGCGGCCTCGGTCGGGTCGCCCTGCAGCCGCTGTTGCTCCCCTGCGTCGTCCAGGTCGGCCTCGTTGGTGAGGGCGCCGCAGAGGAGGGTCTGGTCCACGGGATCGGAGGGGAGCGTGGCGCCGGGTTTCCGGGGCGCCGGCGGACGTGCGCCAGTCTCCACGGCATGGATCCGGCCGCCGGCCCACACCTGGATCACCGTCATCCGGTTCTCGGTGAGCGTGCCGGTCTTGTCGGACCCGATGACGGTGGTGCTGCCGAGCGTCTCGACCGCCGGCAGCCGCCGGATGATGGCGTTCCGCTTCGCCATCCGGTTCACGCCGATGGCCAGCGTGATCGTGAACACGACCGGCAGGCCCTCGGGGATCACCGCCACGGCGAGCGCGACGGCCACCGTGAACATGCTCGAGGCGCTCTCGCCCATCCAGATACCGAGGGCGAACGCGACGACCGCGGCGCCGGCCACCGCCACACCGATCGTCTGCGCGAAGCGCGCCATGCGTTGCTGCAGCGGCGTTTGTGTCTCGCCTTCGGCGCGCACCAGCAGGGCGATAGCGCCGAGCTCGGTGCGGGTGCCCGTCGCGATGACGTAACCACGCCCGCGCCCGCTCGTGACGACGGCGCCCGTGAACGCCATGGTGGGCCGGTCGGCCACTGGTGCCCGTACGTCCACCTGTGCCTGTGCCTGCTTGGCTGCCGGGGCCGACTCACCGGTGAGCAGCGACTCGTCTACCATTAAGGCCGTCGTGGAGATGAGCCGCAGGTCCGCGGGTACCCTGGCGCCGGACTCGAGCAGCACGAGGTCGCCAGGCACGAGATCGCGACTCTCGATCGTGCGCCCGCGGCCGTCCCGGAGCACTCGAGCCTGCGGGCTCACCAGCCGCGTCAGTGCGCGCACCGACTGCTCGGCCTTGCGCTCTTGCGTGAAGCCGATCACGGCGTTCAGCACGAGCACTGCCGTGATGACCGCCGAGTCGATGTACTCCTCGAGGAGCAAGGTGACGACTGCGGCGGCCACCAGGATGTAGATGAGTGGACTCGTGAACTGGTGCAGCAGCAGCACTAGAACGCTGGTGGGCGGCACCTCTTCGAGGGCGTTTGGACCGTGTTCGGCGCGCCGGCGATCGGCCTCCTCGTCGGTCAATCCGGTGATGCGCGTCTCGAGTCGTGCTCCCACCTCGTCCGGGGCGAGCGCATGCCAGGCGGGCGCGTGCGCCGCCCTGTCCTCACCTGGCGCGGTGGTTGTCGTATGTTCGTCGGCAGACATGTCGGGGCACCTGAAGCGGGACGGGACGCGGCCGGCTGGAGAACCGCGCTGGGGGAGGGCGACGCATGAGGCGCGGCCGACCCCCGTCTCAGTGTAGCGCGCGCCGACCGTGCTACAGTTGCGTGTGACCCGTCACTCGGGCGGGCGTTCATTTCGCGAGGTGGTATGAAGGCCAAGATTGCGGTTGCGGCGCTGGCGGTGCTGGTCGGTTTTGGTGCGTACCTCGTCCCGGTGGCGGCCACAGGGTTCCAGGCCGCGTCGCTGGCCGACGGTGTCTACACCACGGAGCAGGCGGAGCGCGGCAAGGTCGTCTACGACGACAAGTGCTCGGCGTGCCACGTGCAGGATCTGTCAGGCGGCGGCGACGGGATGGCTCCGTCGCTGGCGGGCCGATTCTTCAACAAGACATGGGAAGGCCGGAGCGTGGCGGAGCTCTATGCCGGCACGATCATGATGCCGCCCGGTGAAGAGAAGACGATCTCCGATC
>CAZNOC010000322.1:0-4584 GCA_964574545.1 uncultured Bifidobacteriaceae bacterium | reverse complement strand
CACGACCCACCACCCACCACCCGTGCTAAGATAGAACGTCTGTTGGTGAGAGGCCGCCGATCTGGCGGCCTTTCGCGTCCTCGGGTCGAACGAGCTCGTTCTCAAACTCGCCTCCGCACGACGTCTGCCTTCAGTTTCGGCCGCGTCCGTGGGCAATCAGGTCCGCCGCGGCCCCGTCGGAGGCGCATCCACACTTTTTCGCGGTGCGCCTGTCAGTCGTCTCGGTGCGAGACGAGGAGTGAGTTGAGAATGGGTCGCAAGTTATACGTTGGAAACCTGCCGTACGAAACCGGTGAGCAGGAGCTCTACGAGATCTTCGGGCAGGTCGGTTCGGTCGAGTCGGTGAACGTGATGCGTGATCAGTCGACCGGCCGCGCGCGCGGGTTCGCCTTCGTCGAGATGGGAACTGACGAGGGCGCCAAGCAGGCGATCGAAACGCTGCACGAGCACCAGATCGGTGGCCGCGCGTTGACCGTCAACGAGGCCCGCCCCCGTCCGGAGCGTTCGGGTGGCGGTGGCTACGGCGGCGGTGGCGGTAACCGTCGCGAGCCGCGCTGGTAGGCTGAACTCAACTGAGTGATGCGCGGGCCGGCAAGACCGGCCCGCGGTCCTCGTGTCGAAAGGAGCGCCATGGTCAATCGCGCCCGTCCCGCCCGCAACAAGCGCGAACGCGAACGCGCCAAGCAGGAAAAGCAGAAGGAAAAGGCCCAGAAGCGCGTCGAGGCGAAGATGCGCAAGGGTCCAGCCGGCGCCGGCTCCGCCGGCGAGGACCCCGACATTGCCGGCATCGTGCCGGGTCCGCAGCCCTCCCCGTGGGGCGAAGAGTTCGACGCCCTCCCTCCAGAGTTTGCCGACGACGAGGACGACGACGAGGCGGACGACGCGCGATAGCCGCGCGTCGGAGGGTCCAGGTCAGTCCGTGTGGGACAGCGGCGGCCGCCGCGTCCCCAGGTCAAGCGTCCGGTCCAGGTTGTAGGCCGCGCTGATCAGTGACAGGTGCGTGAACGCCTGGGGGAAGTTCCCGAGTGCTTCGCCCCGCGCGCCCGTCTCCTCGGCGTACAGGCCGACGTGGTTGGCGAACCCCAGCATCCGCTCGAACACCAGCCGTCCCCGTTCCAGCAGGTCGGGGCGGTACCTCCCGGCGCGGGTCAGGGCCTCGACAAGCCAGAAGGTGCAGATGTTGAACGTGCCTTCCTCCCCCGACAGGCCGTCATCGACCGCTGACACGTCGTAGCGCAGCACGAGGGAGTTCGAGAACAGCCCGCCCTCTTTGGGCGACCGCATGATGGCGTCGATGGTCCCCAGCATCCGCGGATCGTTCGGCGCCAGGAACATCGTCAGCGACATCAGCAGGTTCGCCGCATCGAGCGCGTGGTCGCCGTAGCTCATCATGAAGGCGCGGCGGCCCTCGTCCCACCCTTCCGCCATCACCTCACGGTAGATTTCGTCGCGCGCGGCCGTCCACCGATCGGCGGGGCACGGCAGCGAACGGCGGCGCGCCATGCGGAGTCCGCGGTCGATCGCGACCCAGCACATCAGCTTCGAACTCACGAAGTGGCGCAGCGGGCCGCGCACCTCCCAGATGCCGTGATCCTTGCGCGACCAGTTGGCGATCACCCAGTTGATGAGCGCGGTCACCGTGACCCAGGTGTCGTGCGAGATCGGCGTGCCCCACTTGTCGTACAGGTAGATCGCGTCGATGAGCTCGCCGTAGATGTCGAGCTGCAGCTGGTCGAAGGCGCCGTTGCCGACGCGCACCGGGCGGGACCCCCTGTAACCATCCAGGTGGTCGAGCGTCGCCTCTCTGAGATCGCTGCGCCCATCGATGCCGTACATCACGCGCAGCGACCCGTCGAACTGCGGCCCCTCGGTGACCGAGTGCAGGAAGCCCATGTAGCGATGCGCTTCCTCGTGGTATCCCATGCGCAGGAACGAATAGAGCACAAACGCCGAATCGCGGATCCAGCTGTAGCGGTAGTCCCAGTTGCGCTCGCCGCCGAGTCCCTCGGGCAGGCTGCAGGTCGGCGCGGCCACGATCGCTCCCGTGGGCTCGAACGTCAACAGCTTCAGCGTCAGCAGCGACCGGTGCACCGTCTCGCGCCACCGGCCCTGGTAGCGGCAGCGGCCGATCCACTCACGCCAGTAGTCCACGGTGCGGGTGAACGCCCGCTCCACGTACTCCGCCGACGGCTCCGCCCCCGCGCCGTCGTCGTCGCCGAGCACGCGGAGCACGAAGTGCGCGCTCTCGCCTTCGGGTAGATCGAACGACGCCACGACGGCATCCCCGTCGTGTTCCAGCGCAACGTCTGAGGCCAGGCCCAGCACGAGGCCGCCGGACTCAAAGCGAGCGCCCCCGGGGACGAGCCTGACCGCGTGCGGCGCTCGCGCGTAGTCGAACGCGGGCCGGCACGCCATGCGGATCGGCAGGCGGCCGTGCACGGAGGTGACCCGCCGGATGATCTCGTGGTGGCGCGCCGAGGTGCGTGCCCGTCCCACAGGCATGAAGTCGGTAATCTCGGCCGACCCCTGCTCGGTGAGGAACCGCGTGATGAGGACGTTGGTCTCGGGCCAGTAGAATTGCTTGCAGCTCACCTCGTCGATGGCCGGGTGAATGCGGAACGAGCCGGCCTTCCGGTGATCGAGGATGGCGCCGAAAACACTCGGCGAATCGAAGTGAGGCAGGCACAGCCAGTCGATCGACCCATCGCGCCCCACCAGAGCGGCGGTGTGCATGTCGCCGATCAGGGCGTAGTCCTCGATGGGACGGTAGGGGGAGCTCACTTCAGTTCAAGGTGTGAAGGGTGAAGCTACGGGAACTGAGGCGGGGGAATGCGCTTCTTCGTGGCCTGCTCGAAGGCGTAGGCAAGTTCGATCAGCCGGGGCTCGCTGCACGCTGTGCCCGTGAAGCTCACGCCGTACGGCACTGGCTGCAGGTCGAAGCCATCCGGGAGCGGCGGCGTCATCGGTGGAAGCGCCACGCGCGCGTAAGGAACGATCACCGTTGGATACCCCGCCTTTGCGGCGATGCCCGCGCCGCTCGGGCCGGGGAACAGCAGCGCGTCGACACCGGCAGCCTGGAGCGCCGCGTCGATGCCCTGCGCGCGCGACAGCGCCAGGTCCTTCGCGCGGTCGGACTCGTACCGCGCGCGGTCAGCCTCGAGGTCCATCTCGTCCGACACATCGAGGTGCGCCTGGCCGTAGCGGACGGCGTTGCGGTGCTGGTTGGCCAGGTTGAACTCCCGGAGCGCGGTGAGCGACGTGACGGGCGCCGTCGACCCGAGCGACGCGACGTAGGCGTTGAAGTCGCGCTTCATCCCGTACTTGAAGACCACGGAACAGTCGGCGTCGTTGCCCTTCGTGTTGGCCGGGCCGGCGCAGACGCCCCAGGCGAGGAAGTTCGACGCGCGGTCCTGGCTCACGATGCTCGGAATTTCGACATCGACGACCTCGGCGCCCTGCGCACGCAGGACTGCGATCACTTCTGCCATCACCGCGGCCTGGGCGTCGTTCAGTCCGCCGCGCGGCTCGGTCTCGCCGGGCAGGGTGAGCGCGTCGTAGTAGAACGCTCGCGGGACGCCGATCCGCGCGCCCGCGAGGCCGTCGGCCTTCAAGTGGGGCGCGTAGTCGCGGTTCGCCGGAGGGGTGCAGGTCGACGTCGCCGGGTCGTTCGGATCGGGCGAGGCGCCCTCCATCGCCCCGAGCAGCAGCGCCGCGTCCGCCACCGTTCTGGCCATCGGCCCGGCAGTGTCCTGATCGGCGGTGATCGGGATGATCCCGTAGCGGCTGATGCGGCCCACCGTGGGCTTGATGCCGGCGAGCATGTTCGCGTTCGACGGGCTCAGGATCGACCCGGATGTTTCGGTGCCGACGCTGGCGGCCCAGAAGTTCGCGGCTGTGCCGATGCCCGAGCTCGAGCCGCCCGTACCGGCCACCGGCCGCCCGTCGCTCGTGCCCGGGCGCGGATCGCGACGCGGCTCGTACGGATTCATGCCGTAGCCTCCGACGGCGCTGTAGTTGCCCGGCATGCCGTTTGTGACCCAGTTCGCGAGTTCCGTGTTCACGGTCTTCGCGATGAGCACCGCGCCCGCCTCGCGAAGGTGCGCGACGAGCGGGGCGTCGTACGGCGGCGTGTAACCCTCGAACGCCAGCGCGCCGCCGGTGGTCGGCATGTCCGTCGTGTTGATGATGTCCTTGAGCGCAATCGGAATGCCGTGGAGCGGCCCGCGGACACGGCCCTGCCGGCGTTCCTCGTCGAGGCGGTCCGCCTCCTCGAGTGCCCTCCGGTTGACCGCCATCGTCGCGTTCAGCCTGTCCTCGTAGAACGCGATTCTGGCGAGGTATTGCTGCACGAGCTCGCGCGAGGTCACACGGCCCTCGCCCATGGCCGCCTGCATCTCGGCAAAGCTGGCCTCGACCACTGAGAACGGTTCGGCCGAGGGGGGCGGCGCCGCGGGTGCGCACGCGGCCAGGCTGACGGCGATCAGCAGTACGGGTGGGGCGAGGCGGGTCGGCTGTGTCATGGGGCGGATCATATCCGGTAGTGGGTAGTGGGTAGTGGGTAGTGGGTAGTGGGGGGTGGGGGGT
>CAZNOC010000321.1:0-4590 GCA_964574545.1 uncultured Bifidobacteriaceae bacterium | reverse complement strand
GACCGAAATCGACCATCCGCCTGGTCGTTTCGACCACTCGTCGGATCGCGGTCTCCTCACTCGTCCCACCGCCTGACGCTGTTCGACGAATGAGTGGGTCTCGGACAACACATGTGAGCGCCACCACGGTGCTCGCGCTGGTGCTGTGCGTGGCGGGCTGCGGCTTCGACCGCACTCGGCCGCCCGCCGATCTCCCGTTGCGGGCCGGCACGCCCGAGGTGAACCTCACGTGGGCCGCCGTCGGCGACTTCGACCCGTCGGTCGACTACTTCCCTGAGAAGGCGGCGTTCCGCCACGCCGAACAGATCGCCCTCAGCTATCACGGGCACTACAAGGTCGCCCGCGTCACCACGAGAGGCGTCGGCCAGCGATTCGAGTACGTGTTCGTTCAGCGCGGCACCCCTGCGCCGCGCGTGTCGCCAGACGCCATCGTCGTGTCCGTTCCCGTGCAGCGCTTCAGCCTGGGGACGTTTCGATACGGCGGCGCGACCGAGCAGATGGGCGTGATCGACCGGCTCGTCGGGTTCGCCAACCACACCAACACCACCGTCGCCGCTATCCGGGCCCGTCTCGACAGCGGATCGCTGTCGCGCAACTTCGACATCGAGGCCGTGATGAACCGCGGCACCGAGGCGCACTTCAACTGGCACTTCCACGGCCAGTTGAGCCGCGTGAACGATCGCTTCAAGCGCATGGGCGTGCCGCTCGTCGAGATGGCCGAGCATCTGGAGCCGACGCCGCTCGGCCGCACCGAGTGGGTGAAGTTCTTCGCGCTGTTCTTCAACAAGGAGGCCGAGGCCGAACGGTTCTTCAGCGAAGTGGAAGAGGCCTACGAGGATCTGCGGCAGCGCGTGGCCGTGGTCCGCGAACGGCCGGCCGTCTTCGTCGGCGCGCCACAGGCCGACGGCTGGCAGATGCACGGCGGCCGGAACGTCCACGCCCGCATCATCGAGGACGCCGGCGGGCGCTACCTGTGGGACGACAACACGAGCCAGGAAAGCCTCCGCACCGTGGCGCTCGAGGAGGCGCTCGTGCGCGCGCGGCGCGCCGACGTGTGGATCCTCGGGCCCGACACCTCGTCCGGACCGCAGATCAGGGAGTCCACGGTCGACGATCCGCGCTACGGCTACATCCCCGCCGTTCACGCCGGACGTGTCTACGTCGCCAACCGCAACTACCCGATGGGTCCGAATCCCTGGTGGGATCAGGCCCTGGTCAACCCGCACCTCGAGCTGGCCGACTTCATCCGGATGATTCATCCGGACCTGCTGCCGGATCACGAACTCGCGCTGTATCTGCCGCTGACCGCCGCACCCGCTCCGGAGGCCCATGTCGTCGACCACTGATGTGCTGCCCGCCCACATGGGTGCGCCCGAGGGCGCGCCACCCTGGCGAGCCGCCGCGCCGTGGCTCGTGCTGGTGGCCGCCGTCCTCGGGCTCGTCGCGCTGCAGCTCACCGTCGGCGTCGTCTACATCCCACCCGGCGAGGTCGCGGCGCTCCTCCTCGGGCGAGGTGCCGAGGACGTCTGGTCGCGCATCGTGCTCGACTTCCGCGTGCCGCGCGTGCTCACAAGCCTCGTCGCCGGCGCCAGCCTCGGCGTGTGCGGCCTGCTGCTGCAGACGACGTTCCGCAACCCGCTGGCCGACCCGTGGTTCCTGGGACTCGTACACAGCGCGCGGCTCGGCGTGGCCGTGCTCGTCGTGCTGGCGGGCGCCGCCGGGACGTCAGTGCTCGGCGACGCGGGCCTGCTGACGGGTGTTGGCCTTGTCGTGGCCGCCGCGTCTGGCGCGGTGGGCATGACGCTGATCCTGGTGGCACTGGCGCCGCGCGTCAGCCCCGTCACACTGCTGCTGGCAGGGTTGATGCTCGGCCAGACTGCCGAGGGGCTCATCAGCGTCCTGCTGCACTTCGTATCTGAAGCGCAGGGCCGCGTGTTCCAGTCGTGGGATGACGGGACGTTTACGGCGGTGAGCTACGAGCAGTGGCGAATCCTGGCCGGGGTGTCGGTGGCGGGTCTGGTCTCGGCCATCGTGCTGATCAAGCCGCTCAACACCATGCTGCTCGGCGACGAGTACGCGCGCACGCTCGGGCTGGCGGTGCGGCGCACGCGGATGGCGGCGATCGGCACGGCGGCCGTCCTGGCCGGCACGGTCACGGCATTCTGCGGTCCGATCGCCTTCCTCGGCATCCTCGCCCCGCACGTGGCCCGCGCGCTGTTTGGCACTGCCGATCACCGCGTGCTCGTGCCCGCGTCCGTCCTGGTGGGCGCGGGGTTGGCCTCGCTCGCCGACCTCGTGACGCACCTGCCGTGGAGCCAGCACTTCTTCCACATGAACGCCGTGCTCGGGCTGATCGGCGGCCCGACCGTCGTGCTGCTGCTGCTGCGCAACGCCGGACTGCGCCGGTTCGAGGTGTGACGTGTCGGTGATGGTCCTCGAATCGCTGTCCACGGGTTACGGCACGGGCGCGACGGCCCAGGTGATCTCGCGCGGGCTGCAGGCCACGTTGCGTGCGGGTGAGTTCACCGTGCTGCTCGGCCCGAACGGCGCGGGCAAGTCCACCTTGCTCCGCACGGCGTGCGGCCTGCAGGCGCCGCTCGAGGGGCGCGTGCTTCTCGACGGTCAGGATGTCGCGGCTATGCCGCCGCGCCAGCGCGCGCGATCGCTCGGCGTCGTGCTCACCGAGCAGGTGAAGGCGTGGGGGCTGACCGCGTCCGCGCTGGTCGCGCTCGGGCGCCAGCCGCACACGGGGTGGACGGGCCGGCTCGGCCCGGACGACCACCGGGCCATTACCCGGGCGATGGAGGCGGCCGGGGCGGGGGAGTTCGCCGACCGGCAGGTGGCGGAGCTCAGCGACGGCGAGCGGCAGCGCGTGATGATCGCCCGCGCGCTCGCGCAGGAACCGCGCGCGCTGATCCTCGACGAAGTCACCGCCTTCCTCGACCTGCCACGCCGCGTGGACATCATGCTGATGCTGCGCCGGCTCGCGCGGGACTCCGGCCGCGCCCTGCTCCTGTCCACGCACGACCTCGATCTCGCGCTGCGGACGGCCGATCGGATCTGGCTGATCGGCAAGGGCGGCACGTTTCACACCGGCAGTCCCGAGGACCTGGTGCTGTCGGGAGCGCTGCACACGGTGTTCCGCCACGAAAGCCTCGACTTCGATCCCCGCGAGGGGGCGTTCCGCCTGCACCCCAACCCGGTCGCACGCATCGCGCTCGAGGGCGACGGGCTGGAGGGGATCTGGACGAGGCGCGCGCTCGAACGCCTCGGCTTCGAGGTCGTCGCGGAAGGCGCCCCCACGCGCGTCGTGACCGAGATCCGCGCGGGGCACCCGCCGGTGTGGGTGCTCGAGGCAGAAGGACGGCGCACGGAGCATGCGTCGATCGACGCGCTCGCCGATGCTGTGCGTGTCTCGACGTAGGACGCGGATGGACGGTGCATGGACTCGACCATTCGACGAGTCAAGTGTGACCTGCGGTTGATCCATAACGAACGGGGTCCGCGAGGAGTGATCACATGAGCCTTCTGTCATCGTCGCTGTCCCACGCCATCCGCTCGCTCGCGGGCCGTCCCGGCTTCACCGCGGCCGCCGCCCTGACGCTCGCCGTCGGCATCGGCGCCAACACGGCGGTCTTCAGCGTGCTGCACGCCGCGCTCCTGAGCAGCCTGCCGTACCCGGAGGCCGGTCGCCTGGTCCGCATCGTCACGATGCGGGCCGGGGAGCCAGGGCCGATCTCGATGCGCGAGATCGCCGACCTCCGCGAACGCACGGACGTCTTCGAGCGCATCGCCGCGCACCGGTCGGCCGCCTACACCGTGAACGAGGGTGGCGAACCGGAGGAGCTCACGGCGGCGCTCGCCTCGCACGATCTGCCCGAGGTGCTGGGCCTGCCGATGCACCTCGGCGGGCCGTGGCCCGAGGTGTACGACCGTGAGCGGCACGACGCGGTGATCCTGAGCTACCGCGTGTGGCAGCAGCGCTTCGGCGCCGACCGGTCGGTCGTTGGCCGCACCATCACGCTCGACGGCGCGCCCGGGTACGAGATCTTCGGCGTGCTCGCGCCGGCCGTGCAGTACCCCGATCGTGTCGATCTCTATCGATCGTTGTTCATCGGCCCCGCGTTGCCGAATCTGGAGCGGCGAGACGCCAGGACGGTTGAGGCGATCGGCCGGCTTCGGTCCGGCGTGACGCTGGAGCAGGCGCGCGCGGCCGTGGCGACGGCGGCGGCCATCCTGCAGCGGGAGGAGGCGGGCACGAACGAAGGCGTCGACTTCGCCGTGACGCCGCTGCGCGATGCCGACACGGCCGCCCTGCGCCCGTACCTGGTCCTCCTCGCCGCGGCCGTGGGCCTCGTGCTGTTCGTGTCCGCCGTGAACGTCGCGAACCTGCTGCTCGCGCGCGGGCTGGCGCGCCGTCGCGACCTTGCGATCCGGCTCGCGCTCGGCGCGGAGCGCCATCACCTCGCGCGGCTCGTCGTTACCGAGAGCCTGCTGCTCGCGGCGGCGGGCGGGGTGCTCGGCGCGGTTCTCGCCTACGTGCTCGTCGCGCGGATCCCGGATCTGCCGGGGGTCGTGCTGCCGCCATGG
>CAZNOC010000320.1:0-4601 GCA_964574545.1 uncultured Bifidobacteriaceae bacterium | reverse complement strand
GCGGGCCGAAGCGGCCGCCGCCGCCGGCGGGCGCCGCGGCAGGCGCCGCAGGCTGTCCTGCCCCGGCCGCCGGGGCGGCCTGCTGGGCCTGCGCCTGGCGGAAGGCCTCCTCGCGCGGATCGCTGAGGGCGGTGAGGTTCACCACCTTCGTGTGCGCCTTGATGTCCGCGCCCTTCTCGATGAGCAGCTGCATCGCGTCAACACGGTTGAACGCCGCGGCAAACATGATCGCCGTCTGCTCCATCGCGTTTTCCTTTGCGTGGAGATCGGCGCCGTGCTCGAGGAGCGAGCGGACGGCCTCGACATCCCCGGATGCGGCGGCCAGCATCAGCGGAGTCGTGCCGGTGGAGTTGGCGGCCGACGACTCGGCGCCCGCCTTGAGCAGCGCCGTCACCACGGGCCCATGGCCGTTCCGGGCGGCGAGCATCAGCGGCGTGTAGGCCCCGAGACGCGTCGTCGCCCTCAGGTTGACGCCAGCGTAGAGGAGCATCTCGGTCATCTCGAGGTCGCCCCGCATGGCCGACCAGTGCAGCGCGGTCATCCCGTCGCCCTGCGCCGAGTTGACGTCAGCGCCGTCCTTGAGCAGGGCCCGTACCGCGGCGCGGTCCCCGGCCATGGCCGCATCCGCCACGGCCGTGCTCGCGGCCGCGGCGCTCAGCACCGTGGACAGCGTCAACGCCCCGACCAGGCTCAACGCCAGACCGCTCATCAGCCTTCCTCGCACCATAGTCCCGCTCCTTCGCCGCCACTTCGTGGCGACCCATCGCCGCCGTTTCCAGTCGTCAGTGGCCGGTTCAAACGAGGCACGCCGGCCCTTTGAACTGCCCACTGACAACTGATGACCGAGTCTGCTCCGCCTGCCCTAATCCGTCGCGACGCCCGGGCTGTTCAGGTCGAGCGCGGCCGTGCTGTCGCCGAAGCTCGACAGGTCGTCGAGCCCGAGAACGTGCAGCGCGCTCAGCATGGCGTTGGCCATCGGCGTGCCGTCGGCCGTCTTGACGTGCATGTTGCCCCGCAGCTTGCCACCCGCGTGGCCGGCGAGGAACAGGGGGCACCGCTTGTGGTTGTGCACGTTCGAGTCGCCCATGGGCGAGCCATACACGATGAGGCTGTTGTCCAGGAGCGTGCCGTCGCCGTCAGGCGTGTTGCGCAGCTTCTCCAGGAAGTAGGGCACCATGTTCACGTGGTACTTGTTGATCGCGGCAAACTGCGTGACGCGATCCTCGCGCCCCTGGTGGTGCGACGCCGGGTGGAAGCCGGTGTTCACGCCGCTGTCGGGGTAGACGCGCGCCGAACCGTCGCGGCCCATCTTGAACGAGAAGACGCGTGTGATGTCGGACGCAAAGGCCACGGCCTGCAGGTCGAACATCAGCTTGACGTGCTCCTCGAAGTCGTCGGGCACTCCGGCGGGCGCCTCGGGCAATTCCCGCGGCTCGCCGCTCACGTTGTAGGCCTCGACCTTCTGGATACGGCGTTCGATCTCGCGTACTTCCTCGAGGTAGTCGTTGAGCCGGGCGCGGTCGGCCGGCCCGAGCTGCGTGCGCAGGCGCGCGACCTCGGTCGTGATCCAGTCGAGGATGCTTCGATCGGCGCGCCGGTGCGCGGCCCGTTCCTCGGGCGTGGCGCCCACGCCGAAGAGCTGGTCGAAGGCCACGCGGGGATCGCGCACCATCGGCAGCGCCTGGGTCGGCGACGCCCAGCTGATCGTGTCGGTGTAGACGCACGCATAGCCGTAGGCGCACCCGCCGGCCTGGTCCACGTTCTCGATGCAGAGCTGCATCGAGGGGATCGGCGTGTCCTGCCCGAACCGCTGCGCGTACAGCTGATCGAGCGAGGTGCCGACGAAGACGTCGGAGCCCTGCGTCTGCTTCGGCTTCGACTGCGTGAGGAAGACGGCGCTCGACCGGAAGTGGTCGCCGCCGATCTCCGGCAGTTCGAAGGCCTCGGCCATGCGCACGTCCGTGTTGCTCACAATCGTGAGCGCGTCACGGAAGGGCTCGAGCGGCGAGAGGCTGCTCGGCGTGAGGTCGAAGTCGCTGCCCGCGGCCGCCGGCGACCACATGTTCTTGGCGAGGCCCACGACGGTGGCGCCGGCCGAACCGTGCACCATCTCGATGCAGGCGAGCCGCGTCTTCCCGGCAGCGGCGGTCTTCGCGTACGCCGTGCCTGCGGGCACCATCGCGTCGAGCAGGGGCAGCGCCATGGTGACGCCCATGCCGCGAAGGATCGTCCGGCGGGAAATGTGAGTCTTCGTGATGTGCATCGCCTTCTCCTGGTCTCCGGTTAGCGTCGAGATCGTCTCCGCGACGCGGCCTTACTGCCCGCTCCGCGCCATGGTATCGGTCTGTTCAAGCCGGCTCATCTGGAACGCGTCGCTCGCGACGATCCCCAGGATGAACGAGGACATACGGTAGTCCTGCGCCTCGGCGCCCCGCGTGATGGCACGGACGGTGGGCAGGTCGAAGTGCTCGACCCGGCGGCCGAGCGCATAGGTCATCAGGCTCTCGGTGAAGCTGAGCAGGAACACGTCCTTCCGCTTGAGGATGGCGTTCCGCAGGCCCACGGGGCCCTCGATCGGCGACCCGTCGTAGAGCTCGCCCGTGGCGTCGATCGGAAGGTCGGCGTCCTTGATCCGCCACCGGCCGGTCACATCGAAGTTCTCCAGGGCGAGGCCCAGCGGATCGATGACCCGATGGCACGACGTGCACGCGGGATTCGCCCGGTGCTCTTCCATCTTCTCGCGCACCGAAAGCAGCCGCGTGCTCGACTTCACCTCGTCGAGCGCGGGCACGTTCGGCGGCGGCGCGGGCGGGTGCGTGCCGAGCAGCACCTCCATCACCCAGAGGCCGCGCATCACGGGCGACGTGCGGTCGGCAACCGAGGTGAGGGCGAGCATGCTGCCTTTGCCGAGGATCCCCCGGCGCTCGTCCTGCGGCACGGTCACACGACGGAACTGGCTGCCCGTCACGTTCGGAATGCCGTAGTGCCTGGCCAGCCGCTCGTTGACGAACGTGTGGTCGGCGGTCAGCAGATCCAGAAGGCTCCGGTCCTCGCGGACCAGCGAGTCGAAGAAGAGCTTCGTCTCCTGCTCCAGGGCCTGCGCCAGCGTGTGGTCGTAATAGGGATAGAGCAGCGCGTCGGGGTGGAGGCGCTCCAGGTCGTGGAGCCGGAGCCACTGCGACGCGAAGCGATCCGACAGGGCCCACGCGCGCGGGTCCGCGATCATCCGCGTGACCTGGCGCTCGAGCATGGCCGGTGTCCGCAGCCGGCCTTCCATCGCCACCTGCACGAGCTCTGCGTCCGGCACGGTGCCCCAGAGGAAGAACGACAGGCGCGACGCGAGTTCGATGTCCCCGACACGGAACGCCTGCCCGGCCCGAAGCGTCGACGGCGCCTGCTCGAGCCGGAACAAAAACCGCGGGCTGGCGAGCATCGCCTGCACGGCCATCCGTACGCCCGTTTCGAAGTCGCCTTCCTCGCGGCCGCGTTCGTAGAAGCCCATCAGCCCCTCGAAGTCCTCCGCGCTGACGGGGCCGCGGTAGGCCTGAGCGGCCAGCCGCCGCACGATCTCTGCGGCGCACGGCGCCTCCTCGGCGGCCGTCGTCGGGCGGCACGAGAAGATCAGCCGGCGGCTCACCGTGTCGGAGACGCCCGTCACGTTGTAGGGGCCGTTGATGTTGAAGTCGCGCATGTGCGGCACCGTGGTGATGCCGAGCGCGGAGCCAATCTGCGAGTCGGCCATCGTGTGGTCGATGGGCGCCAGAATGTCGTCGACCGGCGCGTTCCAACGCTGGATGAACGCGGCCGACACACGCTGCGGGCCCGCCTTGACGTGCACGCGCGGCGTCGTGATGTTCATGCCGGTCGCATCGGACTCGGACATGCGGGGGTTGATGTCCATGAGCGCGACGCGCTCGCCGTTGACGGACACCTCGATCTGCTCGCCGCGCGTCGTGCTCCCGTAGAGCTGACCGGTGGGAATCGAGTGCAGCATCATGCGGAAGCTGTACTCGCCGTCGGCCGGGAACACATGCACGACAGAGATGCCGCCGCGGGTCCCCATCGGAGCGCCGGGCACGTGCTCGAGTTGCGACCCGGTGCGCGCCACGCGATACGTGGCCTCGGTCGGGCTGGCGTTGCGGTCGCCGACGGCCAGCGTCGCGATGCGGCTCGCGGCCCGCAGGTAGCCTTCCATGAGCGTCGCGGAAAACGCCTGGGCATCAGCGACGTTGTCGAACCCACCGCTGATGGTGTCGGGCGGCAAAAACGCGGCGACGTCGACGTCCAGGTCGAGCAGATCACGCACCGCACGCGCGTACTCGGCACGGTTCAGGCGCTGAAACGGCCGCCAGCCCGGATTCGGGTTGGCCACCGCCGCGCGATCGATGTGCGTCTCGAGCGTCGACGCGAGCGTGAGCAGCACCTCTTCGGCGGGACGCTTGGCATTGGCGGGCGGCATCATGCCGGTACGCAGCTTGCGGATGATCTTCTCGGCCGTCTCGGCCTGCTCCACGGCGTGCGTCGCGTCGAAGTTCGCCAGCGACAGCCCACCGGCCTTGGCCCGATCGCTGTGGCAGGTGCTGCAGTACTCCTTCACCATC
>CAZNOC010000319.1:0-4618 GCA_964574545.1 uncultured Bifidobacteriaceae bacterium | reverse complement strand
ACCGGCGCCACCGCGGCCGTCGGCGACTCGGTAGGTGCCGGCTGCGTGCCAGGCCATGCGGATGAACAACGGTCCGTAGTGGCCCCAATCTGCCGGCCACCAGTCCTGCGAGTCGGTCATCACCGCCGCGAGGTCCTTCTTCAGGGCTTCCAGGTCGAGGCTCTTGAACTCCTCGGCGTAGTTGAATCCCTGATCCATGGGATCGGAGAGCGACGAGCGCTGGTGCAGCACCTTGAGGTTCAGCTGATTGGGCCACCAATCCTTGTTGGTGGGGCCGGTCCCGGAGATGGGCTTGAACGGGCACTTCGCTTCGGTGGACATGGGTTTACCTCTGGTCGCGCGGACCCAATCACTCGGTCCCGTGTATGGAAACTGGAATGGCTGCCGTCGGGGCGGATCCGGCCTTCCGCGCCGCGGCAATCACGGACACGCGGCGGGGGACGGCGACCGAACACCCTCATTATGGTGTCGTTCGAGCTGCTCGTGAAAGACATCGTGCGTCTAACAGTGATAGTTTGAGCCTATGGATAGACCCGTGCTGCCCGCCTGCTCGCTGCGTCAGCTCCAGTACCTCGTGGCTGTCGCCGACTTCGGAGGGTTCCGCAAGGCCGCCGACGCCTGCCATGTGTCGCAGCCATCGCTGAGCGCGCAGGTCGCCCAGGTCGAGCACGCCCTCGATGTCCAGATCTTCGAGCGCGACCGCCGCCGCGTCCGGCTTTCGGCCGCCGGCGCGCCGATCGTCGATCAGGCGCGGCAGGTGCTGCTGGCGATGCGCGATCTGATGGACGTGGCACGCCGTCATGCGAACCCGCTGGGCGGCACCGTCCGCGTGGGCGTCATCCCCACCGTGTGCCCGTACCTGCTGCCGGACGTGACGCCCGCGCTCGCGCGCGAGCTGCCGGACCTGACGATCGTGTGGCGCGAGGAGAAGACGGAGGGACTCGTGCGGGCGCTGAAGGCGGGGGCGCTCGATGGTGCCATCCTCGCGCTCGAGGGCGACCTGCCTGGCCTGGCGCATGAAGCGATCGGGCTCGACCGCTTCGTGCTCGCGGCCGCGCCGGGGCACCCGCTGGTGAAGTCGTCGCGGCCTGCCACCGCCGAGACACTCGAGGGCGCACGCGTCCTGCTGCTCGAGGACGGCCACTGCTTCCGTGATCAGGCGCTGGCCGTCTGTGCGCGCGCGGGCGCCACCGAGGAGAGCTTCCGCGCCACGAGCCTCTCGACGCTCGTTCAGATGGTGGGGCGCGCCAACGGCGGCGTCACGCTGCTGCCGGCGCTCGCCGTGGCCGTCGAGAACCGGCGGGGTCAGCTCGCCGTCCGCCCCTTCTCCCGCCCCGGCCCGTCGCGCACCCTGGCAATGGCCTGGCGCAAGGGATCGGCGATGGCCACGCCGCTCAAGGCGGTGGCCGCCTCGCTTCGAAGGCAGCTCGCCAGGAAGTAGCGATCGCCGTCGTCCCGTCTACCTCGCCTTGCGCTCGCCGATCGCCCAGAGGTACGACGAGGTGCGCATGAAGATCTGGCCTTCCGAGATCGCGACCGTGCTCAGGCAATACGGCGAGCAGTCGCCCAACAGCGAATTCGATGACAGGATCTCGAACTTCGGGCCCGCTCGATACACCGTCGTCAGGCCTTCTTCCTCGGTGGTGACGTAGATCTTGCCGTCGGCGAGGATCGGCGAGGCGCTGTAGGTGCCCGAGGGCAGCCGCTCGGGGCCGTACACCGTCTTGCCGGTCTTCACGTCAAGCGCGAACGCCACGCCGTTGTCGCGAACGATGTACAGGAGCGTCCCATCGCTCACCGGCGTCGGCACATCCGGCCCCTGCGCGAACTGCCACGCCACATGCGAGCTGGCCACGTCGCCGCTGCCGCCGGGGCGCATGGCGGTCATGGGGTTGTTGCGCGTCGGCGCGATGATCAGGCCGTCCACGATCGTCGGCGAGGCGACGATGCGGTAGTTGCGGTTGCGATCGGGGTTGAGGACGTCGGCGCGCCAGTACTCGCGGCCCGTCTCAGGGTCATGCCCCGAGACGACGTCGCCGCCGGTGATGATGAGTTCAGCGCGCCCGTTGGCCTCGATCCACGCTGGCGTGGTGTAGGAATCCGGCGACTCGTGCAGGGCCGGCGACGGGCGCTCCACGCGCCAGACGGTCTTGCCCGTCTGCGCGTCGATCTTCATCACGTAGGACGGATCGTCGGTCTTCATCCCGTGCAACACCTGCACGTACAGCACGTTGTCGCGCAGCAGCGGCGACGAGGCGTAACCCCAGTTCAGCCCGAACTTGCCGTAGTCGGCCTGGATGTCGCGCGACCAGATCTCCTTGCCTGCGAAGTCGAACGCCTTGAGGACCCCGTAGCCCGTCATCACCCACACATGGCGCCCGTCGGTGACGGGCGAGGGCGACGACATGTTCTGCTTGCGCTCCATGTGATTCGCGTTCACGAGCAGGCGCTTCCAGGCGACGTCCTGCGTGCGGCGATCCACGGCCCACAGCTCGAGCTCGCCGGTGTTGGCGCCGGTGGCGACGTTCAGGAAGATCATGTCGCCCCAGATGATCGGCGTCGAACCGCTGTAAGCCGGCAGGGGCAGCTTCCAGCTGACGTTGGTCGTCTCGATCTTCTCGCAGGTCACCGGCACGAGCGGGCGACCCTCCTGCCCACCCCCGCCGCCGCCGGGACGGCGCTGCGGCGGCTGTGAGGCGGCCTCTTCGGCCATCATCGGGCCGCTGGCGAAGGCATCGACCGGCTCCTGCGCCTCCGTCGGGACGCACTCGGCGTCCCACGAGACCGGCAGCCCCGTTTCGGTGCTGACCCCGTCGTGGGACGGCCCACGCCAGTGCGGCCAGTGCTGCGCCATCCCCGCGGTGCCGCCGACCAGAAACAGCAGAACAGTCAGACCGAGCAGACGTCGCATGTGCGTAACTCCCGTTGGCTAAGGTTCGCGTTCCCTTCGATGGGCCGATGCTGTCCTAATGATGACTCATTTTGCCCGCCTCCGGCGTGGTCGTCGGCGGCTACCTCGTCCGTCGCTCCCCGATCGCCCAGAGGTACGACGACGTGCGCATGAAGATCTGGCCCTCGGAGATCGCGACCGTGCTCAGGCAGTACGGCGAGCAGTCGCCCAGCAGCGAATTCGATGAGAGGATCTCGAACTCCGGACCCGCCTTGAAGACCGTCGTCAGGCCTTCTTCCTCGGTGGTCACGTAGATCTTGCCGTCGGCGAGGATCGGCGAGGCGCTGTAGGTGCCCGGTGGCAGCCGCCGCGGACCATAGACGGTCTTGCCGGTCTTCACGTCGAGGGCGAACACCACGCCGTTGTCCCGGACGACATACAGCAACGTACCGTCGCTCACCGGCGTCGGCACATCCGGCCCCTGCGCGAACTGCCAGATCACGTGCGATCCGGCCACGTCGCCGTTGCCGCCCGGGCGCATGGCGGTCATCGGGTTGACCCGCGTCGGCGCGATGATCAGGCCATCCACCACGGTCGGCGAGGCGACAATGCGGTAGTTGGTGGCACGCTGCGGGTTGAGCACGTCAGCGCGCCAGTACTCGCGACCCGTCTCAGGGTCGTGCCCGGAGACGACGTCGCCACCGGTGATGATGAGTTCGGCGCGGCCATTCACCTCGACCCAGGCCGGGGTCGTGTAGGAGTCGGGCGACTCGTGCACGGCCGGCGACGGCCGCTCGACGCGCCACATCGTCTTGCCCGTCTGCGCGTCGATCCTCATCACGTAGGACGGGTCGTCGGTCTTCATCCCGTGCAGCACCTGCACGTAGAGCGCGTTGCCGCGCAGCAGCGGCGACGAGGCGTAGCCGAAGAGGATGCCGAACCTGCCGTAGTCGGCCTGGATGTCGCGCGACCAGATCTCGGTGCCGCTGAAGTCGAATGCCTTCAGCACGCCGTAGCCCGTCATCACCCAGACGTAGCGGCCGTCGGTGACGGGAGACGGCGTCGACATGTTGTGCTTGTTCGCCATCTGGTTCGCGTTCATGAGGCGGCGCTTCCAGGCGACGTCCTGCTTCGTGCGATCGACGGCCCAGAGTTCGACCTCGCCGGTGTTGGCGCGGGTGGCGACGTTCAGGAAGATCATGTCGCCCCAGATGATCGGCGTCGAGCCGGAGAAGGCCGGCAGCGGGAGCTTCCACGCGATGTTCGTCGTCGCGATCTTCTCGCAGGTCACCGGCACGAGCGGGCGGCCCTGGGGCGGCTGGGCCGGGTCGGCCTCGCGCATCATCGGGCCACTGGCGAAATGGGCGTCCACCTCGGGCGCCTCCGACGGCAGGCACTCGGCGTTCCACGACACCGGCAGCCCTGTCTCGGTGCTGACGCCGTCATGCGACGGCCCACGCCAGTGCGGCCAGTGCTGCGCCATGCCGGCGGTGCCGCCGATGAGAACGAGCAGGACAGTGAGACCAAGGACGCGACGCATCTATCTAGTTCTCCCGGATGAGGTAGACGGGCCGGGCACACGAGCCGACCTCATGGGGAGACTACTTGAATCGGTGGCCTCGGGTTTACAGACACCGGCAGCCTTCTGGGACGACTGTCGTTGAACAGGTGTTCGGCTTTTCAGTTCTCCGCTTTCGGCTTTCGGCTTTCGGCTCTCCGCTTTCGGCT
>CAZNOC010000318.1:0-4630 GCA_964574545.1 uncultured Bifidobacteriaceae bacterium | reverse complement strand
CGAACGCGCTGACGTTCCCCAGTGCGGCTCTGCCACCGAGTTCCGCCGTGTGTTCGCGCACGTCTCCGACGGTGGCTTCTCCCGAGGGGTCCAACTCCAGCGCCAAGGACCACACGCGTCCGGCAATGAAATCGCCGAAGAAGTAGCGCCCCTGGTACCCGTCGAGCGCGCGCCCGCGGTACACGTACCCGCCCGTGACCGACTGCCCGGCCGCGCGGTCGTACTCGTGGACGGGATCGATCAACGGCAGGTACGCCGGGGGCAGGCTGTCGATGTGCATGCGAGTCCCCTCACGGTTGCGCCACCCGTAGTTACGTCCGCCGCGACCGGCCGGCTCGTAGTTGATCTCCTCGCGCGCCGTTTGACCGACGTCGCCCATCAGGAGCGCCCCCGTGCCGCCGAGCGCGGGGTCGTCGAAGCTGTACTTCCATGGATTCCTGACGCCGAAGCTCCAAATCTCCGGCAGTGCGGCCACCGGTCCCCCGGAGACGAACGGATTGTCACCAGGCACGACGTACCCGGCCGGGTGGCCGTCGGGCACGTTCACATCGATGCGAAGGAACTTGCCGAGCAGGCTCTGCGGATTCTGCGCGTGGTGCAGCGGATCGTTTCCGCTTCCCCCATCCCCGAGTCCGACGTAGAGGTGGCCGTCCGGACCGAACGCCAGGTGCCCGCCGTTGTGGTTGGCAAAGGGCTGCGCGATCCACGGTGTACGGGACGGACCCCACCGCAGGTCGAACCTCGACGACGGCTCCGCGATCAGTGGATCCGACGATCGGGTGAAGCGAGCGATGACCGTGTCGCCGTCGGTGTTGACGAAGTTGACGTACACGCGTCCGCTCGTCGCATAGTCGGGCGCAAAGGCCAGGCCGAGAAGGCCACGCTCGCCGTCGGTTCGTACGGCGGACGAAAGGTCGAGGAAGTCCACTGGCTGCAGCGTCCCGCCGCGCGCCACCCGGATGCGTCCCCGCTGCTCCACGATGAGCTGGACGTCCGGCTCGACCGGGTGCTGGACGAAGGCGACGGGGGTGACCAACCCGCTTGTCACGACTCGCGCGCGAAGAGGGCTGTCCAGCTCGGCGGTCTGTCCCGCGAAGAGCCCGCCGGCCGCCAGCACCGCCACGACCACCGCGCGCGCCATGCCCGCGACTTTGCCGTATGATGACAGGCGAGTCAATGAGCCCGCTCGCTCTTCGTCTCGGGAGCCGTCCGCTGGTCGCGTGCCTCGTCCTTGTCTGTGCGGCGTGCGGGAGCAAGCCGTCGCCACCGCAGGGACCCGGTGAGTCGATCACCGGCCGCGAACGGCTCGGCTGGGATCAAGCCGCGTCGAGTTCGTTCACGCTTTCCACGTTCCAATACGCGCTGTACGTCAATGGTGCGCGGCGAGTGTTGACAGGAGTGACGTGCGATCCCGTCCCCCGGGCCGAGGGCTTCGGCTGTTCCGCGCCGCTACCCCCACTCACCCCCGGCACCTACACGATCGAGTTGGCCGCGTTCACGAACGCGTCGGGCACCGTCATGGAGAGCCCACGGTCGCCTGCGTTTCGCGTCACCGTCGCCGCCGCCGCACTCCCGTCCGCCAGCCGGATTGCGGAGCCCCCCGAGCCCGTGACCACCATCGACGGGGTGCGCCTCGCACCAGAAGTGATTCTCGATGGTCTGACGGCGCCAGTAGACTTCGCCCAGGCTGGCGACGGGCGCTTCTTCGTCGGAGAGCGAGCCGGGCACGTCAGGATCGCACGCCTTCCGGACGCGACGCTCGGCACGGCCCTGTCTCCCGATGGTCTCGGCACCGAACCCGGCGGGGAGTTGCTGGCGCTGGCCCTCCACCCCGACTTCGGTCGCAACGGCTTCGTGTTCGTGGCGTTCACGGCCGGCACCGGCAGCGGCGGCTACGCCTTCCACGTCGCTCGCTTCAGGGAGGTGGGTGGCCGGCTCGGTGAACGTGCGGTGCTGCTCGACGGGATTCCGGCGTCCGCCGCAGCCTCTGCCGTGCTGCGCTTCGGGCCCGACACGAAGCTGTATGTGGCGGTTGACGATGGGGGAGTCCCGGCAGACGCCGGGAGCCTCGGGTCGTTCAACGGCAAGGTCCTGCGCCTGACCGACGGTGGCGCGCTGCCCGATGACAACCCGCTGCCCTCGCTCGTCTACTCGCTCGGACACCGCTCGCCCCGGGGCCTCGACTGGCAGCCGCGCGCGCGGACGCTGTGGGTCGTGGATCGCGACGCAGGCGAACGCGACGTGTTGATGCGCGTCGCGCCCGGGAAGGCTCCCGGCGACGGGCGGTGGCAATTGTCGGCCGACCTGCAGCCCGGTGCGGCTGGCGCCGCCTTCTACACCGGCGGCGATGTTCCCGAGTGGCGGGGGGATCTCTTCGTTGCTGCCGCGGATGGAGCCCATCTGATTCGTGTCCGCTTCGACGACCACGAGCCCGCGTCGCCGGTATCGGCAGAGCGCCTTCTGCTCAACCGGTTCGGCCACCTGAGGCAGGTCGTGATGGGCGCCGACGGCGCGATCTACTTCAGCACGCTCAACCCGCATGCCACGGGCACGGGCGGCGACGTGCTCGTCCGACTGGCCGCCGTCCTCAGCCGATAGCCCCACCGGGCGCTATACTCACCAGTCGTGTCGTCGGACTCCGAATCGTCGGCTCCCCGCTGGCGCCTTTCCCTGCTGAACCTGCTGGCAGCGCTCATCGGCCTGGCGCTCCTTGTCGCGACGGTGCGCGAGGTCGGCTGGGCCGAAGTGCGCCAGGGGCTGAGCAGCCTCGGATGGTGGTTTGCCGCGGTCATCGCCCTCGGCGGCCTGCGATTTGCCGCGCGGACCCGTTCCTGGATGGCGTGCGCCGAATCCGCGGCCGGCACCGCGGCATCGGAGCCGCTTCGATTTCGCCACACCTTCGGCGCCGTTCTGGCCGCCGATGCGCTGGGCAACGTGACTCCACTCGGACTCCTGGCGTCGGAACCAGCGAAGGTGCTGCTCGTCCGGCACCGCCTGTCCACGGCCAGCGGGCTGTCGTCGGTCGCCACCGATAACGTGTTCTACACGACATCGGTCCTCCTCATGATCGCCGCAGGCGCCATCGTCTTCTTCCGCACCGCACAGGTGCCGGGCACTTTGGCCGTCGTCGGTCCGCTCGTCGTGGGGCTCGTGCTCGTCGGGCTCGTCATGGCGTTCCTCGTGGCGAGACAGCGGCCCAGAATCCTGTCGCGCGTCGCCGAGGTCGGGGCCCGCCTGACGAGCCGTGCCCGTCGGACGCCGGAGTTTCTGCGGGAGGTGGAGCGGAGGTTCTACGAGCCGCTGCAGTGGCCCCCGGGGCGTCTCGCGCGGGTGGCGGCGTGGCAGGGCCTGTTCCACGCCACGGCGATCGTCGAGGTGTACCTTGTCGTGCGACTACTGCCCGGAGGCGGTCACGCCACGATAGTTGACGCATTCGTCCTGGAGACCGCGGGACGCCTGGTCACGGTGTTGTTCAAGTTCGTGCCGTTCCGCCTGGGTGTGGACGAGGCGGGGTCGGGACTCGTCGCACGGGCCCTGCAGTTTGATCCCACGGTCGGCGTGGCCCTCGCCCTCGTGCGGCGGGTCCGGATCCTCTGCTGGAATCTCGTGGGGTTGCTCATCCTCGCCGCGATGTCGCGAAGCCGCCGGGAGTAGTGCCGGGACCTGCGCTACAATTGGCCGGATGCGCGTGGCGCGGAGGTTCGTCGTGAACGGGCGGGTGCAGGGGGTTGGGTACCGGATGTTCGCGCGGGACGCCGCGAACCTCGAGGGGCTGCAGGGCTCGGTCAGAAACCTCGAGGACGGGCGCGTGGAGATCGAGGCGGAGGGCGAGGCCGAGGCGATGACCAGATTCGAGAGGGCCATCCGCCGCGGCCCGTCGCACGCGCGCGTGACCGACGTCCACATCGACACGCTGTTGCCGGGTTCCCGTGGCGACGGCTTCACCATCGGCTGAACAACGCGGACGCCGACCTCCCCCGCTGAGGCGCTGTGCAATGGACTATCTGAAGTCGAAGATTCGCTCTGTACCTGACTTCCCGAAGCCCGGGATTCTCTTCTACGACATCACGACGCTGCTCGGGGATGCGGGGGGCTTTCGTGACACCGTCGAGGCGCTCGCCGCGCCCTATCGGGACGAGCGCATCGCGCAGGTCGTGGGGATCGAGAGCCGCGGCTTCATCCTGGCGGCGGCGGTGGCCGACCGGTTGGGTGCCGGATTCGTACCCGTGCGCAAGCCGGGCAAGCTGCCGGCGGCAACGCTCACGGAATCCTACGCGCTCGAGTACGGGACCGACGCGTTGCAGATGCACCAGGATGCCATCCGGCCCGGCCAGCGCGTGCTGCTGATCGATGATGTGCTGGCGACCGGAGGTACGGCGCGCGCGGCAAGCAACCTTGTCCGTGCGGTCGGGGGCGACCTGGTGTCGCTCGCGTTCCTGATCGAATTGCACTTTCTGAAGGGCCGCGACCGGCTCGGGGACGAACGCGTGTTCTCGGTGCTGGGTTACGACTGATGACGGCCGCGAGCTCTCTGGGTTACGCTGTAGTGTTTCGCGCCCGTAGCTCAGGGGATAGAGCACCCGCCTCCTAAGCGGGGGGTCGCAGGTTCAATTCCTGCCGGGCGCACCAT
>CAZNOC010000317.1:0-4642 GCA_964574545.1 uncultured Bifidobacteriaceae bacterium | reverse complement strand
GTGCTGCTCAGCACCGACCTGCTTCAGGAAGGCGAGGACCTCCACACGTTCTGCTCAGACGTCTATCACTACGGGATCGCGTGGACGCCGTCTGCCATCGAGCAGCGAACCGGGCGCATCGACCGGGTGCGGTCCAAGTCAGAGCGCGGGCTGGTCGCCAGATCGGACGCTATCCACGAGACCGACAAGCTCCAGGTCTACTTCCCGTACCTCGAAGACACGGTCGAGCGGCTCCAGGTGCGCCGCGTGCTGGTTCGGATGCACGAGTTCATGAAGCTGATGCACGAGGGCCTGGGCAGCGGTCAGACTCATGGCTCCACGCTGAACGTGGCCAGGGAGATCCTCGAGCGCCTGGACGATCTCCCGCGTATCACGACGCCCCTCGAGACAGCCTTTCCCGCAACGCCGGCGATGCTGAAGGGGCGCACGCGGCCGTTGGCGGTGACGAGCGCGGATGTGACGCGCTGGCAACAGCGGCTCGAGGCAGTGTGCCGGGGACCGCTTGGCGACCTGCAGGTGGAGTGGGAGCCGCCTCGCCACGCGCACGTTCGGTTCGGCACCCTCATCCTGGAGTCGCTGAAGCGCCGGCAGCCGTTCGCTCTCCATCTGCAGTCACTCGGCGAGCATCTGCTCGTGCGGTGTGTCAGCCCCGTCGGGAAGGTGACTGTTGGACGCGATCTCGAGCGAGTGAAGGACGCTGTGCATCGCGCAGGCGCGCAGATAGGCGCGATACCCGAGGGCGAGAAGGGCGCCTACGACCTGACGGTGGAGGAGGAGGTGTTGCTGGGCGATACAGCCGTCGACGAGGCGCGTGTGCACTGGCTGGTGAGGCGGGTGGCGCACGAGGCAGACGAGATTGAGCGTGCCCTTCTTGGCATGGAGAAGGACGAGGCGCTGGCGGCCTTCGAATCGGGCTTGGCTCGGGAAGGGAGCGCGGTACCCCATGGCGAGCGATCTTCGTAAGCGGCTCCTCGAGTGTCGGGACACGGACATCGAGTGTGATGGCGCGACCGTCACGTGCTGGTTCGGCGAGCGGGGCGAGGGCCGCAGCCACAAGGTGCGGGTGTCCGACGCAGACGAGGCGCTGCACCTCGAAGCCACCATCATTGGTGCGTCGAGGGTGGCCGCGCTCGAGGACCTCGGGCGCAACCCCGACCTCGACGCCTGGTTCCTCAACCGCACCTCCCACATCGTCGGCTTCCGCGTCGACCGGGCCGGCCGCCTGGTCGCAGAGTCCACCGCGCCGTTGGCTGGGCTGACGACGGAGGAACTGAAGCTGTACCTGCGCCTGACCGCGGCCACCGCCGACCGGATGGAGTTGGCGCTGACAGGGAGGGATGGTCAGTGAGCGTGCCCGGTGCTCGTGAACTTCCTTCAGCCGTTCATGGGTAGAAGCCGGGGTGAGTTGCCTGTTGACGCAGGTGAGTACGAGTGCTAGGCTGAAATTGCTGTCCCGAGTACGCTAAATGGGACAGCTACTACCGGGCCCCTTCGGGGGCCTTTTCTCGTTTCGGGGGGGCAGTATGCGTCGAGTTGCCGTGTTCGTTGACGCCGGCTACCTCTTCGCGCAGGGCTCGAGCCTCCTCTCCGGGCGCAAGCTTCCCCGAGGCCAGATCGTACTCGACGCGGAGAAGGTAGTTGCTGCCCTGACCGAGTTTGCGACAGCCACCTCCGGGGCCGAGCTGCTGCGCATCTACTGGTACGACGGCACATCTACCGGCCCCAGCCCTCAGCATCTGGCCATGGCCTACCTGGCCAATGTGAAGCTCCGCCTCGGGTTCGTCAACAGCTACGGTGAGCAGAAGGGAGTCGACTCCCTCATCGTGACGGACATGATCGCCCTCGCGCGCAACCGCGCCATGTCTGACGGGGTCTTGTTGACGGGGGACGAAGACATTCGGGTCGGCGTGCAGCAAGCCCAGGAGTTCGGCGTGAGGGTGCATCTTCTCGGCATCAAGCCGAGCCGCGGCAGCCAGTCGCTCTTTCTGTTGCAGGAGTCCGATACGACGCACGAGTGGGACGTTTCGGATGTCTCGAGGTTTCTCGACGTAAGAGACGCGCCGCGCACGACGGCAGCGGGGGCCTCCTCTCCAGGGGAGGTTGTGACGACGATGGTGGCGGCTGTTGTCACATCTATGGAACCGAGAAGCGAGACCCCGGGGGCAGACGCTGGTGAGGCCATACGGCTTGCTGCCGAGGACGTGGCTCTCCGTCTGCAGCTTTCCGAGGTGGCGGCCGTGGTTCAGGCGTTTGAGAGCAGCAAGTTCGTCCCTGTTCAGATCGATCGGCAGCTCCTCGGTGCCAGCCGAAGCCGCGCAGCCAGGGACCTCAGTCCCGAGGAGAAGAAGCAACTTCGGGAACACTTCATCTACTGCTGCCAGGCGCGGCTGACGCCCTGACCGAGACCCGGCGTCGAGCGTGGGCAACTCTTCATGGCTCAGGGCTCCGGCATCGAGTGGACCGAGTCCACCTGGAATCCCGTCACCGGCTGCACGAAGATCAGCCCGGGCTGCAAGCACTGCTACGCCGAACGCATGGCCGAACGCCTGCAGGCGATGGGGAAGGCGAACTATGCCAACGGGTTCGCCCTCACACTGCAGCCGCAGATGCTCGACCGGCCCTTGGGCTGGAAGAAACCGCAGACCATCTTCGTCAACTCCATGAGCGACCTCTTCCACGACGACGTCCCGGTGGAGTTCATCCGGCGGGTGTTTGTCGTGATGGCGCGAGCGCACTGGCACCGGTTCCAGGTGCTCACCAAGCGCGCCGAACGGCTCTCAACGCTCGCGGGCAGCCTGTCGTGGCCGGAGAACGTCTGGATGGGTGTGAGCGTGGAGAGCGATCGGTACCGGCATCGCGTCGACTACCTGCGCGCGACGTCTGCCCGCACGAAGTTCCTCTCCATCGAGCCGCTGCTGGGGCCGATTCCCGACCTGGACTTGTCGGGCATCGATTGGGTGATCGTCGGCGGCGAGTCCGGTCCCGGCTCACGTCCGATGCGCGAGGACTGGGCCACCGACCTGCGCGACCAGTGCGCCGCCGCCGGCGTGCCGTTCTTCTTCAAGCAATGGGGCGGCCGGAACAAGAAAGCCACCGGCCGGGTGCTCGAGGGGCGGGTGTGGAACGAGATGCCAGCGAGCGTCGAAGTGAGGCAGGAGGGCGCATCCAGTAGTACGCACATGTCCCCTTAGCCCGGCGCGGCCGCTCACTTGAGCGATGTGCCGACTGCGGTGAGTGACGGCACCCCACCACCGCAGCCCGCGTCGCCTGGTATAGTCGCGTCTGGTCATGCCGCCAACCGCCCCCACCGGCGACTGGTCCCTCGACGAAGTCGAGCTGATCGTGGCCGACTACTTCGCCATGCTCGAGGCGGAGCTGTCCGGACGGTCGTACAGCAAGACCGCGCACAACCGCGCGCTGCAGGCGCGCATAGGGCGCAGCAGGGGCTCCATCGAGTTCAAGCACTGCAACATCAGCGCGGTGCTCGTGAACTTCCGCCAGCCGTTCATCGCAGGCTACCTCCCACGTCAGAACTACCAGCAGCGGCTCGAGCAGGCGGTGCTCGAGTGGCTCGCCGGCTCGCCACGCTTCTTCCAGCAGCTCGCCGATGGCCCGGTCCTGGCGCCCGCGGCACGGCCGGCGATCGAAGACGGACAGTCGATCGCCAGGCTGATTGAACCTCCGCCGGAGGTGGCCACCGTTGGCGTGGAGGTGGACGTGGGGGACGAACGTGCGTCGCGGTTCTATCGGACGGACTTCGTCCGTCGCGACGCCGAGAACCGCAGGCTTGGACGCATGGGCGAGGAGTGGGTGCTCGATCTGGAGCAGCGCCGGCTCCACGACGACGAGAGACGGCCGGACCTGGCGAAGAAGGTGGAGTGGACCGCCGACGTTCGTGGCGACGGCGCCGGCTACGACATCACGTCGTTCAACGGCGACGGCTCAGCACGCTTGATCGAGGTCAAGACCACCGGTCTCGGCAAGCAGTTTCCGAACGGCCCGTGGTGCAAGTGGCGGCGAGCACCGAGAGGCGCGAGGCGCCCCGTGGGCAAGGCGCGACGAGCGAGAATATTGGGCATATTTGAACGAGGAGCAACGCCGCCCACGGGGATGCATCGCGCGTCGAATGCCGTCGCGACTTGCACCACGGCCGTTGATGGTGACGGCCAACGAAGTACGCGTCTCTGAACGGCACCCAGAGAGCTACCACCTGTACCGCGTATACGAGTTCTCCCGCGATCCTCGCGCGTACATCCTGCCAGGGTCGCTCCGCGAGCGGTGCAGCCTGGAGCCGACACAGTTCAGGGCGCGGCCGGGAGGGCACTGAGCGCACTGCGCCGGCCCTCCCGAGCCGGCGGTACCGCTTCGCCGACTCCTCAGGCAAAGAACCGGGAACGCGCGCACCGCCGCTCAGGCGCGAGCCGCACGGGCACGAGGCTTCGGCTTGGCTTCGCGCTTGGCGCGGTTCGTCGGCTTCGGAGCCAGCTTGGCTCGTGCGCTCGACGCTCTGGTGTCTGCGACCTTGATGAGGGCCCTCAGCGCCTGATTGACGGTCGTGCCATCGGGAAATGCCTCGGCGACATCCGATTCCAACAGCACGAGCCAGGAACAGCAAGCGCCGGCACCACGCGGAGGCCGGCTG
>CAZNOC010000316.1:0-4690 GCA_964574545.1 uncultured Bifidobacteriaceae bacterium | reverse complement strand
CGAAGCTGCCAGCGTGCCGTGAGGAACGCCCGCTTGTAGAGGTCGTACGAGTACAGCCGGCGCTGCATCTGCCGCTGAACGCTGCTCGTGGCCCGCGCGACGGGCCCTGGATCAGCCGCAGGCAGGTTGCTGTCGAAGTCGTTGACGAAGAAGCCGACGATCACCAGATCCGGGTGGTACGCCTCCTCCACTTCGCGGAGGTAGGCGAGTTCCTGGCTCGTGTTGAGCCCAGGGATGCCGAGGTTCCAGACCTGCCAGTCCACGCCGGGTTTCCACGACCGGAGGCGCTCCTCGAGGAGGAAGGGATACGTGGTCTCGTGGACGGCGCCGTGCCCGAAGGTCACCGAGTCGCCGAGCACCAGGATGCGGAAGGTGGTGGCTGACTTCTCGAGCGCGTAGTCGCGCGGATCCCGGAATCCGAGCTGGTTGATGCGTACCGGCGCGCCGGCAAACCACCCGTCGTACCCGGGCGCGAGCCGCAGGCCGAGCACGGGATCGGCCAGAAAGAACCCCGGCGTGCCGCGCTGCTCGTCCCACGTCGCCCGCACCCAGAGTTCGACTGCGGCCGCGGTCGCAAGCGTTGCCATCATGAAGACGGGAATGCCAATCAGGCAGATCTTCCGAAACGCCATGCGGCTCACGCCGATACGCGGCATGAGTCGATACGCTCGCATAGTGATATCATTGATATCGTTGATTGCAAGCTAGGGAATCCGTCCAGTTCGGGAGGTGAGCCGTGGCCAGTCTGACGATCAGGAATCTCGAGGACTCGCTGAAGGAGTCCCTCCGCGTTCGTGCCGCCCGTCATGGCCGGTCCATGGAGGAAGAGGCCCGGCAGGTGTTGCGGCAATCGCTGCTGCGGGAGTCGTCCGCGCCCGGGCTGGGCACTCGAATTGCCGGACGGTTCGAGGACGTGGGGGGCGTGGAACTCCCGGTGGTGCGACGGTCGCTCCCCCGCCGGCCGCACACCCCCCCTGTGGAGTGACGACCGGTGGTCCTCCTGGACACCAACGTGCTGTCGGAGGTCATGCGTCCTTCACCTGACAAGGCGGCGCTTCGCTGGTTGGACGCCCAGCCATCTGCCGATGTCTGGATCAGCGCTGTGACCGTGGCCGAGATCAAACTGGGCCTGGCCTTGCTGCCGGAAGGTCACCGCAGGCAGGCCCTCACCGAACGCGTTGAGGCGATGCTGAGAGAGGACTTCTCCGAGGCGTGCCTGCCATTCGACGCGGCCGCTGCCGTAGAGTACGCCTCTCTCGTCGCCCACCGGACACGGACAGGAAGGCCTATCAGCGTCGAGGACGCGCAGATCGCCGCCATTGCGCTCGTGGCCGGCTTGACGCTCGCGACGCGGAACACGAAGGACTTCCTGGACATCGAAGGGCTGACGGTCGTGAATCCATGGGAGTGGACGGCCTGACAGCGTCCGACACTACACCCACCCCTTCCACCAGTACCACGCGATTGCGGCGTACTCGTGCGCGATGCCCCGCATCTGCTCCAGCGACGGGCCGCCGTCACGCGTGTAGAACTGGCTCGACAGCACCGGGGCGGCCACCACCTCGACCTCGGGCGCGAGCTTCTGCCACACGAGCGTCGCCCGCCGCATGTGGTACGGCGAGCTGACCAGCAGGATACGCCGCCAACCCTGGCGCCGCAGGATGTCGTACGAGAGGACGACGTTGTCGCGCGTGCTCTTCGACTCGGTCTCGAGCACCACGGCTTCGGCCGGCACGCCCTGCTCGACGGCCAGCGACCGCATCACCTCCGCTTCCTTGAAGGCGAACACGAACCCTGAGGAGAAGACGATGTGTGAGGCGTGCCCGTTCTTGTAGAGCGCCACCGCCTGCTGCACGCGCTCCTGGTACCCGCCGCCCGCCTGACCGGACTCCCCCGCGCCGCCGGCGAACACGACAATCGCATCGGCCGCACGGGCCGGCTCTTCCACCTTCAGCGGCTCGGCCAGCGTCCAGACGAGCGGCGTGTGGAACACGACGATGTAGCCGACGAGCAGCGCCACGAGGATCGCCCCGGTGCGCTGGCGCGCCACGCGGTACGCGCGCTTGAGCCGCAGATCCCATCGTCCTGCCGTCTGCGCCCGGGCGTCGGCGGCCTCCCCGATGAGCGCGGTCATCCGATCGATGCGCGCGCGCCAGCTGTTGGAGCGCGCGACCTCGACGCGCCGTGCGACGTCGCCTGAGCCGGGATTGTTCAGGGCGCCGCGTATGGCCTCCGCGAAGGCGCCGGCGTCGCGGCCGATGGACACGATCTCGCCGTGGTCGTGATTGAAGCGCTGGATCTCGACCAGGTCGGTGGCCACCACGGGAATGCCCATGGCGAGGTACTCGTTGAGCTTCGTCGGGTAGACGTTCGACGTGTAGTCGGCCAGCCGGTACGGCACGATCCCCACGTCGAACTCCCGGATGTAGTGCGGCAGCATCCCGTGCGGCTTGCCGCCGAGGAGCACCACGTTCGGACACGCCTCGAGGCGCGACAGATCGCATTGGGCCGGGCCGACGAATGCGAACGTCGCGTCCGGCAGGCTTCGTGCCGCCTCCACGACCAGGTCCTGGTCGATCCACTGATGCATCCCGCCGACGTAGCCGACGATGGGGCGCTTGAGGGACGCGATGTCGTCCGGCGTCTGGCGCGGGCCGGTTCTCGCCTCGTCGAACGAGTCGAACCGGACCCCGAACGGGAAGAAGTGCACGTTGGTCGACCCGAGCGCGGCGCGGGCGCGAAGCTTCTCGGATGTCACGAAGACAAGGTCGGCGCGCTTGAACATCGCCTCCTCGCTCGAGGCGATTCGCCGGGCATCTGGCGAACTCGAGGCCAGGTCGTCGATGCAGTAGTAGATCGTCAGCTCGGGATCGAGGTGGTCGATCAGCTCGTGAGCCAGGGGCGTCGGCAGGAACGTCCAGAGCACGGGCCGGGAGAAGCCCACCGCCCGCATCCATCGACGGATGGAGTGGACGAGGAACATCCGGTTGATCCACCGGGCGATGCGCGAGTACGGCAGCGGCAGGACGATCGGCGAGTAGACGAACAGGTTCGGCCGCTCCTCGCGGAACCCCGCGGTGCCCTTCGCCCAGTTCCGCAGGCGCTGGCGCAGCCTCGGGAGGTCGCGGAACTGCGGCCGGCGCACCCCGGTGTTCTCGAGAAAGAGCACGCGGTGACCCTCGGCCGCGAGCGTGGACATGATCTCCTGGTGCCCCTGCCAGATGAAGTCCCAGTCGATGGACGAGATGCAGAGGATGTCGCGGCGCCGAGCCATCAGCAACGCCCTCGCATGGACGCCAGACCGTCCGGGCGCACATAGAATGAGGCATGCTTCCAGGCGAGGCGCCAGTGTCCCGACGGCTCCGTCTCCGGCAAACCGCGGGAGAGTTGATCTTCCGCCTTGGGCGCAACCGTCCGCGATCCGGATCGCTGGCAGTGCTCATGTATCACGCTGTCACCCAGGGGTCCCTTCCCGATCCCATGCAGATGAGCCTTCCGGGCGCGCTCTTCGGCACCCACATGGCCCGGCTGCGTGAACTCGATGTGGACATCGTGCCCCTTGCTGACGGCGTGCGCCGCATCGGCGCGCACCGCCGCCCAGCGGTGGCCGTGGTGTTCGATGACGGATTCGTTGGCGTGCACGACCACGCCCTGGCCGCGATCAGGGCCCAGCGGATACCGGCGACGGTGTTCGTCACGACCGGCTGGATCGGATTGCCGGAGATCCCCGGAGGCGACCGCCGGCTCGGACGGCCGATGACATGGACCGAGGTGCGGACGCTGCGGGAGGCGGGCTGTACGATCGGCAGCCATAGCCACACGCACCCTGTGATGACCACGCTCGCCGACGACGACCTGGCCGGGGAGCTTCGCCGATCCCGGGACGCCATCGAGGGGGAGACCGGTCAGGCCCCCGCGGAATTCGCATACCCTTTCGGCTCGTACGGGACCTTCGACACGCGCACGCGGGCGGCGCTTGCGGCAGCGGGATTCGAGGTGGCATGTACGACCGTGTGGGGCCACCACACGCGCACCGGAGACCCTCTGGCGGTCAGGCGGCTCCGGCTGTCGTGGGTGGACACGGCACGCGAGCTCGAGAAGGCCCTGGCGGGCTGCTACGACTGGTACCGGCTGGTGCAACGACGGCAGTCGCCGCCCACCGACAAGCCCGCAGACCCGGAGTTCACCCACGGCTAACGAGGCTCCGCGCCTCAGACCGGCCGAGCATGTCAGCGTGCTCCGCCTCGCCAGCCCCTATGTTGTCTTGCCCTGCCTCCGGCAGGGCAGTCGCCTTGACGGACGAAACTTGACTCATTTGGTCACGATCTGTGGCCGTCAAGGCTCCTAGGCCCGGAACGTCCGCGAGTCTGGAAATCGGGCACCATGTCGAGGTCGCAGTCGCCCTTGGCTAGGTACCAGGCGCCGTCACTACGCACAGCGGTCTGCAGCTCGTGGTCGAGTGACGAGCCCGTGGCAACCACGAGGTCTGACTGCCGCCCGAACGACCGAAATCCCGCACGGCGCAACACGCCGCCGATCGTCCCCGGCGGTTCCAGGGTCTTCACGACGTCCAC
The DNA here is from genome assembly GCA_964574545.1 of uncultured Bifidobacteriaceae bacterium. Taxonomy (GTDB): domain Bacteria; phylum Acidobacteriota; class Vicinamibacteria; order Vicinamibacterales; family UBA2999; genus JAUXWO01. The sequence continues at coordinate 116 of CAZNOC010000316.1, read as the reverse complement.
GCGCGCATCCTGGAACAGTTGCATCGCTGCGGCCAGCAGCGCATGCTGCGCGTCCTCATCCTGCTCCGGGACCAGGAACTCCGCGATCGTGCCATACACGAAGGGCGCCTGTGGCG
>CAZNOC010000315.1:0-4706 GCA_964574545.1 uncultured Bifidobacteriaceae bacterium | reverse complement strand
CGACGATCCCCTCCGCAATCAGATGATCGACACCGGTCATGATGTCGTCGAATCCTGGGGGGAAGTAGTTCCCGACGATGTCGGTCTTGTGCTTCAGGCCGTAGTTCGTCGAACCCCGGTAGTTGGGCATCAGGACGGCGTAGCCGGCCCCCGCGTAGACCTGCGCGCCGTAGCCCCCGTTGAAGCTGAGGACGTCGGCCGCCGCGGGCCCGCCGTGGATGGCGACGATCAGTGGATACCGCTGGCCCTGCTTGTAGCCGACAGGACGCACGAACACGCCGCCCACCCTGGTGCCGTCCGTCGACGTCCAGGTGATCTCCTCGGTGGCGCCGAGCGCGAGCTGCTTCACCTGGGGATTGGCCTCGGTGAGCTGGCGCCACGAGCCACGCGTCGCCACGCTGGCGACATCGTCCACCGTGAAGATGGTGGGCGGCGTGGTCGGGTCCGCATACGTGATCAGCAGTGCGCCGCTGTCGTCGTCGCGGTCGACGCCGAGCGCGGCCGGCTCGCTGGTCACCTGGCGGACGGCGCCGATCTTCAGGTCGAGCGCCATGAGCTGCCGGGTGGCCCGGATACCCTCGTTGAAGTAGATGGTGGCGCCGTCCTCCGACCAGAAGCCGAGGCCGGCGTTGCCGTCGAACGCCGCGCCCAGCTTGCGGAAGGCCTTGCCACGTTCGGCCACCGCGCGGAGGTACACGCGCTGGTTGCTCATGTTGTAGCCGGACGTGTCGTCCGAGGACGTGTAGGCGATCCACTGCGAGTCGGGCGAGAAGACAGGGGTGCTTTCGGAGACCTCGAAGTTGTCCGTCAACCGTTCGATGTGCCCGGTCGCGGTTTCCAGCAGATAGAGGTCCGCATAGAGCGTGTCAGCCGTGATGTTGCGCTCGTACCGGTTCAGGGACTGACCGCGGACGCCCACCCAACGGCTGTCGTCGGAGATGGTGAAGTCGGCGGCGGCGTACTGCGTGCCGTCGGTGAGCTTCGTCGTGCCGAGTCCCTCGAGCGCGAGCGCCCAGAGGCTGGCCGACGGCGTCTCCATGTTCTTGATGTTGACGGTGAACTTCTTGTCGCGGCGTTCCTTCTCGTCCTTGTCGACGCTGTCAGGCGAGATAAAGTAGACGCGCGCCGAGTCCGGCGCGACGCGCCATGTGCCGACGCCCGTTTCGTGCCTCGTGATCTGCTCTGCTGTCGCCGACGCGACCTCCGCGATCGGCAGCCGGTAGAGCTGCTCCTCGTCGTCTTTGCCGCTGCGGTAGACGAGCCAGCGGCCGTCCTTGCTCACGTCGTAGTCGCGCACGCCCTCCGCGGCGTTGGTGAGCCGCTGCGCCTCACCGCCATCCGGTCGCATCATGTACAGCTGGTTGCGGCTCGAGGCGCTCTCCGGCGCCTCGCGGTTTGAGAGGAAGAAGAACGCCCGGCCGTCCGTGGTCCAGCGCGGTGACGACTCGTTCTTCGCGTTCGTGAACGTCATCTGCCGCGTCGAGGCCACACCTTCGCGCATCGAGACCAGGTAGAGGTCCGTCTGGCTGCGCGCCTCCTGCCAGTCCGGCGTCGAGAGCGCATACAGCATCCACTGGCCGTCCGGGCTCGGCGTTGGCGTGCTCACCGAGCGCATGTGCCGCATGTCGAGAAACGTCATCGGACGCGCGGCATCCTGCGCGCGGGCGGCCGGTGCCGCCGCCGCGAGTGCGACCAGGGCCACGACGAAGGTGGAGAGGGCACGGCGGACGAGGCGGCTTGCGGGCATGGAACCTCCTGAAAGCGATCTTGTGATTATAGGGACACGCTGGACGGGAAGATACGCAATCTGGCTGCTCTCAGAGATCGAGCGTCCCGATCACGTAGGTCACCGTGTGGCCGCCAATCCAGATCGTGCCGTCCGGGTCCTGCTCGATCCGCGGCCGGCCCGCGCGGCCGAGGCACGTGCCCTGGCTGGTCGTGTAGGGCGGTGTCGCACGGCTCGTGCCAATCAACCACTGCGCGAGCGACGCGTTGAGGCTGCCGGTGACCGGGTCCTCGCGCATGGTGCCTTGCTCGGCGGTGAAGAGTGCACGTACCTCGAACGCGCACTCCGATCCAGGAGGGTAGGGACCCACGACGCCGATGTCGAGAGCACCCGCGTCCCCGGCACGGCTCGCATCGGGAACCACCGCCAGAACCTCCTCGGCGCTGCCGAGCAGCACGCCGATCCACCCCGGGCCGTTGTCCACCCACTGCATCTCGACGATGCGTGCGCGGTCGAGGCGGAGGACGTCGGCCACACGCTGCGCAAGGACCGCGTCCACCGGCCCGCTCCTGACGAGCGGCGGTGCGGCGAACGAGACACCGTGCGCGTTCCGCTTCAGCGGCACGAGGCCGGCGCCGCACTCCTGAACGACCGTGCCTTCGGTGCGTGGCCGTCCTCCGGCCGTCAGCCACGCATGGCAACTGCCGAGCGTGGGATGTCCGGCAAACGGCAACTCGCGCGCGATCGTGAAGATGCGCACGCGGTAGTCGGCCTCGGCGGTCGACGGCGGCAGCAGAAACGCCGTCTCCGACAGGTTGAACCACCGCGTCAACTGCTGCATCTCCTCCGTCGTCAATCCCTCCGCGTCGTGGACGACGGCGAGGGGGTTGCCGGAGAGCGGTGTGCTGCCGAAGACGTCGACAAGCTGAAAGCGGCGGGGCATGAGGGCTCCTGCTCGTGTGCTAGCTGCTGATCCACCGCCACCCCGCGCTGACGGCGGCCGAGAGCGGCGCGATGAGGGCATCGGGCAGGAGCGTCCGCTGGTAGGCCTGCCACTGCTCGCCCGACTCGTATCGCGAGACGACGAGGTAGTGAATCCAGCCGTAGCTCCCGATTGCGTAGAGGCCCCATCGCGCACGCTCGAGCGAGCGCCGCACGCCCGGGGTGCGGTTCGCCACTGCGCGCATCACCGCGCCGAGCGCCATGGTGCCGGCGAACCACCACAGGAGGAACGGGGAGAACCACCCGATGTGGCGCCAGGCGCCGTGACGTTCGGCGAGCGGCCAGAACACCGGCATGGCCATGCCGGGTGTGAAGAGATCACCGAAGATGTGAAGGAGCCCGCCTGCCCACCCGCATGCAGCGAGCCAGGCGAAGCCGTGGCGCGCGGTTCCGGCAACACCGCGCCACGCGAGGAAGGCGCTGACCATCCCGCCAACGATCAGTCCGAGGACGAGCGTTCCCACGATCGAGTGCGACGCCGCGCGATGGCCCATCCACGCGTCGCTGAAGTACGCGTCCCGCCCCGCGAGACGCGACAGCACGTCGATGTCGGGCGCCATCGCCCCCAGGAACATGGCCGCGCCAAGCGCGCCAATCGGCACCGGTGACCGTTGTTGCAGCACCGGCATGGCGACCTGGCTGACGAGGTAGCCGGAGAGCCCGTGGTTGAGCGTCATCATCGGGGCAGTTCCATCCTCCCGTTCAGGCCCCTGGGACTCTGCGCGGCGGGCACCGGCCTTCTCGGGCCTGGCGCACGAGGGTCGTGACGGCGGCTACATCGGCGCATCCATGCCGGCCCACAGGTTCATCGTGTTCAGCTCCTCGCGACCACATGCCTTGAGGTAGAGAAAGATCTGCGTGCGGTAGGCTGCGCAGCCACAAAGGACCGAGTTGACCAGGAAGGCGCCCCGCGACGACGTCTGGCCGAACATCTCGATATCGCCGCGAAGGTCGGCGTCGGACATCTCGTCGAGCAGCGCCGCGTAAAGATCGGACTGCGCGGCGAGGGCCTCGACCGTCTCGTCGAAACTGCGCGCCTTGCAGGCCTCTTCCGCTGCGGTCCAGGCGGGCACGTCGAACGACCCGGCCTTCGCCATCTTCACGAGCTCCGGTCCCATGATCGTCAGGTACTGCAGCAGTTCGAGCGTGCTGCGCTGCTTCGGCGTCGGGCGGTAGTCGAGCGTCGCGCGATCGATCTTCGTCGTGAGGTGGAGCAGGATACGGACTTCGTTTCGCAGCGCATCGACGAGTTCGGGCTTGGTCAGAACCATCAGAGACTCTCCAGAAATAGAATCAGCGACCTTGGATTGTATCCTGACGGCGACGCGCGAAGCGCGTCGAGCCGTTCTCGATGCTGAGGGTCGCCACGGCTACTCCGGGCGCCTCGCTCAGCGCGCTTCGCTGGTCTCGAGCAGGTGGCCGTCGCGGGCGACGGCGCCGGGCGTCCCGGCCTGCGACACCACGCGAGAGGCTGCGCCTATGACGGCGATTGCATCAATGTATGAGGCCCCTCAACGACGGGCGCATAGAGTGGAATTCATCATGTCCCGTTTCAGGTCCCCGCAGGAGAACGCTATGTCCAACACGTGGAAGACGCTGATACGAGGGGTGGCCGCCGTCGCGCTCACCCTCGCGTCGGCGCAGCCAGCGCTTTCGCAGGGCGACCCGAAGGCCAACCAGTCCTGGTGGCCCGATCTGCTCGACCTCTCCATCCTCCGGCAACATTCGCCCGAGTCCAATCCCCTCGACAAGGACTTCGACTACGCCGCCGCATTCAAGACGCTCGACTTCGCCGCCGTCAAGCAGGACATCCGGGCGGTCCTGACGACCTCGCAGGACTGGTGGCCCGCCGACTACGGGCACTATGGCCCGTTCTTCATCCGCATGGCGTGGCACTCGGCCGGCACCTATCGCGTGGGCGATGGCCGCGGCGGGGCGGGCGGCGGCCAGTTGCGGTTCGACCCGCTCAACAGCTGGC
>CAZNOC010000314.1:0-4708 GCA_964574545.1 uncultured Bifidobacteriaceae bacterium | reverse complement strand
AGCACTCGGTTCGGGACCGAGGGGTCGGAGGTTCGAATCCTCTCGCCCCGACCAACTTTCGACCCTCCATGTGCACCGAGTGTGCAACAGGAGGAACTTTGAGGGCGCCTGTTAAGGCGCCCTTTTCTGTGTGTGCGGCGGCCCTGATGGACGATCCGGGCTCCGCTCGGAAGGTCGGGTGCGTCCATTGATGCTTTCGTCGCGAGGAACGGAGTGTGTTAGAGTCCGGCTTGCCCCGATCGCTCCAACGGCGCCTCGTTGCTCGTGAGTCCCCGAGCGTGGGGACCCTGTTGCTCTTCACCGTCAGGGAGGGCCCATGAGCGTTCTGCACCTGAGCCGCAGAAACGACAGTGGAAGTCTGGCCGGAGGGATCTCCGAGATCGCCTCGCTGCGCGGCGCGCAGAACGGTCGCATCATTACCGCAGTCCGGACCAGCTCCGGCAATCTCAGGTTGATCAGCTGGAGGGCGGGGACGGCCGGCCCCATCACACGCCTGGCGGACAGCGGCAATCAGGCGGGCGATGCCAGCAGCATCGACATCGCGCGCGGCAGCCGTGTGGTGACCGCCTGCCGGACCGGTTCCGGCAACCTGAAGCTGATCAGCTGGAACGTGGCCGCCAACGGCGCCATCACCAGACGGGGCGATTCCGGCTCCCTGGCGGGTGCGGCCACCGCCATCAAGGTCGTGGCTGTGTTGAACACGCTGTTCGTGACCGCCTGTCGCACCGGAGACGGCATTCTTCGCCTGATCAGCTGGCGCCTCAATTCGAACGGGTCGTTCACGCGGCTGGCCGACAGCGGCAATGCGGCAGGCGCCGTCAGTGAGGTGTCGCTGTTGAAGCTGCCGCTCGCCGGATCCGCAGAGCGCGTCGTCACGTCCGTCCGCGACGGTGACGGCGATCTGAAAGTGATCGTGTGGCGCGTGTCGTCGAGCGGCGCCTTCACTCGCCTGGGAGACTCGCGCAATCTCGCGGGTGACGCGACGATGATCCGATCGGCACTCGACCCGCGGGGCCGCGTCGTGACGGGAGTCCGCACGGGATCCGGCGATCTGCGGCTCATCGTGTGGGGCATTTCGTCCAACGGCGCCACCGTACAGCGCCTTGGCGACAGCGGGTCTGCCGCTGGCAGTATCGGCAGCAACAGCCTAGCGTCGCTCACTGATGGCGTCGTGTCCGCCGTCCGGACCTCGGGCGGCGATCTGAGACTGATCGCCTGGAACATCACCGCAGGTGGCGGCGTCGTTCGACGCTCCGACAGCGGGAGCCAGGCCGGCACCGCGTCACACGTCACCCTCGTCTCGAACCTCGGCGTCAGCGGGCTCACGATGGTGACGCCGGTACGGACCGGCGGCGGTGATCTCAAGCTGATTGGCTGGGGACCGACGTGCGTCCGGCTGCACGTGAAGACGGTGCGCGCGCCAAACATCTCGATCAACACGATGGTGGCCAACATGGTGCAGGTGTTCGCCACGGTCGGCATCAACGTCCGCCTCGTGTCCACCGAGGTGCTGAATCTGCCGGCCACGTTCCTGGACGTCGACGTCGGGTCGTGCACGCTCGGCTCGACGACCACCGAGCAGAATCAGTTGTTCTCCAATCGCAACAACGCCGCCGCAAATGACGTGGTGGTCTACTTCGTGCGGTCGACCGTGCCGCCGTTCAATGGCTGCGCGACGCATCCGTCGGGCCGCCCCGGAGCCGTCGTGGCCGCCACCGCCAGCCAATGGACCCTGGCGCACGAGGTGGGCCACGTGCTCGGACTCCGACACGTGAACGACAACAACCGGCTCATGACGGGAAACGGCACCAACAACATCACAAACCCCCCGCCCGATCTCGTACCCGGCGAGGCGTCGACGATGCAGTCGAGCGCGAGTACCGTGGCCTGCTAGGAGGGACCATGTCAGTGACGCTGCAGGAAGTGCTGAAGCAGCTCGACACAGATGAGCCCGACTACATGGCGCTCACCGCGCTTGGGCCCGATGCCGTGCCACACCTGACAACGCTGGTCCGCTCGGCAGACCCGGGCCTGGCGTCCAAGGCGGCCTATCTGGCCAGCATGATCCAGACCGACGAATCCATCGATGCGCTGTCGTCGGCGGTTGCCAGCCCCCATGAGGTGGTACGGGTAGCGGCGGCGGCCGGGCTGCGCAATCTTCCGGCCCCCCAGGCCGCGCGCTTGGCCGATCGGCTGCTCGACGACGGGGATGTGGGCGTGAGAAAGGTAGCACTGAGCGCCGTCGGGCGACTGGGGCTGATGTCGCTCGAGCCAAAGGTGCGTTCGATGGCGTCGCGCGACGCCGAGGTGGCGCTCCGGGCGGCGGCCAAGCAGGAGCTCGCACACCTGGGGGTTGATGGCAAGCCGGCACCGGCGGCGAAGCGGGGCCGGACGCGACGAGCGACCCGCAAACGCACTGGTCAGGCCAGCTCACGCAAGAAGGCGCCGGCGAAACGGCGTTGACGACTGGGGACGTGCCCGGGGCCCTAGACCCTGTGGGGCGGCCCCGCGGTGCCCCGGGGCCGCGATGACGGTGTGTCGCTGCGAGCACGGTTGACTCACTTACGCGTCGGCCGGAACGTCGAGTGCCCGGCACGTAGCGCCGCGCCTCTTCAGTCCCACCCGACGATCTTATCGAGACGACCAGGGAGCCGCGCCAGCCGTTCGAGATCGCCCTCCACCAGCGGCGCCAGGAAGATGCTGACGAGATAGGTATTCAGGTATGCGCGTGCGATCACCCGACGCGCCAATTCGGCTTCGAACCGCCCGAGTGTAGTAGGCGCGCCGACCGCACCGACTCCTTCATTCGTAACCAGCCTCTTCCAGTCGGGTGACGTTCTGAGAGCTTCCCAGTCGTCGAAGCTCGCAAGACCACACACAGGAAATGACCCTTCCGGCTCCTTCGCACCAAGCACGAATGCCAGCCAGTCTGTCTCGTCGGTCTCGTCGTCTGGTTGACGATACGCTCGAGCCAGTCTGACGCGACTGGATGCGTCCCCTTCCCATTGGATCACCGACGGATCGGTCGCGCGAATCTCCTCACCGCCCCATGCGCCTTCTCGATAGTCATCAGCCAGACGATCCGTCGGCCGCAAGTCGGCCACGAGGTCAGCCGGATCGAGATAGTCTGGGCGCCGGCCGGACCACGCCCTCCGCTGCACCGAGGCTGTCATCCCCTCGACGCGTGGGATCACCGTGTTCGCGCTCAGGATGTGCATCGTCTGCATCAACGAACTGAACAGTGCGACACCTGGAATTCTGAAAACCCACGGGTGCGCTGGGCGCAGGGGCGCCGACCCATTGAAGCAGAACAAGGGAACGCCCCTGGGCACCCTCCCGTAGGGTCGGACGACTCCGCGATCCCACGCCATGTGAGATCCGATGAATCCGTCCTCGCGAATGACTTGAGATCCGAGGTTGTTCCAAATCCCGCCGTCGGCGAGAAATGCCACACTCGGCGTTCCTGCCGTGAGAGGGTTGCCCGGATCGCTCGGGATGCGTAATCGCCGTGGAGGAATCCCGGGGAATCCGGCTGACGCTCGAACCAGTTCGGCGATCGAGAGATCACGGGCGTCGAACGTCTGGAACGGGAGGCTGGTCCAAGGATGTCGCCGCTCGGTACCGAGGCGGCGCCATATCACTCCGCCGTGCTGCGTCGACGCGTACACCGGAAGGCCGAGAGCGATGTCTGTCGCGCAAAGGACATGGTCGATCTGCCGTCCTGAGAGCGATGCGAACTTGGCTCGCTCCCGGCGCGTACGAGCACCGACCACGCCCTTGCGGCGAAAGTAGCGGCGATCCAGGAGCCAATCGACGACCAGACCGCGGCCAAGGAGTCCCGCGCACGCGATCGCAGTACCAATTGCGACCGTGAGCCACGCCCATGAAACGACGGTTGTGTGGAGGATGACTCCAGCCGCGATCCCGACGATGACTGGAGTCACGATCGTCACGACGATCCAGCGTCCCGTCAGCACTCCCTTGCGGATGACCGTCGTGGCGAGTTCCGTTGCGATCTCGTCCAGCCCTTCAGGCCCGAGTGCATCGAGCTGGGCCCTCTGGGCCACGAAGGCATTGGTGATGGACCCGCCGGACACTGATGCCACCTGCAGGATCCTGGGCGCAAGCCCACGGTCGACGAGCGCGAGAAGCGCGCCGAGCGAGGCGAGGGTCGCTCGGTGGCCGCCTCCGGAGAGGGCCACGGCAAAGGCACCGCCGCTGATTCGATCGTTCAGCCTGTTCTCGGATGCAGACGCCTCTAACGTTGGATCTGGCTCCATCTCATTACCCTCCGCCGCGATGAACGATGACCCTCGTCAGGCACGTATCGAGTACCAACAGACGTCGCGGCCGTCGCGGTCCCGCCGCGATCTCGACCGCGCGACTGAAGCGGCCGGCGCGCCTCCAACGACAACAGAGGATCCCTTTCCGCCCGGCGACGCCGGACGGAAGTGCCCAACGGGATCGGCGGCGAATCGACCACGATGTCGGTCATGCCGGGACCGAGGCATCGGAGGTGCCTGTCGAGGCGTGCCGGGTGTGCATCCTGGGTGACCCGTAAGCACGACGGCCGACGCCGGTCCCCTGCGCCACACCCTGGGTGGGGCAGTCGTGCGCCGGCGAGGCTCCGGGGCTCTGGATTTCGGCGCATTTCCACGCGACTGGCACTTGGCACGCTCATCGCATAAGGGATGAGTGTTGCGGGAGC
>CAZNOC010000313.1:0-4710 GCA_964574545.1 uncultured Bifidobacteriaceae bacterium | reverse complement strand
TCCTCCTCTTCCTGCCGGAACACGCGGCCGATCGCCGGCTCGATACCAAGCGTCGGCAGTACTTCCCACGACACGTGGGCGGTGGGCAACTCGCGGGCGCCTGACTCGCTCTGCAGCACCAGCGAGGACGGCAGCGTCGAGTACACCCCCATGCGGCTCACCGTGCGAGTGTGCTCGGACCAATCGCGGAAGTCCGGGATCGACAGCGTGCCGCGGTCGATCCCGCGCTGTGGGTACGCGGCATACAGCAGCGCCAGGCGGCCGGGGTCGGGATACGGCAGCGGGCGCAACAGCACCCCGTTCACCACGGTGAACAGCACCGTGGTCGCCGCGATCCCCATTGCGAGCGTGAGCGCCGCGGCGATCGTGAAGCCGGGTGCGCGGCTCAGCGTTCGAAGTCCGTAGCGCAGGTCTTGACTGGCAGTACGAAGCATCAGCTCCTCCGACCGGGACACGCCGACCCCTCTCGTGCCCTGCACGATGGATGCCGACCGGGCGCGTCCGTGCCGGCCCCGTACGAAGGCCGGTTGGAGCTCACCGCACAGGTGCGGCGGCATCGGGAGTGTCCGCTCCCGGGACTCGTGGTCCGCGAGCGAACGCTGACAGGTCAATCCGCAGATCACGCGGATTACACAGAAGGACATCGTGGAGAGAAAGTCCGCACGTCCCACGGCCGGCCAACGGCCGGCCTGGTGGGCGGGCGACGCGACGAGGACGTGAGTCCGCGGCCGTCCCAAGGGACTCACGTCCTCGTCGCGTCGTCCGCCCACCAGGCGGCTGGTCTCCGACCAGCCGCCGCGGGACGCTCGCCGGACTGAATCCGTGTCATCTGCGTCATCTGTGGATGATCCCTGAAGGGAACTTTCGGCTTGCCGCGGTCGTCCTTCTGATTTAGCCTGCATTGCAGACATGAAGTCCACCCCTTACCTCGGTGAGTTCGAGTACGCGGTTCTCCTGGCGATTCTGCATGTGGACACCGACGCCTACGCGGTTCCGGTCAGGGAGGTGCTCGAGGCCCGCACCGGCCGGCCCGTCGCGCGCGGCGCGCTCTACACAGCGCTCGAGCGGCTCGAGACGAAGGGCTGTGTCCGCTCGCGGATGGGCGACCCGACGCCGGAGCGCGGCGGCCGCGCCCGCCGCTACTTCTCCGTCACGCCGCTCGGCATGCGCGCCCTGAAGGCTACGCACGCCGCCCTCGCCAGTCTGTCAAAGGGGCTCGAGGCCCTGTTGGAGCAACCATGAGGCCCCCGCCGCCCCTCGCCGAACGGCTCGTCCGCGCCGCCATGCGCGATGCCGAGTGGCGTGAGGCCGTCACGGGCGATCTGCGCGAGGAGTTCTCGACGCTGACCGCCAGACACGGCGCGACCGTCGCTGGTCGCTGGTATTGGCGGCAGGCACTGGCCATCGCGCTGCGGTTTGCCGCCGGCCGCCTTCGGCCAGGTGCCGTCCGCACACGGCGATGGGAGATCGTCGAGGCCGAGGAGTCGCGCGGCTGGTTCAGCGGCCTGCGCCAGGACGTCACCTGCGCCGCCCGCACGCTGCGCCAGCGTCCCGCGCTCACCGGCGCGATGCTCCTCGCGCTCGGCCTCGGCCTGGCCGCCAACGCCACCATCTTCACCCTCGCCGACGCCATCGTGCTCCGGCCGCACCGGCTGCCGGGCATCGACCGCGCGGTGGTCGTCACCTCCTCCGGGCGCCACGAGGTCGAGGGCGCGTCGACCGTGGCGCCCGCGGACTACCTCGACTGGAAGGCGCAGGCCACGGCATTCGATCGCCTCGCCGCCGTCGAGGCGTACAACCAGGTCACGCTCACCGGTGACGGCGAACCCGTGTCCGTGGCGGCCGGCCTCGTCTCGCAGGAGTTCTTCTCGACCGTCCAGGTCACGTTGCCGATCGGGCGCGACTTCCTTGCAGGCGAGGACGTCCCCGGCGGCCCCCACGTGACCATCCTCAGCGACATGCTCTGGCGCACACGATACGCCGCCGATCCCGGCATCGTCGGCCGCGCGATTCTCGTCAACGGCACACCCACCCTCGTCATCGGCATCGCGCCGCCGCGCTTCAGCATCCCGATGGGCTCGCGGCTCTGGCTCCCGCTCGCGTTCGACGAGGCGATGGCCCACCGTCGCGAGCGCGGTTATCTGATGGTGATGGGCCGGCTTGCCGACGGCGTCTCGATCGAGCGCGCCGACGCGGAGATGCAGACCATTGTCGAGGCGCAACAGCGCGCCCACCCCGAGACCAACGCCAACCGTCTCGTCTCGGTGCTCACCTTCAACCGCGGCATGGGCGATCCCGGCGCGGCCAACTTCGTGGCCATCTGGCAGGCCGCCGCGCTCCTACTGCTCCTGCTCGGCAGCGCGAACGTCGCAAACCTGCTGCTGGCGCGCGGCGCCGAACGCCAGCAGGAACTGGCGATGCGCATGGCCCTCGGTGCGAGCCGCTGGCGCGTGCTGCGGCAACTGCTCATCGAGGGCGGGCTGCTGGCGGGACTCGCGGCGCTGCTGGCCGTGCCACTCGCGATGGCCGGGATCGCCGCCTCGCGGACGGCCATTCCCGAGAGCATCCAGCGCTTCGTCCCCGGCTGGGACCACCTTTACCTGCAGACCCGTCCGCTCCTGGTCATGATCGCCCTCGCCGTCGGGGCGACGATGTTGTTCGCGCTGGCGCCGGCCGTGCAGGCCATTCGGACCGAGGTGCTGGACTCGCTGCGCCAGGGGACGCGCACCGCCACGGCGGGCCGCGGCCCGCAATGGATGCGCGCCGCCTTCGCGACCACGCAGATCGCGCTGGCCCTTGCCCTCCTGACCGCGGCGGTTCTCAGCGTCGGCGCCGCCCGTCGCGCCGCGTCGGACTCGCTCGGGTTCGAGCCCGCGCGTGTGATGACCGCCCGCCTCACGCTGCCCGAGACGGCGTACGCCGAGCCCGAGGCGCGCCGGCAATTCGCCGACCGCGTCCTGGCCTCGCTCGCCGGTGTCCCGGCGATCACCGACGCCGCGGTCAGCAACACGATTCCCTACGCCGGGTTCGGCCAGAGCCGGCCGTTCCTGCCCGACGGCGTGCCGCTCGAGGCCTCCGAGGTGCGCCAGGTGGACTACCGCCGCATCACGCCCGGCTATTTCCGGACGATGGGGCTTCCACTCAGGCGCGGCCGGCTGCTCACCGAAGCGGACCACGAGACGAGTGCGCTCGTCGCGGTCGTGAGCCAGATGCTGGCCGACCGGTACTGGCCCGGCGCGGACCCCCTCGGCCAGCGCTTCCAACTCGATCCGGAGGGGCCGTCGTTCACCGTCGTGGGCGTCGTGGGCGACGTCATGCAGGACTGGTTCATGCGCCAGGTCTCGCCGACGGTCTACCGATCGTTCCGGGCCGACCCGCCCACGACCCTGTTCGTCCTGGCACGCACCCCGGGCGCCCCGATCGATCTGGCGGGCGCGCTTCGCACCGCGATCACCGCCGGGGATCCGCAGCAGCCCATCACGCTGCTCCAGACCTTCGACACGGTGATCGCCGACAAGACCGCCGGCATCCGCTTCGCGGCGTCCACCCTGACGACGATGGGTGTGATGGCGCTCTTCCTGGCGGTGATGGGCATCTACAGCGTGATGTCGTACCTGGCGAGCCGCCGTACGCAGGAGATCGGCGTGCGCATGGCGCTCGGTGCGACCGCCGGCGACGTCGTGCGGCTCGCACTCAGGCAGGCGGTGCCGATCACGGTGGCCGGCACGACCATCGGCCTGGTGCTGGCGCTCGCGCTCGGCAAGACGATGGAGTCGGTGATGTTCGGGATCGTCAGCGGGAGCGTGTGGACGGTGATCCTCGTCGGATCGACTCTGGCCGCTGCCGCGATGGCCGCGAGCTATCTTCCGGCCAGGCGGGCGTCGCGGCTCGACCCGACGACAGCGCTGCGGGAGGGGTAACGACGACAGGTGTCAGTTTTCAGTTAGCAGTTCAAAAGGGGCCACTCGCCGCCTTTGAACTGAGAACTGACAACTGGAAACTGCGCGTCTCTACGCCTCCGGCGGGGCGTTCGGCCCCGGGGCGCCTTCCTCGGCGGCAAAGTCGCAGAGCTTGTGGCTGGCGTCGCAGAACGGCCGGCGCTTCGACTGCCCGCAGCGGCAGAGCGCGAAAGGCTTGCTGGACAGCACGTACTCCCTGCCCTCCCAGTCCACGAGCTTCACGTTCTCACCCTCGACGAGCAGCGACCCGTTGCGCCTTACCTTGATCGTGACCATGGTCGTCGTTCGCTATTCGCTATTCGAGGAACCGCGAATCCTCAGCTACCCCATCTTCTGCATCGCCGACAGGAAGTCGGCGTTGTCCTTTGTCTTGCCCATCTTGTCGAGCAGCAGTTCCATCGCTTCCACGGGCGAGAGCGGCGTCAGCACCTTGCGGAGGACCCAGATGCGGTTGAGGTCCTCGCGGGCGATGAGCAGCTCTTCCTTTCGTGTGCCGCTCTTCTGGATGTCGATGGCCGGGAACACGCGCTTGTCCATCAGCTTGCGGTCCAGATGGATCTCCATGTTGCCCGTGCCCTTGAACTCCTCGAAGATGACGTCGTCCATGCGGGAGCCGGTATCGATGAGCGCGGTGGCGATGATCGTGAGCGAACCGCCTTCCTCGATGTTGCGCGCGGCACCGAAGAAGCGCTTCGGTTTCTGGAGCGCGTTGCTGTCGAGGCCGCCTGAGAGCACTTTGCCCGACGACGGG
>CAZNOC010000312.1:0-4719 GCA_964574545.1 uncultured Bifidobacteriaceae bacterium | reverse complement strand
AGCACGCGGATCATCTGCAGGATCTCGGCGACGCTGCGCTGGTTGAACGTGAAGACGGGGTGGCCACGCTTCACCAGTTCTGTGGTGATCTCCGCCTGCAAGTCGGAGAACGCGAGGATCAGGTCCGGCGCGAGCGATTCGATCTTGTCGTAACGCGCGTGCAGGAACGACGAGATGCGCGGCTTCTGGCGCGCCTCGGGCGGCCGTACGGTGTAGCCGCTGACCCCGACGACGCGGCCGCCCTCGCCGAGGAGATACAGCGTTTCTGTGGTTTCTTCCGTGAGGCAGATGATGCGTGATGGGAACATGGCGCGTCGTGATCGAAGACCTTACTTGATGCGGTCCACGAGATCCATGAAGGTGAAGCCGTCCCGTGACACCACCTCACCCGGAGCCAGGGTCAGCGGGTGAGCGAACATCGGACCGTCCCAGACGCACGTGTGGAACTCGCCATTCTCGCCACACGCGTCGACGCCCGCTGGGAGATCGCCGAGCAGGGCCTCGTCGAACGGCCGCCCGGCGAACGACGGATCGAGCACGCGCGTATCGACGCACGTGAGCGTGGCCTTCAGGCCTCCCGCGACCATCTCACCGGCCAGCTCACGGGTCGGCGCGGCGTGCCAGAGCGGAAAGAGCGGCGTCAATCCGGAGCCGGTGAGCCGCTCCTCACGGTACCTGCGCACGTCCTCGAGGAAGAGGTCGCCGAAGGCCACGTGCGTGTAGCCTTCGCGCACCTTGGCGGCCACGGCCGCGGCCATGCGGGCCTCGTACTCGTCGTTCGGGCACGGCCAGGGCAGTGGCACCACGGTGAGCGGAAGGCCGATGGACGCGGCCTGCGCTTCGAGGATGGTGCGCCGTACGCCGTGCATCGCGACCCGGTCCACGGCCTGGTTCGTCGTGCAGAGCAGGCCGGCGACCGCATCCGGAGACTCCGTGCGCAGACGCTGGAGCATCCAGGCCGAGTCCTTGCCGGTGGACCACGACACGAGGATTCTCACCGCGCCCCGTCCGGATGGATGGCCTCGGCGAGGCGCTCAACGGTGTCCGCAATCCGGGGGCCGGGCACGGTGAGGCCGGGTCCCGTCAGCACGTGGACATGGCCTGCCCGTACCGCGGGGACCGACGCGAGCCGGCCCCACGCGGCAATCTCCCGGCCTCGCTCTGCATCGGTCAGCGTGTCGGACGATCGCAGCTCGATGATCACGTCCGGGGCGCGCGCCAGGATCAGCTCGGTGGTGGCCTGGACGGACTCACGGTTGGCATCGGCGAAGACGTTCGTGCCTCCGGCCGCCTCGAGCGCATCGTGGAGGAACCCGCGGCCCCCGCTCACGTAGATGTTGCGGAGCGCGCCGGCTTCACGCCCGAAGACGAGCAGGGTGCGCGGGCGGGCGCGCCCATCCACGCGCGCGCGCACGGCCTCGAGGCGCGCCTCGAGGCCCAAGGCGACCGCATCGGCGTTCCGCGCATGCCCGGTCCGTCTCCCGAGCGCGCGAATCGTCGCGGTGACGTCGGCAAGTCCGCCGTGCCGGTAGTCGAACACCGCCACGCCGGCGCGGCGCATCTGCTCGCGCAGATCCGTCTGGCTGCCGTAGATCACCACGAGGTCGGCCCGCAGCGACAGTATCCGCTCCACGTCCGGATCGAGCAGCGCGCCGACACGCGGCAGCGCCGTCACCTCCGGCGGGTGCTGGTCGAAGCTGCTGACGGCCGCGACCTGGGGTCCTGCGCCGATGGCAAACAGCATCTCGGTGAGCGCGGGGACGAGCGACACGATCCGCGCCGGCGGCGCCTGCGCGTCAGTTGGCCACACGGCTCCAAACACGAAGATCACAAAGGCCACGAAGAACGCACGAACAACGGCATTTCTTCCTTCCGCACCCGACTGACATCGGGGCATCGCAAGGAAAACGTCCGTCGTGCGTCCTTCGTACGCTTCGTGACCTTCGTGTTTGTACGTCGACCTCATCATGACCGCCTCACCAGCAACCACAGGAAGAACGGCCCGCCGATCATCGCCGTGACGATCCCGACGGGCAGCTCGATCGGCGCCATCGCCACGCGCGAGACGACGTCGCAGAGGACGAGGAAGCCGGCGCCGAAGAGCGTGGCCGACGGCAGGACGATTCGATGGTCCGAGCCGACGATCAGGCGGACGAGGTGTGGCACCACGATGCCGATGAAGCCGATCGGCCCGCCAAGCGAGACGGCAGCGCCCGTCGCCAGCGAGGCGCTGAAGAACGCCAGCCGCTGCGCGCGGCCCGTGTCCACGCCACGGCTAGCCGCCACATCCTCGCCAAGCGTCAACAGGTTGAGCGCGCGCGGCAGGACCGCGAAGCCGCCGAAGGCGAGCAGGAGGAACGGCAGCGCGGCCAGGACGGGGTCGTAGCTCGACACGTCGAGGTCGCCCATCAACCATCGGATCGTGCGGAACGCGTCGGTATGGTCCGAGAGGTACTGCACGAACAGGATCACCGCCGAGAACAACGAGTTGAGCGTGACGCCGGCGAGCAGCAGCACGTTGGTGGACAGCCCGCGTTTCTGTGACGAGGCCAGCCCATAGACGATCGCGATCGCGACGATCGAGCCCAGGAAGCTCGCAACGGGGATCGAGGACACGCCGAGCAGCCCGACATCGAGTCGAAACGAGATGGCGAGCATCGCGCCAAGGGCGGCGCCGGCCGAGACGCCAAGCGTGAAGGGCGTCGCCAGCGGGTTGCGCAGCAGCGCCTGCAGCACGACGCCCGCGGCCGCCAGCGTCGATCCGACGAGGGCGCCCGCCAGCACACGCGGCAGTCGCGCGACGAAGAAGATCTGCGCGTCGACGTTGTCGGACCAGGGGATCGAGGCATCGAAGACGCGCGCGAGGCTGATGGAGGTGCTGCCGATCGTCGGGGCGAAGACCAGCACGGCGAAGGTGAAGAGTCCGAACGCCGGCACCGTCGTCAGCAGCCGGCGCCGGATGGACGGGGTCATCGGCCGCCGCGCCTCCGCAGGGGCACCACCATCACGTGGCCGGTCTCGTCGTGCACGCGTATGTCCGCCTCGACGCCGTACAGCGTCTGGATATGGTCCGGGGTGAGAACGTCTTCGAGCGGGCCCGCCGCCAGGACGCGGCCGCGGTGGAGCAGGATCAGGTCGCGGCAGAGCGAGGCGGCAAGGTTCAGGTCGTGGGTAGACACGACGAGCGTCACGCCGCGGTCTTCGTTGAGCCGGTGCAGGAGGCCCGCGACCTCGAGCTGGTAGCCGAGGTCGAGCGAGGCCGTGGGCTCGTCGAGCAACAGCAGGCTCGCGGCCTGCGCGAGCGCCGCGGCGATCACGACGCGCTGCTTCTCACCTCCGCTGAGCGTGTCGAACTGGCGCGCCTCGAGGTGCGCCGTCCCGGTGGCGGCCAGCGCATCCCGTGCGATGGCGAGGTCGGCAGGTCCCTCGACCTCGAAGAGCCCCAGGTGAGGATGGCGCCCCATCAGCACCATCTCCATCACCGAGTAGTCGAACGACAGGTGCGTCTCCTGCGGGACGACGGCGATCTGCCGGGCCAGGTCACGCCGGGACAGCGCGTCCACCGCCCGGTCGTCGAGCCACACGCGTCCGGTGGACGGCCGCAGCGTCCCCGACAGCAACCGGAGCAACGTCGTCTTGCCCGAGCCGTTGGGGCCGAGGATGCCGACGAGACCGCCGGTCGGGATGGTGAGGCTGACGCCGTCCAGCACGAGTGGGACGTCGGGGAGGCCGTCCGTGCTCCGCGCATTGCGTGGAAAGGGGGGCTGTCCCGTCCGTCCACCCCCGTACCCGAACGTGACGTTATCGGCTCGCAGCAACACGCACTCCCACGTAGGCCGTGCGGCCCGGGGACGGGAAGCCGAAGACGTCTTCGTAGGCGCGGTTGAAGAGATTCTCGAGCCGGGCGTACGCCGTCACGCCTCGACCGATTCGGGCCGATCCTCCAGCGGAGGTTGTCCGGTAGCCTGGGTTCGGAAAGAGGCCCCCGAATGCGCCGAAGGAGGGCTCGACGTCGAGCGTCTCGCCGCGCAGATGCGCGCTGGCGAAGAGCGAGATACGGTCGGCCGTCCAGCCGGCGGTGATCGACGCCTGGTGCCGCGGCCGCCGCAGCAGGCGGTCGCCGACGACGAACGGCGGCGGCGCCTCTCCCGCCAGATCGACGGCCAGGATCTCGGTGTCGAGGAACGTGTATGCGACGCGAAGGTCGAGACCGCGTACCGTGCGCAGTGACGCGCCAAGCTCCAGTCCGCGCGCCCGGGCGTTCGAGATGTTGTCCGTGCGGTACTCGCTGGCGTCGCGGAATCGTCCGACGGAGATGATGAGGTCGTCGTAGTCGTTCGCGAACAGCGTGCCCTCGAACTGCACGGCGCCTCCCGCGATCGCCTGCGTGACGCCCGCCTCCAGGCTCCTGCTCCGTTCGGGCCTCAGACTCGGGTTGTCCGTGAAGGCGATCTCGAATGCGTCAGGGGGACGGATGCCGGTGCCCGCCGCCGCGCGCACGCGCGTCCACGACCGCGCGCCGTCAGCGGGCGATCTGTGGGACACGAGCCACGCCGCCGCGACCTTCGGGTTCAGCGATACGACCGTGTCGGTGTCGAAATCCGGCCGGGGCGAGAATGCCGAGGGGTCGCCCGGCAGCCGATCGCGCTGGATGTGCTCGGCACGCACGCCGGCCGTGACCGACACGCGGTCGCCGGCGTGCCACCGGGCCTCCCCGAA
>CAZNOC010000311.1:0-4740 GCA_964574545.1 uncultured Bifidobacteriaceae bacterium | reverse complement strand
GCGGATGAAGGCGTCGGCGTGGTTCGGTAGTCCCTTGCCGCCCTTCCACATCTGCGGGTCGGCCCAGAACTGCCGCACGCCCCGGCCCTGGTTCTCGGCGTCGGGCCGGGCGTGATCTCACCCGGTGCCCCTGCGGGAGCCCTGCCGGTCCGGCCGGGCTCCGTTCAGTTGGTGAAGGTCAGCGAGATGGCGTCGCTCAGGTCGAAGGCCGATCCACCGGCCGCGGGATCGCGGAACCAGCACTGGAAGTGCCAGGTCGAGCCCGGCGTGATCTGGCCGGCGGTCGAGGGCGGGGCGGTCAGGTCCACCTCCTGGCGCAGGGCGAGGTTGGCGTTCGCCACGCCGGGAGCCAGCCGCTGCAGGGAGGGACCGCCCACGCAGCGGGTTCCGTTGCCGAAGGGCACCTGGGCCGTGCTCGGACCGTAGTAGAAGATGCCGGACTGGCCCGCCGGCACCGGGAAGGCGGTCAGGGTCAGGTCGTTGGCGGCCACGCCGACCCCCCCGGCCGCGGTGATCGTCGCCGCGGTGCCGGTGGAGTTCGGGGCCGAGGTGCAGTAGGACTGGCCCAGGTCGGTGCCGTGGGTCAGCAGCAGCGAGTTGGTTTCGTTGGTCTGACGCCCGCTGAAGAGGATGAAGCCCTCCTCGGAGGTGGCCAGCATGTCGGACGACTGGGTCAGGCCGAGCACGGTCATCCCGGCGGCCTGGCTGACACCGGCCTGCACGATCCGGCGGGTGTTCACGAAGATGCCCGTGTTGCGGCTGCTGTCGGGATCGTTCCAGCTCGCGTACCAGATGACGTCGCCGATGCCGTTCAGCACCGGGCCCGCCGAGCCGAAGGCCGGCAAGGTGCCCAGGGGAGCGAAGGACCAGGGGGCGATGGACTGCAGGGTGTCTCCCTCCTGCACGACCTTCTCGCCATTGCGCACCACGATCTCGTCCGTGGCCAGGTCGGAGCTGTCGAGGACATCCTTGTAGACCCAGTCACCGGCCTCGTTCAGGTCCACCTCGGGCGTGCGCGAGAAGCCCCAGGTGCGACCCGCCACGGGGGAGGGCGAGCCCTCGTGCATGATCTCGACACCGTCCAGGTAGGCGATGTCGTCCGTCGCGGTCGAGCCGGCCAGGGTCACGCACCACAGCACGCTGCCCGCGGAGTTGATGGCCGCGGCGGAGCCCCAGGGCCAGATGCCTTCCTCGAGGTTGGACGGTGCACCGCCGGAGTGGACGAACGGCTGGCGGTCCACGAGCTGCAGGTCGAGCACCGACCCGTCCGGCCCGAGCTGCAGCACGATGGCCACGTCCTCGATGCCCGCCACCTGGGGATCGTCCATGCGCGCGCGCAGCAGCACCTTGCGATCGTCCGTCAGCTTGACGTCGCCGAGGTAGGTGTAGACGGTGCCCGGGGAGACCTCGGCCAGGTCCACCGCATCCCCCTCGGCGAGCACCAGGGTGTCCCCGAAGTAGAAGCCGTACTGCGGACCCGAGCCGCCGAAGTACTCGAGCTCGGAGGATAGCGCGACTGGACGGAGGCGGCGTACCAGAACGGCAGTAGCGATGCGTCCTCGGCCTTCCCGGGCCCCTTCACGGGCCCCTTCACGGGCGCGAGGTCGTCGCTGGGTTTGCGCAGCAGACTCGCGCAATAGCCCGCGGGCGTGCAGGACGCGCTCGATGCGGCGACGGGCGTCGGGCTGCACGCGCTCCACCTCAGCGTCATCGAGCGGCGGCGCGCAATGAAACTCGTGGCGGGAAGCCGGGCCGTGGGTCAGGTAGACACCATCCAGCACCAGCCCCGCCCACGCCCTCGTTGTAGCGCATCCGGAGCGCATCAGCGGGCACCCGGCCCACCGGCGGCAGCCCGCCGCCGGGACTCGCCGAACCGGCGATGGCTCGGCCGCAAACGTCTCGGACAGGCTGACCCGATCGTCGGCTACATCGGCGAGGCCGGGCGCTCGCTTGCGAGTTCCTCGGCCCAGGACGCTAAGGTCGCAGAACCGTGACCTTGTCGCCGGTCAGGGTGATTGGTCTGCGAAAGAGCTCTTCCTCGTTTGCCAACAGCACGAGGGTCACGGCTTCGTCCGAGACCGACAGGGTCTCGGTGCGGCCATCGACCACGGCGGCCTGCATGCTGGCACTCATGCCGTGGGCTTCGAAGCGATTGATCTGCAGCCTGCGATCATCCGCGCCGCGCATCTCGATCCGATCCACACCCTGCCCCGGGTCGTTCAACTCGACTCGGAAATGGCGGCGCAGGGACACGACGACTTCCTGCTTCTCTTCGGACCAGTTTTCCCGCAGTTCGTGGGAGCCGGGCAGGATGCCCTCGCCGGAGACTCCCACGTAAACGTCGCGCACGGGCACGCGCTCGAATGCGAACGCACCATCCTCGGCGGTGAGCTGCTCGTCACCCTCGGCGGACTGGCTGCCGAAGGACGTCTCGAAGGTCCTCATGGCCAGGCGCACGCGCACCTTGTCGATCGGGTTCCCGGTGCGATCGACGACCCTGCCGAATAGGGGCCGGTGCTCGGGCAAAGCAACACGCACGATCACATCCCGGGCGCCGGCGTCGAGAACAGCGTCCCAACGGACCAAGGAGCGACTCTCGAAGACTCGTACGCGGTATGCGCGCGGGTACAGCCCGTTCAAGATGAAACGACCCTGCTTGTCGGTGAGCACCTTCTTCGAACTCGTGCGAGCCAGGGACTCGGCCGTCTGCACAGGGATCTGGCCTTGGCTGATCGCGGACTCGTCGAGCACCTGCAAGGTCCAGAAGGCACAGGGTTCGCCTTGGTCGTCGATCACACGTCCATGGATCTCGAGCGGTGCACCCGCGAGAGTCAACTCGACCGGTTCCAGGTGCTTGCCCTTCGCGTTCAAGATCGCGCCGAACCCGGGGATCAGCGCGGGCAATCGCCCGGAAGTGGACGCGCACAGGGCAGCGTCGTTGGGCACCCAACCGTACGTCAACCGAAAGCGCCCCGCGAAGTCGCTGATCGCCTTCCAATCGGCGAGCTGTACCCGCGCCCCCTCGACCGGCAGTCCGTGTTCGTCGAACACGGTGCCTTCGAAGAAGTCGCCGTCCACATCGCTCAGGGGTACCAGCTCGAACAAGTAGGGCAAGGGTGCTTCGTCCAACTCGAGGCTGGCGCTTTCGAACCCGGGCGCCGAAGCGGTCAGGACGATCCCCGGCACCCGGGGGAAGTTCTCGAACGCGCAACGGCCTGCGCTGTTCGCGACCGCCTTCCTGCGCACCAGCGAAGTCAAATCGAGGGACTCGGGGAAGTCTTGGAACGCGCGGCCTTGGCCCCAGTATTCCACGGTCGCTCCTTCGACGGCACGGCCCGCGGCATCTACGACCACACACTCCAGACGCTCCGCGCGCGCCGCGACCACGAGATGTGCCATGCTCCGATTGGAAGCGCGAACGTAGCTCTCTCGAAGGGTCGTCCAACGCTGTTCAGCGACACGCAACACGAACTCGGGAGCCGGCTCTTGCAGGCGAAACAGCGGTTCGGGATCCAACTCGACGAGGAATGACCCGTCGGCCCCCGAAACCGCCAGGGATCGGTTGGGACGGGCCAAGGACACAACCGCGACGTTCGGGACGGGCCGCCCCTGGACGTCGACCACCCGACCGGCCACTTGCGTCGCAGCCGGGGCGAGCTCTGCTTGCACGGCCTCGGCGGACTCCGCAAGCGCCGGGGCGCCCGCGGGCATGCGCCGGGCGCCGGGATCGAGCGCTGCAGGCGCCTTCGACTCGAACAGGGGGCGCAGCGCTGTCGACGGGATCCCGATCGACGGCTCGGCCGGGGCGGGTGGCGCGGCCTTCCAAGCTCGCACGGCAAACGCACCGAGCAACAACGTCCCGGCCAAGATGGCGAGCTTCCCTTGTGTGTTCACGATCCAACCTCCTGCGATGGCCAAGGGGACTTCCCCTGTGGAGCGGGGCGCGGCGTCCGTCTCGGGCTGCGGCATCCTGGGCCGCAAGGGCACCAGCAGCGCAATCCACGGACCACGTCCCCCGTGTTCGGAATCCAACCGTTCTCGAAGCTTCGACGCTGCACGCGCCAGGCGACTGTGGACCGTCTTGAGCGGCACGCCGAGGTGCTCGGCGATCTGCGGGGGTGCCATGTCCTCGAAGTACCGCAGCAAGACGGCCGTTCGGTACGGCTCGTCCAGTTCCAGCACGTGCGTCGCGAGCTCGCGTTGCAAGCTGGCGCGCTCCACCAACGCGGCCGCCGACGGTTGGGCTTCCGGTCGCGAGGCATCGCGTTCGCGCTGCTCTCGTCGATCGCGGGTGCGGGCCAGCATGCGGGCCTTGTTGCGCACGATGGCGGCGAGCCAGCCGCGTGGATCCCTGCGCACACTCACCGGCCGTTCGACCGCGGCCAGCCAAGTCGCCTGGACCACATCCTCGGCCTGGTCCGCGTCGCGGATCAAGCGACCGGCCAAACCGCGCACCCACTCCGCATGGGTCAGCAGGTCTTCGATCGAGTGGGTCGGGGTGTCCATGGTGGATCGGGGGCCTCACCCATCACCTTGCCGCGCTTCCGCGGTCTTCCCCCGAAAATTGGGAATTGCGGGCGACAGCCGTCCGCGAAGCAGTCGGGAAAGCCGCGGATCGGTGATTCCAGGGGGCAGCTCGGGAGGCAGGCTGACGTGCGTCCACGCGGCCACGACCCTGCCACTGGCGGGGGTACCGTCCACAACATCTGGTCCGACCTTCCTCGCTTCAGCGGTTCAGCC
>CAZNOC010000310.1:0-4743 GCA_964574545.1 uncultured Bifidobacteriaceae bacterium | reverse complement strand
ATCCACTCCGCCGGACCCTGTGCGTGACGCCGCAACCACCACGCGCAGAGGTACCGCTGCGGCACGAGAATGGCCGCGGCCACCAGGGGCAGCCACACCACCGGCACGAGGCCAGCCAGGCCCGCTCCATAGCCGGAGAAGACCGCGAGTTGGATGAGCGTCTGCGAGAGATAGACCGACAGCGCCATCCTTCCGAGCGGCACGAACCACGCGAGGGCATGCTGCCATCGCGCACTGCGCCACACGAGGGCAGCCGCCGCGAGATACGCCAGCGCCAGCGGCGTTGTCCCCAGCGTGTAGGCGGCGGTCTGCAGGAGCCCCGTCTGAGACACGAGGAACGTCGATCCGGTCGCCCCCTTGATGCTGGCGTACACCGCGCTCGAGGCCAGCCCGATCGCGCCGCCGACCGCGACGGTCACGTAGAGGGACCGGCGCATGGTGTGCAGGCGGGGGAGCACGACCGTGCCCAACCACACGCCGAGCAGGAAGAGCGCGAGCACTTTCGCGGGCCGTCCGGACTGCAGGTACGTGCCGGGCCGCGCCACGGCAAACGACGTGTTCCATGCCAGGTAGTCGCGCGCGGTGCCGTGGGCGAACACGTCAAGGGCGGGGCGGCCGGCGACGCCCAGCCGCTCGCGGACCTCGGCGCCCGCCGCGGCAAAGGGCGGGCGCGGATCGAGACGGCCGTCGGATGAGAGGACGACGACGTGCGTGGCGAGCGGCACGGCGAACAACACGATCATGAGGCCCATGCGCACGCCTGGTGCGAGCCGCATCAACGTCGGCAGAAGCAGGCCCATCACGCCGTAGAGCGTCAGGATGTCGCCGGACCACAGGAAGTACATGTGGGTGAGCCCGATAGCGACGAGCACCAGCATGCGCCGCCGGAAGAAGCGGGCGAACGCATCCTCGCGGGCGCCGCGCCGGCCGGCGCGCAGTGCCTGCAGCGCGAACCCGGTGCCGAGCAGGATCGAGAAGATCGAATAGAACTTGCCCTCGACCAGCCAGTTGATCGCGAAAAGCACGCCTTCGCCGGCGCCGCCCCACGGCATGGCGCGCCGCGCCTCGGCGCCCAGCATGTCCACGCCGAAGAAGCTCGTCAGGTTGGCGAGCAGGATGCCGCCGAGGGCGAGCCCGCGGATGGCATCCAGCAGGTCCACGCGCTCCTCCGCACGCGTGGGGCCGGAAGGGGGTGTCGGGGGAAGGTGAGACGACGCGCGCGCGGACACGGAGTAAGGTGCGTCGGAGTCACCCTGCGTCTTGGACGAAATCCAATGAATGGTCGTCGATGGCCGATGACCGGCAGGTCAGGGCGGTCGTTGATGCTTCAATCTGCCGGTACGCCAAAAGGCCTCGGGCCGGGTCAATCCCGTTCAAGCCGGCCCGGTCGTGACCGGTGTCTCATAGTGCTTCATGCAGCTCGACGGTGGTGCCGGCGGATGGAGCTGGCCAAGGGGTGCTCTACAGTCGCCGGGACATGAAGACCGTCCCGGCTGGCGTCGGTGAATAATACGGTGCGGTCCTCGTGAATCCCGCCTGTTCGTACAACCTGATCGCTGCGCTCATGGCCGGGAGGGTGTCCAGGTGCATTGCCGTGTAGCCACGTATGCGCGCTTCGGCCATGACGGTGTCGACAAGGGCTCGACCGAGTCCCAGCCCCCGCGCGTGCCCGGCAACGAACAGCCGCTTCATCTCGCAGCAGCCCGGTGCTGGCAGCGCCCGCAAGGCGACGCAGCCCAGGCCGCGTTCGTGGCCGCGGGCCAGGATCAACACGCCTCCGGGAGGCGCGTACGGTCCAGGCAACGTGGCGAGTTCGCGCTCGAAGTCCTGGTAGGCCAGATCGACCGGCAGCGATCGCGCGTAGCTGCGCAAGAGCTCCCTGACGGTGTGCAGATCGTCTGGCCACGCGGCCGGGGCAATGCGGATGTTGGGGCTCGGTGCGCGGGGCACGTCTCATCTCCTGTAGTGGTGGCGGCGAACGTGGCATCGATGGCGCCCCCCGGAGCGCACCCACAGGACACGCCAGCGCATCATCGTTCCGGTGGCCATGAGACCTGGTTTGCGCCGCCTGGTCTTGAACAGGAGTGACGCCCGATGCGACGTGAAGGTACCGCCGCCACCCGTTACTGGACACATCCAGGCCTCGACGGATGCGAGCTTCTCCGCGCGCGGTTCGTCGACCATCGCTACGACCTGCACACCCACAGTGGCTACGTCGTGGCGGTGATCACCGAGGGCTGCGAGCGGGTGCGCATCGGCGGCACGATGGTCGTGGCCCCCGCCGGGTCGTTGTTCGTCGTCAATCCCGAGGAGTGGCACGACGGCGAGGCGGGTGGGGGCCAGGGGTGGGCGTATCGCACCCTGTATCCGTCCCTGGCACTCATCAACCAGCTCTCGCAGGAACTGGGGCAGGCCCCGGACCCGGTGTTTCCCAGGCAGGTGCTGGACGACAGCGATCTCGCCAGCGCGTTCGCGGCCGCCCACGCGGGCTCGGAAGGCCATGACGCCATCGCGGCGGAAGCCGCGCTCCTGGAGTGCCTGCGCCGCCTGCTGCTGAACCACGCAGACCGGCGCGGCACGCCCGAGCCGATCGAGGTCACGGGTGCGCGAGTACGGTTTGCGACCTATGTGGACCTGATCGATCGCCGGATCACGGAGAAGATCTCCCTGCGGCACCTTGCCGTCGCGGCGGGCGTGACGCGCTTCCAGGTGATCCGGGACTTCAAGAGCGTTGCCGGTCCGACGCCGGCGTCGTTCATTCGCGACCGGCGCCTTCGCCTGGCGACCGCCCTCATCAGGGATGGCGCGCGGCTCTCGGAGGCCGCGCACGACGCCGGCTTCGCGGACCAGAGCCACTTGTCACGGACGTTCCGACGAACCCATGGGATTACGCCCGGGGCGTTCGCGATTGCGCGGCGGCCATCGCGGCAGCCGTGATGTCGAGTCGACCGGGGCGGCGGCAGGCGAGAGCTGCCGTTGCGCTGCACGCGCGGGGTGGGCCGCAACGTCAGGCCGTCGTCGAGAGGGAGAACACAGATAGATGCCAGAGACATTCCAGACACGACGTCCGACGTGCGTGCAGTGCACCTCTACCATGGCACTCGGGCCGCGCTGAAACCCGGGGACCTGATCCGGCCCGGCACTCTTTCGGTCGTCGGCGAGGCAGAGGCCGTGCCTTCCCACGTCTACCTGACGCCCCACCTGGATGCGGCGATCTGGGAGGCGGAAATCGCAGTGGGCAGCGGTCCCGGCAGGGTCTATGTCGTCGAGCCGATCGGCCAGATTGAAGAGGCCTCCGACTCGATGAACCAGAAGCCTCCGGGGCCTCCGTCGATGACGTGGCGATCCCGCGAGCCGTTGCGTGTCACGGGAGAGGTGACGGAATGGCCCTGCTACCATGGCACCCGGGCTGACCTGCGACCAGGAGACCTGATCAAGCCGGGACAGACCCCGAACTACGGCAGGACGCTGACACATGTCTACCTGACCCGCACGTTGGACGCGGCCACCTGGGCGGCGGAGCTGGCCGTCGGCGAAGGCTCCGGCAGAATCTACATCGTGGAGCCGACGGGACCGATTGAAGATGACCCCAATCTGACGAACAAGCGGTTTCGTGGCAATCCGACGAAGTCATTTCGCTCCCGTGATCCTCTCAGGGTGGTTGGCGAGGTCACGACATGGCAGGGACACTCGCCCGACGCGGTCAAGGCCATGAAGGATGGTCTTGCACGGCTGGAGGAGCTTGGCGTTGAGCCGATCAACGACTGAACGACGCCCGGAATCCCGCGAGCGAGGGAGGCAACAGTGCAGCGTGTGATCTCCAGGGACGGCACACGGATCGCTGTCGACAAGCGGGGCGCAGGCCCGGCGCTCCTGATCGTTGGCGGCTCCCTGGCTGATCATCGCTTCTACGCACCGCTGGCAGAAGCGTTGGCGCCGCGTTTCACGGTGTATACCCTGGATCGTCGTGGACGTGGGCACAGCGAAGACACGAAACCCTACGCGCCCGAACGGGAGGTCGAGGACGCGGCGGCGGTGATGGCGCTCGCCGGTGCCCCGGCCTTTCTCTACGGCCATTCGGCAGGTTGCGCGCTCGCGCTCAGGGCGGCAGCTGAGCGACCGGCACCCGCCAGGCTTGTGCTGGCGGATCCGCCGTACACTCCGCGTGGCCCGAATGACGAGGCGGCCGAAGCAGAACATGCCGAACAGGCCGCGCACATTCAGCGGCTGAACGACATCGGTGATTTCAAGGGCAGCACCAGGTTCTTCCTGAGCGGATTCGGTTTGCCGGACGATGAACTGGACGCGATGCTGGCATCCCCGGCCGGCGCCGCGATGATCGAGGGCGCCAGAACGCTTCCGTACGACTACGCCATGCTGGGCGACGGCCTCGTGCCGGCAGCCCTGGCCGCGAAGGTCAGACCATCGACCCTGGTGCTCGCGTCGGGGGCCGCACACGAGGCGGCGCTCCAGCTTGTGGACGCCATGCCGAACGCACGGTTCGCGGCAATGGATGCGCCCGTGCATGCGCTCTTGCCGGACGCCATCGTTCCCCTTCTGGAATCGTTTCTTGCGGAATGACCCTCGCGTGAAGATGCGTCCCACAACGGTTGATGAATACATGTCCACCCTCCCGATTGGGAGCAGGGACGCGCTTCAAGCCGTCCGTGACACGATCAAGTCCGTGGCACCCGGCATGGAAGAACGGATGAGCAGTGGCGCTCCATTCTTCTGGTATCGCGG
>CAZNOC010000309.1:0-4744 GCA_964574545.1 uncultured Bifidobacteriaceae bacterium | reverse complement strand
GAGCACGCGATGATCCAGCGCGTGCTGGCCTGCTCGGCCGTCGGGTCGCCGGCGACGGTGCGAAGGGCCCTGTCCGCGCTTCTCGAGGCCACAACGGCCGATGAACTGATCGTCACGGCGCAGGTCTACGACCACGCGGCGCGCCTGCGCAGCTTCGAGATCGCCGCCGAGGTGCGGGACTCGCTCCCGCGTCTGGCCGGCACCGCCCGGCCCTGAAGCCGGGTCGCCCCGATCTCCGAATCCGCACATTGCGCTGATGACGCGGACCGCAATTCGCCGGTCCCGCGAGCCGCCGGTCGTGGACCGGCGGCGCCGTCGCGTCTGGGCGGGGCGGGCCAAGAGCCTCGCCCGAGGCCCATGCACCGAGGCTCTTGGCCCGCCCCGTCCAGGCGCGACCAGCGGCCTTCGGCCGCTCGCGGGACGCAGCGCTGGTGACCCCTTCTTCATCAGGATTCGGCTGAATCCGCGAAATCCGCGAAATCTGCGGATGAGCAGGCCAATGGTCGATCTGCTTGACACCCGGGGAGGCCGGGCGCATGCTCGGAGCTTATCTCTCCAAGGAGATGCCCGTGCGACGACTCGTCACCCTGTCCGCCCTCATCACCGCCGGCCTGCTCACCGTCGGCGTCGCCGCGTGGCAGCAACCGCCCGCACCGCGCGTGATCGAGGTCGACAAGATCGCCGACAACCTCTACGTGCTCCGCGGCGGCGGCGGCAACACGGCGGCCTTCGTCACCGACGCCGGTGTCGTGATCGTCGACTCGAAGCTGCCCGGGTGGGGTCAGTCGCTGCTCGAGGCCGTCAAGACGTTCACTGATAAGCCGGTGACGACCGTCATCAACACGCACACGCACTTCGACCACACAAACGGCCAGGTCGAGTTCCCGCCGACCGTGGCGGTGATCGCGCACGAGAACACGAAGACCTACATGGAGCAGTCCAATCCGGTCTACGGACTGCAGAGCGGACCCCAGCCCAACCCCTTCCGCGACGCAGGCGGCCGCGGGTACCCGACGCGCACCTTCACCGACACGCTGACCATCGGCAGCGGCGACGAGCGCATCGACCTCCACTACTTCGGCCGGGCGCACACCGGGGGCGATGCGTTTGTCGTGTTTCCGGCCCTGCGCGTCATGCACACGGGCGACGTGTTCCCGTCGAAGGACCTCCCCATCATGGACGCCAACAACGGCGGCAGCGGCGTCGCTACCCCGACACGCTCGACAAGGCCGCCGCGATCACCGGCGTCGAAACGCTCATCACCGGCCACTCGCCGTCACCGATGACGATGGTGGATCTCGAGGAGTATGCGGCGTTCATCCGCGACTTCGTCGTCCGCGTGCAGCTGGCCAAGCAGGCGGGGCGGACGCTCGACGATGTGGTCGGGGCCTACGAGACGCCGATGACCTACAACGGCTACGCGAAGCCGAACCCGGCCCGTGTGAGGGCCAACGTCGAAGTGATCTGGAAGGAAACGCCCTAGCGCGTCCGACGGGCGCGGATGTTGATCGCCTCGAGCGGACACACGCGCGCCAGCGCGTCGAAGTCGCGGTCGCAGTGCAGCACCGGCAGCGCGTGCCGCAGCGCACACGCGGCGATGAGGCAGTCGACGCTCGACCGCACGGTCACTCCCGCGCGGCGGGCGCGGCGGTACAGTTCGATCGCCTGATCGAACACCGATTCGTGCACCGGCATCTCGACGATGGGCAGCGCCTTCATGGCGAACTGCGCCGTGCGGAACGCCGCCTCATCGTCGAACCCCTGCAGCACTTCCTGGATCACCGGCAGGCAGGTGACCACCTCCTCGAGCGGCAGGGCGGACTCGAGCTGGAACCGCGAACCGCGCCGGAAGACCTCCACCCAGACCGAGGTGTCGACGAGCGTCATCGCTTCCGTTTCGGCGGACCGCCGTACGGGGTCTGGTCTTCGCGCACGACGGACAGATCGCCCTGCCACAGGCCGGTGCCGGCCAGCGTGAGGATCTGCCGTGCCCGCGCGCGTCGCACGAAGTCTTCGAGCGCACGCTCCACGGCACGCGAGTAGGTGCGCTCGCCGCTGACCTGTACGGCCTCCTCGAGCAGATGCTCGTCAAGCACAAGATTCGTGCGTTTCATACACACAGTGTGCGCTGGTTGCCACGGGCGGGTCAAGGGGGATCGGGCCGGGCGCCGGCAGGGATGTCGCGGTCACATCCCGTCAGTGCCCCCAGGGCGCGGCGGGCGTCGCCACCGGCGCCGTCAAATCGAAGTCCGCACGGAACACCCACTCGCCGTCGCGAATCGTGCCATATGTGTAGCGCTCGCCCGGCACGATCTCGACCCGCCATCCCGTCACTGCCCCGTCGCGAAGCTCCTCGCGCAGGAACTCCTGCCGAGTGGCGGTGCCGGCGGCCTGCGTATGCGCGCCGTACCAGGTGCTCTGCGGATCCGGCAGGCCAGCTTCGAGGCGGTGGTCGTGCCGGAGGTCGAGACCGGCCGTGGTGCGGGTGAAGATCCACGTCCGCGAATGGTCGTCATCAGCATGAAAGGGCAGCTTCAGGCGGCCGTCGCCGCACTCCCGGAAGTGGACGATCAGCGCCTCGTCGCCGGTGAACGTCTGGTTCCCCTCGGGGACCTGGGTCAGCCGGCCCGCGAAGGCCTGCCCGCAATGCCCGGCCAGGTTGTCCCAGAACGCCTGCTGCGCCGCGGGGAGCGCGGCGACGGTCCCCGCCGGCGCATGCCCCCAGGGATCGCCGGGCGCGTCGACGGGCGTCGTCAGGTCGAAGTCGAATCGGTGCCGCCACTCGCCATCGCGCTGCGTCCCGTAGGTGTAGCGTTCGCCGGGGACGATCTCGACCACCCACCCGGTGTTGAGCCCCGCATCGGTGACCCGCTTGAACTCGTGCCGGTTCGCCGAGGGCGGCTCGATCGCCACTGGCGGCTGCGACACGAACGCCCCGTAGAACGTGTTGGGCTCCGACCGGCCGTCGGCGTGCCGGTGGTCGTGACGGAGATCCACGCCGCCGGCCGTACGCGTGAACACCCAGGTCCGCGATCCGTTCTCGCCCATCCACACGGGGATGCTGACTTCGTCGGCGGAACACGCGCGGACGTGCATGACAAGCGTCGCGCCCGGCACGAAACCCTGGTTATCCTCGGGCGCGGTCGTCACCGTCCCGGCAAAGGCCCTGCCGCAGGCCGCGCCGAGGTTCTCGAGGAAGGCGGCGTGCACGTCGGCGGCCTCGGTCGCGTGGGACGCGGCAGGCGCGGACGGCTCGCTCGCACAGCCGCCGAGGACCAGGCACACAACGGTGGAGGCGAGGAGCCGCGGGAGATGGGTCATGGCGCGCATCTTACCGCACTGGCGGCCGTCGTCCGAGCCGGCCGTCGCCTGAGACAGAACACGGCCTGCCGTGATACACAAGGGCCCACGAATGGAGCACGCCGGTCCCCTCTCGCTCGCGCCGGTGCTGCTCCGACTCCACGGTGCTCTGCTCGACCGGCGCCGGCTGCGATCTGATGGATCATGTGACAACGCAGCTGCCATCTGCGTTGCTGAACGCGGCCGTCAGCCTCGCCGCGTTCGCCGTGGCGGGCGCGACGGAAAGCTATCTGGTCACCCCCGCTGCAGTAATCGCCGCGGTCGTCGCCTTCACCGTCGCGGCGCGGGTGTGGGGTGTGCGGGTGGACGCGCCTGAGGGAATGCCGGCGAAGACATCGACGGAAGACTGACGACGACACGCAGCCTGCCGCACCGCAGGCCCTGGGAGGACACGAATGATCGCGCGAACCTGGCAGGGCGACGCGGCGACGCGGGAACACGCCGACGCGTACGAGGCGATGCTCAAGCCGGAACTGCTGCCGGGCCTCAGCCGCATCCCCGGGTATCCCCGGACCTCGTGTCCCGCAGGGCGCGCGTCGTCAGCGCCGCGCCACACACCTGGGCTTCGTGGCGCCGGCCGCCCAGAAGCCGGCGCCCGCGGATCTCGCCCGCCGTTCGGCCGCTTCCAGCACGGGGTCTGACGAATAGCGGCGGTAGTGGCAGGCGAGGCCCGCCTCGAGCAGCATCGCGCTCAGGTCGTCCGGGCCGACCCGAATCCGCGCGACCAGCCGCCCGTACTGATCCACGTCCCGGCCCTCGACGACCACCTGCCTGGAGAACACCGTCACGCGTGTGAAGTTGCGCGCGCGTGTGCTGAACGGCTCGCCTCTCTCCGGCGCATCGATCCCGTGCACGCGGACGCGGACCGTCTGGCGACGCTGCGGAATCCGCACGGTGATGGTGTCCCCATCCGCCACGCCCACGACCTCAGCGGTCACCCGCTGGCCGACGAGTTCGCGGAGGTCCTGCGCCGAGGCCGGCTGTGCCAGAGCCAGGAGTCCGAAGACGGCGGGCACCACGAGGCACCCGGGACGCCGGCGCACCTTCCCAAGGAGACCCGCCGCTGCCGCCGCTACCGATGCGCTCATGCCGCAGCCATCTTAGCCTCTCGCCGGCGCCATCCGTCTTTTCGCGGTGTCTAACCGTCCAATAGTCTCGACAGGACGTCGCTGGATCGCCCCGGAGGTCCCCATGCGTGTTTCGAGGGTCGGATGGCCCTTCGCCGCGTGCC
This sequence comes from uncultured Bifidobacteriaceae bacterium, assembly GCA_964574545.1. Classification (GTDB taxonomy): domain Bacteria; phylum Acidobacteriota; class Vicinamibacteria; order Vicinamibacterales; family UBA2999; genus JAUXWO01. The sequence continues at coordinate 153 of CAZNOC010000309.1, read as the reverse complement.
TGATCGTCGCGCTCGGCGCCGTCGGCCTGCGTGGGGCGACGCAGACCCCGGCCGACGCGGGTCAACGTCAGAGGCCTCCCCTCCTTCGCCTGCACGGACTGGTCGAGCCCGTCCGCAGCCATGCCGTCACCACACCGCGGCTGGCCGCCGCCC
>CAZNOC010000308.1:2516-4751 GCA_964574545.1 uncultured Bifidobacteriaceae bacterium | reverse complement strand
GCCACCGCGCTCCAGTCTGCCGGCCTGCACGAGGTGCCGCTCTTTGTCGCGTTCATCCTGCTCACCGCCGTGATCAACCTCGCCATGGGGAGCGCCTCGGCGAAGTGGGCGATCATGGCCCCCGTCTTCGTCCCGATGCTGATGCTGCTCGGCTACTCGCCCGAGGTGACGCAGGCCGCCTACCGCGTGGGCGACTCCACGACCAACATCATCTCGCCGATGATGAGCTACTTCGCGCTGATCATCGCCTTCGTGCAGCGCTACGAGCCCAAGGCCGGCATGGGGACGGTCATCGCCACGATGCTGCCGTACACGGTGGCGTTCCTGGTCGGCTGGATCGCGCTCTTCACGCTGTGGCTGACGCTCGGCCTTCCCGTCGGGCCGGGAGCGGGGTTGAGGGTGGAATAGTGAAGTTCACAAGTTCACAGTTCACAGTTCACAGTTCAAAGTTGCGGTGCACTAGCGGCCGTAGCCGGAGACAGGTCCACCGATCACCGTTCACCGTTCACCGTCCACCGATCACCGTCCGTAGCTTGGGATGAAGGTGAGGGGGACGCGCGCGGTGAAGGTGTCGGTGAAGACGTCGGTGCGCGCGAAGCCGTCCATGTCCCGGCCGATCGGCAGGCCCAGGAAGTAGAGGAGCGTGGGCGTCACGTCGAGCACCGAGGCGCGCGGCAGGCGGCGCGCCGCCACCGACGTGCCGTAGGCGATCAGGAATCCATCCGGCGCCTGCTCGTGGGAGCCGCTGACGCGCGGGTTCCCGAAGATCCGCTCGAGCACGCGCTTGCCAGGGCTGAGCGGCTCCATGCCGAAGGGCGACACGACGGCCAGCAGATCCTCGGGGCCGAGTGACGACATCAGCCGGCCGATCGCGGCATCCGCCACCCCGTAGTACTCGTCCAGGACACGCCCGTACTGCTGGCGCTCGGCCTCGCTCACGTCCCCGAACGGCTGCGGTGTGGCGTAGCGCAGGTAGTAGTGCGCGACGGCGTCGAGCCCGGGCAGCCGCACACCGACGAACCTCGCCGGCGCCCGCGCTTCCATCAACTCGAGCATCTGCAGGTGGAGGCGATCGGCGTCGATGGGAGACGGGTCGAGCCGCGCGTCCACGTCACCGGCCGGCGCCTCGCCAAGCGTGGACACGACGTCGAACGGATCGACGGCGAGCTCGAGCGCCGTCGCGTCGCCGATCGCGCCGAGCAGGCTCGGGGGCTGCACCGCCTGCGCGCCATCGATGGCCCGGCGCGCGTCCGGCAGCCGGTGCAGCTCGTCGCTGACAAGGTAGCCGTTGATGGGCGGCGCCGGATGGGTCAGCGGCCATCCGATCGCGCCAACCGGCACCTCGAGGCGGCTCAGGATCTCCCACACCGGCCTGGCACGCAGCGAGCCTGGCGTGTGCGGTTCGTCGCGCAGGAAGCCGAACCGCACGAGCGCGCTCGCGAAGCAGTAGTCGGGCAGCAGATCGATGGGTGGACCACCGGACCGCGCGAAGTACTGCGCCGAGGAACGCACGCCGCTCGCCATCGGCAGACGGCCCGTGACCACCGACGTCCAGACCGGCTCCGCCTGAGTCGGGCTGAGCGTCGCCAGGTGCATCGCCGCGCCACCGTCCAGCAAGCGCCCGAAGTTGGGCAGGCGGCCCTGCGCCACGGCCATGATGATGAAGTCGAGCGACGCGCCGTCGATGCCGAGCAGCAGGACCCGGCCATTCCGGTCGAGGGCGTCTGCCACCCAGACGGGCGGCGCCGGGGGCGCCTCGGGCACCGGGACCCCGGGGCCGCGCGCGGCCGCTGGCAGCACCACCGAGAGGGCCATGGTGGACGTCAGGATCGCCGCGCTCAGCCCGCCCCCGCGGCGGCCCACGTGCGCGAGGGCCATGACCAGGAACACGGCGCCGCACGCGGAGACGGCCACGGCCCCGAGCCTCATACGGCGCGCCGTCTCGTCGTCGAGCATTGGTCCGAACTCCGTCAGGTTGAGCCAGATCACCACGGCGCCCCCGGCCGCGGCCATCGCCGACAGCCACGACAACAGCCGGACGCTCACCCACCCGGGAGAGAGCACCTCCACCGCCAGCAACTGGCGGAGGACGATCAGGGCGTAGAAGACGACCGTGAAGTTCGCTCCGTACGCGAGGCCGATCGTCAGCGCCAGCGGCACGAGCGCGCCCGGGGCGAGCGGAAACGAGGGATTGAGCTGCAGGAAGAGCACGGTGAGGTAGCCCGACGCGAGCGC
>CAZNOC010000308.1:0-2416 GCA_964574545.1 uncultured Bifidobacteriaceae bacterium | reverse complement strand
TCCGTCAAGGCGACGCCCCGCCGGAGGCGGGGCAAGACGACATAGAGACCAGCGAGGCGGAGCGCGCTCCATATGCTCGCCGGTCTGAGGCGGAGCCTCGCTGCGTTATGATCGTTCGGATGGCTCCGCTCGACGTGGACGCGACGGTGATCTCGAACGTGCGGCTGTCGGCCGACTACAACGTGCTGACCCTGGCCGCGCCGGAGGTCGGCGCCGAGACCGAGCCGGGCCAGTTCGTGATGCTCAAGCCGGGCCGGTCCACCGACCCGCTTCTGCGCCGGCCGTTCTCGGTGTTCGAGGTGCTGCGCGACGACCTCGGGACCGTTCGAGCCATCAGCATCCTCAACAAGCGCGCGGGCGTCACCACCGGCCGCCTCTACACCCTCGAACCGGGTGACCGCGTCGCCTGCCTTGGGCCGCTCGGCAGGCCGTTCACGCCCCCCATGGACGGTGGCGAGGCCTGGATGGTAGCCGGCGGCGTCGGGCTGGCGCCGTTCGCGACCCTGGCCGAAGCGCTCTCGGCGCTCGAGATTCCCGCCACCCTCTTCTACGGCGCCCGCACCGGCGATGAGCTCTTCTACCTGGAGTTCTTCGAGCGGCTCGGCGTGAGGATCGTGCTGGCCACCGAAGACGGCAGCCTCGGCGCCGCCGGCCGCGTCACCGCGCCCCTCGAATCCGCTCTGTCCGCGTTGCCGGCTCCGGGCGCCGCCACTGTCTACGCCTGCGGACCCGAGCCGATGCTCGCGGCCGTTGCGCGGCTCGCCGCCAGGCACGGGCAGCCGTGCGAGGTCTCGATGGAGCGCGTCATGGGGTGCGGTCTCGGGGGCTGCTACAGCTGCGTGGTCCCCGTCCTCACGCCGGGTGATCCGCAGCCGCACTTCGTGCGGTCGTGCATCGCGGGCCCGGTCCTGGACGGCGCGGCCGTGGTGTGGGAGTGACGATGGACCTGTCGGTGCGCATCGGATCGCTCGAGATGCCGAACCCGCTCATCGCGGCGAGCGGCTGTTTCGGGTACGGCCTCGAGTACGAAGAGGTCGTGGACCTCGCCTCCCTCGGCGGCGTGGCCGTCAAGGGACTGTTCCTCGCCGAGCGCGAAGGCCACCCTCCCCCGCGCATCGTCGAGACCCCGTCGGGCATGCTGAACGCCATCGGCCTGCAGGGCATCGGCGTGCACCGCTTCGTCCGCGAGCGGCTGCCGCGCCTCCGCGAGGCGGGCGCCCGGGTGATCGTCAACATCTGCGGAACGACGCTCGACGAGTACGTGGAGCTGGCGAAGATCCTGTCGGACGAAGAGGGCGTCGGCGCGCTCGAACTCAACATCTCGTGCCCCAACATCAAGGAGGGCGGCATCCAGTTCGGGTGCAGCCTCACCGGCACGCACGACGTCGTGGGCGCCGTGCGCAAGGTGACGACGCTGCCGGTGATTCCCAAGCTGACGCCGAACGTCACCGCCCCCGCCGCGTTCGCGCGCGCCGCCGAGGATGCCGGCGCCGACGCCATCTCCCTCGTCAACACCTTCCTTGCCCTGGCCATCGACGTCGAGTCGCGGCGTCCGCGCTTGTCGAACGTCCTCGGCGGCCTGAGCGGCCCCGCGATCCGCCCGATCGCCGTGCGCATGGTGTGGGAGTGCCGGCAGGAGGTGAAGATCCCCATCATCGGCATGGGCGGCATCATGGACGCGCGGGATGCCCTCGAGTTCATCCTGGCCGGGGCCAACGCGGTGCAGATCGGCACGGCCAACTTCGTCGATCCGTTCGTCTGGGGCAAGATCCTGAGCGGGCTCACCGACTACATGCAGCGTCACTCGGTGGTGCGGCTGCAGGATCTGGTCGGCGCCATGGACACCTCCGCGCCGGCGGCGGCGCACGCATGAACCCCATCCTCGTCGCGCTCGACGTGCCGGACCGGGCGCGCGCGCTCGGGCTCGCCGACACGCTTCGGGGCGCGATCGGCGGCGTCAAGATCGGCAAGGAGCTGTTCACCGCGGAGGGCCCCTCCGTCGTGCGGGAACTCGTCGAACGCGGCGACCGCGTGTTCCTGGACCTCAAGTTCCACGACATCCCGAACACGGTCGCCGGCGCCGTGCGCGCGGCCGTCGCCACCGGCGCCTGGATGGTCAACGTCCATGCCTCGGGCGGATCCGCGATGATGCGCGCCGCGGCGGAAGCCGCCGGGGAGGCTGCCGCCCGCCTTGGATGCGATCGGCCACTGGTCATTGGCGTGACGGTGCTGACCAGCCTCGACGAGGCGGCCCTCGCGGAGGTCGGTGTGACCGCGGGGGTGATGCCGCAGGTGCGGCATCTCGCGCGCCTCGCGCAAGCCGCCGGGCTCGACGGCGTCGTCGCCTCGCCCCTCGAGACCGCCGCCATCCGTGAGGCGTGCGGCCCGGACTTCGCCATCGTCACGCCGGGCGTCC
>CAZNOC010000307.1:0-4771 GCA_964574545.1 uncultured Bifidobacteriaceae bacterium | reverse complement strand
CACCTCCTGCAGTCGCGCGTCGTCCGCTTTGGCGGCCGCCGATCCGGCCGCGCCATCGAACTCGGCCTGGAGCAGCGTCCAGAGCGCCTCGCGCTTGGCCAGTGCCGGCGAGAGCCGGTAGTAGGCAAAAAGCCCGTCGCGCTCCTCGACGACGAGGCCGGCCTCGCGGAGGAGGCCGAGGTGGCGCGAGACGCCGGACTGCGCAAGGCCGAGGATGCCGGTGAGTTCGGTCACGTTGAACCGGTCGCGGGCGAGCGCACGCAGCAGCCGAAGCCGTGCGTCGTCACCCAGCAGCCGGAAGAGCGACGGGCCAGCAATCACATACATAAATCTACATGGAGTGATTATTGATTGCAAGGCGCGACGAGGCGTCGCCGCGCCACGTGGGCTCACTGCGGGCCCGGCCCTTCGAGCCCACGAGCCGAAGGCGAGCCCGTGTGCCATTGCATCCCGCCGCACCTGAGGTGATAATCGGAGTTCTTCGCCTGATGCGTGGTCCGTGCCACGCGGGTCGGACGGCCCCGAGGGCCGCCGGGAGCTGCGGGCACGGCAGGAACGGCAGAACTTCGATCCGCACGAAAGGGGACGAGGCAAGGCGCCGGGGGCGCCGGCCACGTCTGAACCATGGGAATTCTCGACAAACTCCGCACGCAGCCCAAGTGGAAGCACGCCGATCCTGCCGTTCGCCTCGAAGGCCTGCGGGACCTCGACGACTCGGCCCAGGACGCGCTGGCCGCCTTCGCGACTGATGATCCCGACGCGCACGTCCGGCGGGCCGCCGTTGCGCGCGTCGCGGATCCAGCGACGCTGTCGGCCATTGTCAGGAACGACTCGGACAGCGCCGTCCGCGACGAGGCCGTCGCGCGGCTCGCGGCCGAGGCGTCAAGGGGCGCGGAAGGCCGGGGCAACCTCGTGGCGGTGCAGGCCCTCGGCACGCTCGGTCGGGCACGCGAACTGGGGACGGTGGCACGATCCCAGGCAGCCGAGCCCGTTCGCCGGGCGGCGGTGGCCCTCGTGAACGATGCAAGGGTCCTCGGCGGCATCGCGCGGCACGCGCTGGACGCCGGTACCCGGCTGCTCGCGCTCGAGGCCCTTGCCGATCAGGCGGAGCTCGAGTCCGTCGCCCTGCGCGGCGAGTATGCTGACGCGGCGGTGGCCGCGGTCGAGCGGCTCGCCGACCCGACGCCGGACGTGCTGTCGGGCATCGCGCAGCGCGCCCGTCACAAGGCGGCCGTGAAGAAGGCGCGCGCGATGCTGCGGAGCCTCGAGACGGCCGCGGCGCCCGAGGCCGGCGCGCCTCATGTCCCGGAGTACAAGGACGCCGATCAGCAAACCGCCCGCGCCGTCGTCGCCAGGCTGGACGCGCTTGCCGCCGCGCCCGACATGGTGGAGGTGCGCGAGGGCTATGCCGCGGCACGCGTGGCCTGGGTGGAACTGCTCGCCGATGCGGAGATCGATCCCGAGATCGTGGCCGAGGTCGAGCGGCGCTCCGACGTCGTTCGCGAGCGGCTCGCCGCCGAGGCGGCGGCGCGTGCCGAAGCCGACCGCTTTGCCGAGGAACGCCGCCGCGAGCAGGCCGATCGCATCGCCGTGTGCGAGCGCATCGAAGCGCTGTCGTCGGACGAGCGCCTCGACCGCCTCGCCGAGGCGGCGGCCACCTCCGAGGGCATGCCGCCGGCCGACACGCCGCCCACCGACGATCTGGACGGGCACCTGACCGAGGCTCGCGACGCCTGGGAACAGATGCCACCCATGCCTGTGGCGTGGGCCGCCGAGCTGCAGCAGCGCTTCGCGGACGCCTGCCGCGCGGTGGAGCGGCGGCAGGAGCGCCGGAAGCGCGCCGCGGAGCTTGCGAGCCGCCTGCCGCTCATCGTGCCAGAGATAGAGGCGCTCGTGGCCGCCGAGGATTACTCGGCGGTGCGCAACCAGTGGTACGCCCTGCGCAAGCAATGGCAGCATCTGCTGCGCGAGTTCACCGTTGACGAGGCGCTTCAGAGCCGCTACGCGGCGGCCGCCGAAGTACTCGAGGCGCGCGAGGAGGTGCTCCGCGAGGGCAAGACCCGCCAGCAGCAGGACAACCTGACGCGCCTTCAAGCGGACGTCCTGCGCCTTGAGACGCGGGCGGCGGCGGATCAACTCACGCTCAAGGAGGCGGACCAGATCGTCAAGGACGTCAAGCTGCTCGTGGGGACGATGGGACCGCTGCCGACCAAGCAGGACCGCGAGGACCTGACCGTGCGGCTGCAGGCCGTCCGCACGGCGATCGGGCCCCGCATCCAGGAGATGCGCGAGTCCGAGGAGTGGAAGCGCTGGGCCAACGTTCAGGTGCAGGAAGAGCTGATCGCGAAGATGGAAGCGCTCGTCGCCACCGCGGCCGAGCATCCCGACGAGGCGGCGCAGGAGATGCGCCGGCTCCAGGAGCGTTGGAAGCCCGTGGCCGCCGCGCCTCGGTCCCAGGGGGAGACCCTCTGGACGCGCTTCAAGGCCGCACAGGAACAGGTCTACGACAAGTGCAAGGACTTCTTCGCGCAGCAGGCCGCCGAACGGGCCGAGAACCTGAAGCAGAAGGAAGCGCTCGTCGTCCGCGCAGAGGCGCTGGCGGATTCGACCGACTGGATTCGGACGGCCGACGCCATCAAGCAGCTCCAGGCCGAGTGGAAGAACGTCGGCCCGGTCACCCGCGGGCACGAGAAGTCCGTCTGGGAGCGCTTCCGCGCCGCGTGCGATCGCTTCTTCACGCGCCGGCAGGAAGACCTGAAGGGCCGCAAGAACGAGTGGACCGCCAACCTGACCCGCAAGGAGGCTCTGGTCGCCGAGGTCGAAGCGCTCGTCGAGTCCACGCAGTGGGAGGCGACCGCCCAGCGCATCCGCCAGCTCCAGGCCGAGTGGAAGACCATCGGCCCGGTCAAGAAGAGCAAGTCCGATGCGATCTGGCAGCGCTTCCGCGGCGCGTGCGACGCGTTCTATGAGCGCTACAAGACCCGGGACTCGGCCGCCCTCGTCGGCAAGCTCGGCGACCGCGAAGCCGTCGTGACCGAAGTCGAAGGCCTCGTGGCCGCCGCCGCGGACACCGACACGCCTCCCGACGATCTCTATGCCAAGGTGCAGGCGGCACGCGCGCGCTGGGCCCAGGGGCCCGACCTGCCGCGCCACGTGCTGGCGCCTCTGGCCGACCGCTACAACGTGGCGCTGTTCACGCTCGTGACGAAGTGGCCCGGGGCCTTTGCCGGGACGGAACTCGATCCGGCCGCCACGCTGAAGAAGATGGAGAAGCTCTGCGCCAAGGTCGAGGCCCTGCTGCCGGCCGCGTCAGCCGCGCCGGCTGAGAAGCTGTCGCCCGCCGAGGTGCTGGCCCGCCAGTGGCGCGAGGCGCTGGCCGCCAATACGATGGGCGCGCCGGCGGCGCGCCAGGCGGAGGAAGCGCGGCAGCGCGCTTCGGAGCAGGAAGTGCGGAGCGCCCAGGCCGCATGGCAACGCCTGGGCCCGATCGATCCGGAGGCACGGCGCCCGATGCAGGAACGCTTCGACCGGGCAGTCCGCCAGTTCTTCGAACACAAGCGCCGCCACACGTCGATGGCATCGCGCTAGAAGGATCACGTACAAACACGAAGGTCACGACGATCACGAAGACGCACGAGGAAGATCACTCTCTGTGGTGATCCGGTCGCGATACGGGATCCCAGACGCCTGATACGTCGTGCCGTCCTCGTGGCCGTCGTGACCTTCGTGTTTGTACGTAGTCGCTACTCCGCCCCAGGGTCTTCCAGGTAGGTATAGCCCTGGATGCCCTCTTCGTAGAAACGCAGCAGCCGGCCGGCCTGCTGGTCCTGAATGCGGCCGCCATGGATGGCTGCCTCGACGTCACGCCTGAGCTTGCCCATCAGCGTCTCGGCGTCGAACTCCACATAGCGCAGAACCTCGCGCACGGTGTCGCCCTTGATGATGTGATCGACGCGGCACCCTTCGCCTTCCTCCCCGTTGTCGGTGAGGCTCACGTGCACGGCGTGGGTGTCGCCCAGCAGGTTGTGCAGGTCGCCCAGGATCTCCTGGTAGGCGCCGACGAGGAAGATGCCGAGGTAGTAGGGCTCCCCCGTGTAGGGGTGGAGCAGCAGCGTCTTCTTCACGTCGCGCCGATCGATGAACTGGTCGAGCGTGCCGTCCGAGTCGCACGTGATGTCGCCGATGACGGCGTGGTTCACGGGCTTCTCGTTGAGGCGGTGGATCGGCATCACCGGGAAGAGTTGCTTGATGGCCCAACTGTCGGGGATCGACTGGAACAGCGAGAAGTTGCCGAAGTAGGTGTAAGACAGCGTCTCTTCGAGGTTCTGCAGGTCCTCCGGCACTTCGTCCATCTGCGGCAGCAGCGTCTGGATCTTCTCGCAGATCGCCCAGAAGAGGTTCTCGGCGTGGGCGCGCTGCTCGAGCGGCAGGTAGCCGCCGCTGAAGAGATTGAGCGCCATGTCGAGCGCCTGCTGCGCGTCGTGGTAGCTCTCGAGCGCGTTCCGCTTGTTCACGCCGCGGTGCGTCTCAATCAAGTCCACGAGCGGCTGCTCGAAGTCCTCGCGCACTGTCGTCGGGACCTTCTCCTCGCCGAAGCCCGACGTGCCGAGCACGTTGAAGACGAGCACGCTGTGGTACGACACCACGGCGCGGCCGCTCTCCGACACGATCGTCGGATGCGCGACCCCGACCTCGTCGCACACCGTCTGGATGTGGTAGACGACGTCGTTGGCGTACTCCTCGAGCGTGTAGTTCATGCTCGACTCGAAGT
>CAZNOC010000306.1:0-4804 GCA_964574545.1 uncultured Bifidobacteriaceae bacterium | reverse complement strand
TCGAACGCGGACCCCTCGCCCCCTCCGGACCCGCCGGACCCACCGGACCCACCGGACCCACCGGACCCACCGGCCGGCGGGATATCAGGCTTCCCGTCCTTCAACAGCGGCGTGGTCGCCAGCAGCCCGAGGCTCTGGCCCGTGGCCCACCGCGTGGACTCGGCCATCGTCACGAGCGTCCCGCCCGCGCGCAGCCAGTCCTTGATCCGGTTGACGACGCCCTCGTTGATGGCGGTGCCGAAGTTGCCGGAGGGCAGGACGATCACGTCGAAGTCCGCGAGGTTCGCCCGCCCCAGCGCGCTCGTGCGGACGATGGTGACGGGCTGGCCGTAGCGGCGCTCGAGGGTGTAGCGCGTCCAGCCGGCCGAGAGCGACGAGCTCGGCTGGTCCCATGCCAGCAGCACGCGTGGCGCCTTCAACGCCCGCGCGAGGTTGCTGCCGAGGGAGATGCCGGCCGTCGTATACGTGGAGTCGATCGGCACGAGGTCGGCGCCATGCTTCGTGGCCAGGGCCGACAGCGTGGCGTGCAGGTCCGCGGGATTCCCTGCGGTGCGGATCACAACGGTGCCAATGGGGTACTCGCGGCCGTCGAGCGTGAACGCCCCGCCCACGCTGTGCATGCGGATGCCTTGCTGCAGCGCCTCTGCGGCAAGCGCCGCGGCGGCGGATCCCCAGGGGAGGAGGTACCCGACCTTCCCCTGGGCGATCGTCCGGGGGGGCATCGGCGCGTCATGGCTCATGGGCACCATGGAGGTCTTCGCGCCCAGGGCCGACCCGCTCGTCACGACCTCGACGTCCCACAACTGCGGCAGGCTCCAGGCCGTGATGTCGTAGATCTGATCCGGCTGTCGCCGTGCGCGTCGCTCTTCCTGCCGTTCGATGAAATCGGCGGGCTGGTCGATGTGCGGTTCGAGCAGGTTCTGAATCAACCGCGCCGTGGGCTGGGCGTTCGAGACGACAAAGGCGCCCGCATCGATGCGGCGTCCGCCGACGGTGACCGCTTCCTCGGTCCGGCGTACTTCGATGCCCTGTGTGGCCAGGAGTCGTGCGAGCCGCTCGGCGCGCGAGGGGTCGGTCCCAGGCACGAGCACGTACTCGCGCACGGGATCCTTCTCCCCTTCCGCGACCGCGGTGCGGCGGTACTCCACGAACTCGCGCACAAGCCGCTCGCGGTTGCGCGCGGCGGTGGCGGCCGTCGTGATGGCGGCATTGAAGTGCTGCATCACCCCGTCTCGGTACGTGAGGGTGGTGCCGTCGGCGCGCTGGAACGACAGGCTGCGCGCGGATGACTGCTCGTACGTCATGCCGATCGAACCGACGAAGGTCGGCCACGAGTCGCCGTAGCCGGGGTAGAACGCGTCGAACACCTCGCGGATGAAGTAGGGCCAGCCGCGCTCGTCGAAGCGCGCGGCGTTGGCGCGGCCAAACAGCTCCCAGCCCTCCACCTGGTTCGGCGTGATGAGCGGGTTGACCGGGTCGGCGGGCGGCGCGAAGTAGTAGGTGCTGTCGCCGCCCATCTCGTGCAGGTCCACGGTGACGTGCGGCCAGTAGTCGCGGCCGATCGCGATGCGGCCGCGCGTTTCGGGCTGCGTCTGCGCGAACCAGTCGCGGTTCATGTCGAACAGGTAGTGGTTCGAACGGCCGCCGGGCCACGGCTCGTCGTGCTCGGCGTTGTAGGGCGTCGGATCCGCGACGGATGCGCGGGACTGCAAGTTCTGGAAGACAAAACGGGCGCGCCCATCCGGGTTCTGCATCGGGTCGATCAGCACGAGTGCGTCGCGGAAGATCAGGTCCACGTCGGCGTCGCCCTGCGAGGCGAGCAGGTGGTATGCCTCCTGGAGCGCGGCGTCCGACGAGGAGATCTCGTTGCCGTGCACGCCGTGCACGAGCCAGACGACGACGGGCACGCGGGCCATGAGGGCCTCGGCATCCGCGGCGGCGAGGCCGCGAGGGTCCGCGAGGCGCTGCAGGTCGGCTTTGACCTCGTCGAGCCGGGCGATGCGATCGGGATTGCCGATCACCATCAGCCACAGGGGGCGGCCCTCCCAGGTGCGCGCGTACTCCATCAGGTGGGTGCGGTCCGGCGCCGCCTCCGCCAGGGCGCGCAGGTACACGCCGATCTGTTCGGGCGGCGTGATCTCCTCACCGGGTGCGTGGCCGAGGACCTGCTCGAGCGTGGGGATCGCCGGGTCATACTTCGCCCCCGGCCACAGTGGCTCCTGGGCAATCAGCCCCGCAGTGCAGAATGTGAGTACGACGAACGCAAGAATTGCACGTTTCATCCGGTAACCTGCCGCCAGGAAAGAGGGGACAGACCCCATACGGAATTGAAAGGGGACAGACCCCTGTCGGAATTGTCGGACATCGAACGGGGTCTGTCCCCTCCATCTCATCGGTCGAGGTAGTCCACGACCTGCTGTGCCAGCCGGCCCTGGCGGTCCTCGGCCTCCGCATACGGCCCCTCGATGCCGTTGGCGAACACCGCCATCACGATGGGGCCAGTGCGCGCGTAGATAATACCGACGTCGTTGGCCAGGACGGGTGGAAAATCGCCGGTCTTGTGCGCCACGGCCGCCGTCACGTAGTGAGGCAGCCGGCGGGCGCCGGCGAGCTGCGCCCGCAGCATCCGCCGCATCTCCTGGGTATGCCCCTCGCTTGCGAGCGTGCCCCGCTCGATCGCCTCGAGCAGGCGGCCCGTCGCACGCGGCGTCATCGACCCCAGCCAGTACGCCTGGTCCCCCACAGTCCGCTCGTTCCAGGCCGCCGCCCGGCCGTCAGCCGCCATCGCCGCGCGCACCGCCTCGAGGCCCTCCCTCGGCGAGGCGCTGTGCGCAAGCCGTCCCGTGAACACCGCATGCACGTCACGATTCGAGAACAACCCCGCCCGCGCATCCGCCACCGTCAGGTACTTCCGGAACAGCTCGCCCGTCGTCTGGTGCAGCCGCAGGCCGTCAGCGTACCCGGCCTCCGTCAGCCAGGTGTTGACCGCGTCCACACCGCCCACGCGCTGAATGGCGATGTCCGTCGCCGTATTGTCGCTCGTGATGATCATCTGCAACAGCACATCCCGCATCGTCGGGCGCAGGCCAAGGTCGTGTTGCTGGAAGATGCCCGAACCGGGACGCAAGTCGTCGGCCTGGATCTCCACACGCTCGTCGAGCGACAGGTTCCCGCGCTCCGCCTGCTGCAGCGCCAGGACGAGGACGGGGATCTTGATCACGCTGGCGCTGTTGAAGGCCGAGTCGCCCCGCACCATGGCCTCTTCACCGGTGCCGAGATGCTTGACGTACACGCCAATCTGCCCCGGGTACCCCTCGACCCCGAGATCAACCACCTCCTGAAGCGACTGCGGACCAGGCGGCTCCGCCGGGGCCTCCGGCGGCGGCGGGGAGCAGGCGGCAGTCAGGGCAAGCGCTCCGACGATGGCTGCGAATCTCATCGGCATAGCTTAGTCGGGGATCGGGGATCGGGGATCGGGGACCGGGGACCGGGGACCAGGGACCGGGGATCAGGGGACGGGGGACGGTGTCCTCCGAAGCGGCCTCGCGCCCGCACGGGCCGGAGCAAGCTGGAAGCCGGCAACCGCGTGAAGGCGGCGAACATGGCCAGAGCAAGAGGGTATCTGTAGCTGAATCTGGCGATCTCGCGATGTAGTGACCTGGCGATCGGATGTTCGATGTGTCGATCGCCCGAGCCACGTGCTGATGTTCAGGGGCGGACGTCAACGGTCATCAGATAGATCGCCACATGGAGACATCGCACATCCCATCACCACATCTCCACATCACAACATCCATCAGATGGACCTATCTGGTCGATCTGTCTCCTGGGGGCTTCCGGACCGGTTCGCCAATCTGCTCGTCGGTGGCCACCGAGAAGCGGCGGTAGTTCGTGTAGGTCGCCGTGCCGCGAATGCGTCCCGTGGCGAAGTACCCGCGGTACTCCTCGTCCATCCGCGCCGGCACCATCATCGACAGCTTCTCATCCCACCGGTACATCGTCGTAATCGTCGCCTGGATCTCCGCGCCCTCGGTGATGTGCTCGGTCTTGAGAACCCGGCCCGTCGCCGGATCGATCCAGATGCGTCCCATCGAGGGCTGGTCCAGCCCGTAGTTCGTGCGCACAATCGTCGGGTAGCGGCGCTCCTCGAACGCCAGCACCCTGGCCGTCTCGCGTCCGACGCGCTCGGTCCCGCGGTCCTCGAACACGAACCGGCCCTCGTGCTCGGGCATCAGGAACAGGATCGCGAGCACGGGGATGTTGATCGTGCGGAGCACGGTCCCGATGTTGTGGCGCGCGCCCTCGTCCATGATGCGGCCGGCTTGTGCCGCGTTCGAAGAACTCGGCGTGAGGAACAGATCGGCGAGCCGTTCATCCCGGTCGTGGACGCGGTACCCATTCACACGTAGCACGTCGCGAAACGGCGTCCAGCCGGAGCCATCGGCCGCGCGGGCGATCACGTAGACCGATTGAAGATCCGTCCGGATCTCGCCCCGCCGCGACCCCGACAGCTCGCCCTCCGCCCGCTGCGTGTAGCGCTCGTCGGACGACACCAGCGCAAACGCGCGCTCGAACTCCACCACATACGCGCGCGCCTTCACGACGAGATCCTCGACGGCAGACGCCTGCGCGGACGCCGAACCGGACATCGCCAGATAGATCACGAGATAGATCAACAGATACGGAATCTGATGATCTCGTGATGTGGTGATGTAGTGATGGAATGTCACGATGTGATTATGTGCGATCTCACTGCTGTCCAAATTAGCCAGGATCCGGGGTTGAGCGTGCCCAGTTTGTTGTG
>CAZNOC010000305.1:0-4812 GCA_964574545.1 uncultured Bifidobacteriaceae bacterium | reverse complement strand
CCCCGACCTTGATGGAGTGAGTACCCTTGAGCCACGTGAGGTCGTTCACGAAGTTGTGGGTGGGCGTCTCCCGCGTATTCGTGAACGTGGCGCCGGCGGCGTCGAACGGATCGATAAAGCGGAAGATCGTGTAGTCGCCGGTCGTCCGGCCGATGTTGCCCGTGTCGATCCGCGTCAGGCCGTAGCGGAAGCTGTTGATCATGCTCGAGCTGAGCACCGCGTCGTGGCCGACGGCGAAGCCGAAGTTGTTGAACACGGTCTGGCTGCGTGGCGGCTCGCCCGGGAACTGCGGCGAGCCGTTGAGCGTGTCGTCCTGCAGGTTGAAGCGGCCGAAGAACTGGTGGCTATCGGTGGCCTTGAAGTCGAGGCGGCCGATGTAGGTGTAGAACTCGTCCTCGATGGGCGCCGCGAAGCGGAAGGCCATCAGGTTCTGGCCGTCCAGCCCCGGGTCGTTCGGCAGCGGATAGCGCTTGAAGTAGCTGGAGGCAGCGAGGCTCGGGCCGATGCCGAGCGGGTCGAGCGCGGCGATCTGCGCCGGTGTCAACCCGAACCAGCCGGGCTGGACCGCGTGGCTGCCGGTCAGCCCCTGCACCGTCCCGCCGGGGCAGGCCGCCGCGCTGGCGCACCGGTACATGATGACGCCGTCACGGAAGGAGCCGGAGGGCACGGCGCGCGACACGGGTGTCTCGCTCTTCGACCGGAGGATCTCGGCGTTCCCGAAGAAGAACATGCGGTTCCGGCGGATGGGGCCGCCGATCGCCCCGCCGAAGATGTCCTTGTCGAGCTTCGGCGCCTTGCTCTCCTGGCCCGACGACAGCTGCGAGAGCTTCAGGAAGTACTCGTTGCTCGAGGTGGCCGTGCGGCGGAAGGTCCAGTACGTCGAGCCGATGAACTGATTCGTCCCGCTGCGCGTGACGAGCGACACCTGCGGCCCGCTCGAGCGTCCGGCTTCGGCGCCGTAGTTGCTCGTGCTGACGCGGAACTCCTGCAGGGCTTCCTGCGTCATGCGGACGGCCGAGGTGTAAGCCGCCTGGAGCTGCGGGTCGTTGACGTCGATGCCGTCGAGCGTCACGTTCTGCTGGTCCGCCCGCGCACCGCTTACCGACCCGTACCGTGGATCCGTGGTGTTCGGGTTGGTGGTCGGGATGAACAGCGCACCGGGCTGCAGGCTGAGGAGGTGCACCACGTTCTGCGCCTCGACGGGCAGCTGCCGGATCTGCTCCTCGCTGAGCGCGTTACCAAGGCTGGCGTCGGTCGTGTTGACGAGCGGCGTCTCGGCCTGCACCGTGATCGTCTCGGCGAGCGCACCAACCTCGAGCGTCAGGTCGCCACGGGTGGTGGAGTCCACACGCAGCGCGATGCCCTCGAGCCGCGCTGCGCGGAAGCCCGAGAGCTCCGCCGTCAGATCGTACTGGCCCGGTGGAAGCGCGCCGATCTGGTAGAGGCCCGCCTCGTTGGTTACGACCATTCGGGTCGCGCCGGTGGCGCGGTTGGTCACCGTGACCGTGACGCCGGGCATCACCGAGTTCTGCTCGTCCACCACACGCCCCGTGATGGCCGCCGTGCCGCCGGATTGTGCCGAGACAAGAGGTGCTGCCAGGAGCACAAAGAGACACGAGACGAGAAGGGTTGTGATTCGTTCTCGAACCGAGTTCACCATCCACCTCCGTAAGGGTCCCCGGGAAGGAGCCCCGCAAAAAACCGGATGCCCGGAATAGAATTCCCCGCCCGATGGGCGAGCGGGTCAATTCTCCCGTTGTTTTATGCCTCACCCTCGGACAAGTCAAGCAATTACCGGGACCGCGCGTCGCTCGGCCGGGACGGGGGGCGGCCGCCAGCCCCGAGTTCAGCGTGCAAGAGCATTCGGCCGGCCTCGATCTGTCCCCCCCGGGCCGGCCTCCGCCGCGTCACCGTTCCAACCCACCGCTGAACGATGACGGCGAACGCTGAACCTGCCGTGCATGGTGTCGGGTGTGCACGCGGTGGAAGCGGCGCCAGTCCTGCACCGAGAAGGCGCCCAGAATGGGATGGTTCAGCACTTTCCGCCGGGGACCAAAGCGGGCCTCACCCTCGTCGAGGGCCAGGTCGAGGGCCTCGAGGGCGGCGCGAGCCCGGGCCGCGGCCACCTCGAGGGTCACCCCGCGCGGGACCACCTGCGTCGGCGCCGTGCGGCCCGCAGGGAAGTACCCGGCCTGGACGATGATGAACTTGAAGAGGCGCTGTGTGGGGGAGGGCGGCGTCGCCATCGACGCGTCCGACTCGAGGACCCGCCGCATGCCCTTGACGGTGCCCTCGTAGGCCAGGGCAAGATGCTCGACGATCTCCGCCACCGACCACTTGCCCTCGGCCGGGCGTGTGGCTGCCGACAGGGGATCGACGCTCGAAAGCGCCTGATCGAGGAGATGCCGGGTGTGGGCGAGCAGAGCGTGCATGAGACGAGCTCCGCCGCCAAGGTATCAGTTGTCAGTGATCAGTTCAAAACCGACGCCCCGCCACGTCCGGGCCGCGACGGAAATCTCGCGTTGGCTGATCGGGGATTCGGCGCATAATCACATCCGTGATGCGCGAGCCCCGCAACGTCATCCTGGTCGTCGAGGACGATTCGTCGGTCCGCCAGCCCCTCGTCAAGTTCCTCGAGATGCGCCAGTTCACCGTGGTCACCGCGGAGACGGCTGACGAGGGCCTGGATGCCCTGCGCACGCACCGGCCCGTGGCCGCGATCGTGGACCTGCGGCTGCGGCGCGGGTCCGGACGCGAGGTGGTCGTGTCGATCCCGACCGAGGTCCCCGTGATCATCTTCTCGGGCCTGCCCGCCGAGTCGGCCGATCTGGAGACCGTCCGCCCCAACACTCGCCTCGTCGAGAAGCCTTATTCCCTCGTGATGCTGATGGACCTGCTCGAGGAGATGATCGACGCGGCCAGACGGTAGGTCCTAACCGGTCAGAGAATCTCCTTGCCAAGCGCCGACAACGCGAGCTCGCTGCCAAGCTCCGCCGTCACGTTTCTGATGTCGAGCGTCGGGTTGACCTCGACCAGGTCGAGCGACGTCAGACGGCCGGAGTCGTCGACGATCTCCATCACCATGTGCGCCTCGCGATAGTCGAGCCCCCCCTTCACGGGCGTGCCGACGCCAGGGGCAATGGTCGGGTCGCAGACGTCGAGGTCGAACGACACGTGGATGCCGCCGGTCCCACGGCCCGCCAGATCGAGCGCCCGCTCGATCACCTCCGCAATGCCCAGCCGGTCGATGTCCTTCATGGTGAAGGTGTGCACCCCCGCCGCCTTGACGATCTCTTTCTCGCGGTCGTCGAGATTGCGAATGCCGACGAGCACGACGTGTTCGGGCAGGACGGCGGGCGTGAACCCCGCGAGCCCGGCCAGCGCCGCCGGCTCGGGTCCGAGCAGCGCCGCCAGCGGCATCCCGTGGACGTTGCCCGAGAGCGAGGTCGCCGGTGTGTTCATGTCGGCGTGGGCGTCTACCCAGATCACGCCCAGCTTCTGTCCCCGCGCCCGGTGAAAGGCGGCGGCCGCGGCTCCCGATCCCGCGGCCAGACTGTGATCGCCGCCGAGCACGATCGGCAGCGCGCCAGCCTCGAGTGAGGCGCGGACCGTGTCGCGCAGCGTCCGGCAGACGTCGGCGATGTCGGCAATGTAGCGCTGGCGCTCGTCACCGGGGCCCTTGGACTCCGGGATGGGGGTCGGGATGTCGCCGAGATCGGTCACGTCCCGTCCGAGCGCGCGAAGCTGCTCGCGTATCCCCGCAATGCGAAACGCCGAGGGCCCCATATCCACGCCGCGCCGGTTGCCGCCGAGGTCGAGGGGAACGCCGATCAGGTGAACAGGCTGCATGGGTGAAGTCTATTGGCGAATGGTTGAACTGCGAACCGCGAACCGCGAATAGCGAACGGCGAATCGCGAATGGCGAGTAGCGAACCGCGAATAGCGAATAGCGAATGGCGAACCGCGAATTGTCTACCCGCCCAGGAATGCGGCGACCTCGGCACCCACCTTTCGCGCGTCGGATACACAGTCGGGAATCCCCGACCCCCTGAAGCCGCTGCCGGTCGCGTAGAGCCCGGGGTAGCGCCCGAGTCGCGCGTCGAACGCCGCGAGACGCGCGTGATGGCCGACCTCGTGCTGGGCGCTGCCGCGTGGCCAGCGGTAGACGCGCGACATGATGGGTTCGCCGTCGATGTCGAGGAGCGTCGCCATCTCTCCCAGGACCGCCTGCCGCAGCTCGTCGTCAGGCCGGTCCAGGATGTTCGGGTCGGCCGCGCCGCCCAGGAAGCCGCGAAGGAGCACCGTGCCCTCGGGCGCACGCATCGGCCACTTCGACGACACCCAGGAGCCCGCCATCAGCGCCTTGCGCTCCACGCGGGGCACGACGAAGCCGGATCCCTCCATCGGGTGGTGGACCTGGCCGTGACGGAAGCCGAGGGCGACCGTGGCTGTCGAGGCGTAGGGCACCGACCGGCAGAACGCCGCAAGATCGGGGTCGACTCGGTCCAGGAGCGGCCCCGTTGCCCAGGCCGGGGCCGAGAGCACGACCGCGCGGGCCTCGACAGACTCGCCGCCCTCGAGATGCACGCGGTACGGGCCGCCGCCTTCGACCGCCTCGGCCGTCGCGCCGTACCGAATCGTGCCCCCAGGCAGCGCCGCCACCAGCGTGTCAACGAGTTCGCCGATGCCGCCCGGGAGTGACATGAACGCGCCGTTCGCGGACGACGGCGTCCTGAGAGAGCGCAGCGCGCGGATCACGCTCCCGTGCGACTGCTCGGCCTCGAGCAGGCGGCCGAAAAGCGCACGCATCGA
>CAZNOC010000304.1:0-4826 GCA_964574545.1 uncultured Bifidobacteriaceae bacterium | reverse complement strand
CTTCCTCATGGCCGGGCACGGCATGGCCTGGCTGCCGGTGGGCCTGTCGTTGATGGCCGCCCTCAACAGCGGCATCGACTACCTGACGCAGCCGGGCGCGACCATCCGCTACGGGCTCGTCCTTACGGTGGGGCCGCTCTCGTGGCTTGTCGTGTACCTCTGGGTGTCGAAGGTGGCGTTCCCCTTCTACCACCGCCTGCAGTTCTACTCGGCCTACGAGTACCTCGAGGCGCGCTTCGACGTCCGCGTGCGGACGCTCGGCGCGTTGATCTTCATCCTGTGGCGGCTCGGGTGGATGGCGACGGCGATGTACGTGCCAAGCCTCGCGGTGCATGCGGTGTCGGGTGGCGCCGTCGATCTGACGCTCATGATCGTGGCCCTCGGCAGCCTCGTGACCCTCTACGTGATGCTCGGCGGCATCAAGGCCGTGATCTGGAACGACGTGATCCAGTTCTGCGTGATGTTCGGCGGCCTCAGCGCCACGGTGGCCATCGTGCTGGCCAGCGTGCCGGGCGGCCTGGCCGAAATCTGGCAGACGGCCTCGGCAGCCGGGAAGACGCACCTGTGGGTGCCTGTGTTCGACCCGGCGGCGCAGGGCGTGGGGGCGCAGCTCTGGCACTTCTTCTCGCAACCGGTGACCGTGCCCGCGCTCCTCGCCGCGCTCATCGTCGGCCGCATGGCGCAGTACACCAGCGACCAGGTGATGGTCCAGCGGTTGCAGACGACCAGGACCGTCCAGGACGCGCGCCAGGCGTTCGCCCTCCATGCCGGCGGCGACGCGCTCTGGATGCTCGGGCTGTCGTTTGTCGGGCTGGCCCTCTTCGCCTACTTCCAGCATCACGTCCTGCCGGACGGCTTCGACTCGGATCGCATGCTCCCGCACTTCATGGCGCAGGCCTTCCCGATCGGCGCCACGGGCCTCGTGGTGGCCGCGATTCTGGCCGCGTCGCTCTCGAGCATCGACTCGGCCATGCACTCCTGCAGTTCCGTCGCTGTCGTGGATCTGTACAACCGGCTGCTCCTCGGCCGGGACGTCGCCAACCGGACGCTCTCCGAGGAGGAGCAACGACGGCAGATCCGCGCCTCCCGTATCGCCACGCTCATCGTCGGCGCGCTCGGAACGACGCTGGCCGTGAACGTCGCGCAGATCGGCAACCTCCTCGAGATCGCCAACAAGCTGATCAACGCCTTCACCGGTCCGCTCTTCGGCATCTTCCTGCTCGCGATGTTCAGCGCGAAGGCTCGGAGCGGCGGCGCGCTGGCCGGCGGAGCCGCCGGCGCGCTGGCCAGCTACTACGTGGCGTATCACAGCGGCCTCAGCTTCCTCTGGCCGTCCACGTTCGGCCTGGCGGCGACGCTGGCCGTCGGCCTGGGCGCCACGCTCGTCGCGCCGGCCAGCGCCGACGAGGCCTCGCGGAACCTCACCTGGCGGGAAGTGATGAAGCGCCGGCCGCGCGAAGAGCGCTGACGCCGCTCGCTATCCCCGCCACCCGGCTCCGGTGTACCATTGGCGGGTTTTGGGTGCAGTCGAAGAGTCCCCCGCGGGCGGATCGCGGCCCGTGCTGGTCGTTGGCGCGGCGGGTCAGCTCGGGCAGGTCATGGCGGCGTGCTGCCGGGAGCGATGGACGACGGTCGCGCTCACGCGGAAGGAACTCGACGTGACGAGCGCCGATCAGGTGCGCCACGCCGTCGAGCGACATGCGCCCCGGGCGATCATCAACTGCGTCGCCTACAACCATGTCGATCGCGCCGAAGAGGAGGCCGAAGCCGCGCTGACGGTCAATGCCCTGGCGGTGCGGACGATGGCTCGGGCCGCGGCCGACGCCGGCGCGACCCTGGTGCACTACAGCACGGACTTCGTCTTTGACGGTGACACGGATCGGCCGTACACCGAAGAGGATCGTCCCCAGCCGCGCAGCGTGTACGGGGCCTCGAAGCTGCTCGGCGAATGGTTTGCCGCCGGCACGCCCACGCACTATGTGCTGCGCGTCGAAAGCCTCTTCGGCGGCATCGGGAAGCGCACGAGCAGCTTCGACAGGATCGTCAGTCAGGTGGCGGCCGGCGGGCCGGTGCGCGTGTTCGTGGACCGCGTGGTGTCGCCGAGTTACGCGTGGGACGTCGCGGACGCGACGGTGCGCCTGCTCGGCATGGAGGCAGCCTCCGGGCTGTACCACTGTGTGAACACCGGCGCCGCGACGTGGCACGCGGTGGCGGAGGAGGTGGCGCGGCAACTGGGCGTGCCGGCGAGGCTCGAGCCGATCCGGCTCGAGGACGTCACGCTCCCCGCGGCGCGCCCAAGGTACTGCGCGCTCTCGAACGACAAGCTCCGAACCGCGGGCGTGGACATGCCGTCGTGGCAGGACGCGCTGACCCGTTACCTGGCGGCACCCGCCGGCCCTGCCGGCGTGGGCGCGTGAGATCATGTGACATGGCGAAGAAGGCACTGATTACGGGAATCACGGGGCAGGACGGCTCCTACCTGGCCGAGTTGCTCCTCGAGAAGGGCTATCAGGTCTTCGGCGTCGTCCGGCGCCTGAGCGCGCCGAACGTGTGGCGCATCCAGCACCTGCTGGACCGCGTGACGCTGCTGCAGGCCGATCTGCTCGACCAACTCTCGCTCATCAAGGCGGTGGAGGAGGCCGATCCCGCAGAGATCTACAACCTCGGTGCCATGTCGTTCGTGCCGGCCTCGTGGGATCAGCCGATGCTGACCGGCGAGTTCAACTCGCAGGGCGTGACGCGCATGCTCGAGGCCGTCCGGCGCGTCAACCCGAAGATCCGGTTCTACCAGGCATCGTCCAGCGAGATGTTCGGGCGCGTTCGCGAGGTGCCACAGACCGAGATGACCCCGTTCTATCCGCGCAGCCCGTACGGCGTGTCGAAGGTGTTCGGCCACTACATCACGGTGAACTACCGCGAGAGCTACGACCTGTTTGCCGTCTCCGGGATTCTCTTCAACCACGAGTCGCCGCGCCGTGGCATCGAGTTCGTCACCCGCAAGGTGTCGGACGGCGTGGCGCGCATCGCGCTCGGCATGACCGACAGGCTCGCGCTCGGCAACCTCGACGCCCACCGCGACTGGGGCTTCGCCGGCGACTACGTGCGCGCGATGTGGCTGATGCTGCAGCAGGAACGGCCCGACGACTACGTCATCGCGACGGGGACGGCGCACTCCGTGCGCGACCTCGTGGAGACGGCCTTCGGGCACGTCGGGCTCGACTGGCAGAAGCACACCGTGACCGACCCGAAGTTCCTCCGGCCAGCCGAGGTGGACCACCTGATCGGCACCCCAGCGAAGGCCCGCGCCGAACTCGGCTGGGAGCCGAGCGTGGACTTCAAGGGGCTCGTCACGATGATGGTGGATGCGGACATCGAGCGGCTGAAGAGCGGGCAGTTGATCGCGTAAGACGAAGTTTCCAGTTATCAGTGATCAGTCCAAAGGGCGGTCGGCTGCTTCGCTCCGGCCGCCCGCCTGCTGTCTTTGAACTGGCAATTGAGAACTGACAACTCCCACCCATCACCGTTCCCACATCCCCCCCACCAACTCCCCAATCGCCAGACACGCCGTCAGGCCCGGTGAATCGATGCCGGCCGCCTGAATCAGGCACGGGTTCTCCGTGTCGCGGGCAATCAGGAAATCCGCGAACGTCGCCTTGGGGCCGTGGAGCTTGGCGCGGATTCCGGTACCTCCGGGCTGCAGATCTGCCAGCGTCACCTCGGGAAGGAGTGCGCGTGTCGGCTCGACGAACGCCTCGAGCGGCAGGCGGTCCGTCTCGTAGTCGTCGCGGCTGTCCTGATAGCGGATCGTCGGCCCTGCGAGGACGCTGCCCCATGTCGTTTTCGTGAGGTGCACCCCGAGCCCTGCGCCCGATGGGTGGGGCAGAGGATAGACGAGGCCGTTTACCCACCCGCGCCGGGAAGGCGCCAGCTCGGCGTACTCGCCGCGGCACGGGTAGATCGCGAAGCGCTGCCCGCCGAGTTGCGCCGACACGAAGTCCGCATACAGTCCAGCCGCGTTGACGACGGTCGTCGCCTCGAAGCGCTCGTGCGGGGTGGCGAGCTCCATGCGATCGCCAAGGTGGGTTGCGCCGACGAGCGGGCTGCCGGGCAGGATCGCGACGTCCCGCTCGCGACAGAGACCGGCGAGCGTCCTCACGAGGCCCTCCGCCTCCACGATGCCGGTGTCGGGCGACCAGAGGGCGGCGGAGGCGTGGATGCGGGGTTCGCGGGCCCGGACGAACGCGGTATCGACGGCGGTGACGGACACGGCGCCATTGGCGTGCGCACGGGCGAGGAGCGCCTCGAGCTCCGGTTCTTCGTGCTCGTGCGACGCCACGACGAGCTTGCCGCAGCGCTGATGTGGAACGCCGTGCGTCTCGCAGAAGGTGTAGAGCCGTTCGCGGCCTTCCACGCACAGTCGCGCCTTGAGCGACCCGGCGGGGTAGTAGAGGCCGGCGTGGATCACGCCGCTGTTCCTGGTGCTGGTGCCGTGCCCGACGCGCGGCTCACGTTCGAGCACGCACACCGCCGCGCCGCGCTCCGCGAGCGCCAGCGCCGCCGCCAACCCCACCACCCCGCCCCCCACCACCGCCACGTCGATCGCAGTCACGCGGGGGAGGGTAGCATTTCGAGGGATCGGGGATCAGGGACCAGGGACCGGGGACCGGGGACCGAGGATCGGAGGATCGGAGGATCGGAGGACGATGCACTGGTGGGCAGTCGTGCGCAGAGGAGACAATCCCGGAAGCGTCCCGCGATCCCTGATCCCCGGTCCCTGGTCCCCGGTCCCTGATCCCTGATCCCCGATCCCCGGTCCCTGACCACGC
>CAZNOC010000303.1:0-4847 GCA_964574545.1 uncultured Bifidobacteriaceae bacterium | reverse complement strand
CCGGTACGGTGTGGACGACCTGGTGGTGTTAATCCTCTTCCGCGAGATGATGGATGATGGCACACCCAGTAACCTGGCAGGCGAGATCGCATGCGAAATCAGGGATTTGATGCGGCAGCACCCGGATGAGGCCGTGATCACGCGTATCCGGGGCACCGGCGGAGCCTACCTCATCGCGGGCCACGGTGACTGGCGGCGCCCGCACGACGTTCGGCGGCTCCTCCACTGGTGGAGTGGGCACCGCCGAGGCGTGGAGCGCGGGCCTCCACACCGGCGCGGACGCCAACGTGGCGACCAACGCCGGCACCGTTGACGTATCCGCGGAAGCGGAGAGCATCGTCACCAACAGCACGCACTCGGGCTGGATCGTGGGCGTCGCTGATACGCGGGCGGAGGGCCGGACGACGGCTTCTGCCGCCGGGGTCCTCGGCGCACACGGCGACAACCTCCTGGTCAACGACGGCGACCTGCGCGTCCGCGGCGAGGGCGCGGCCTTCGGCTTCGCCGACGCCAGCGGCGCGCACCTCTCGTTCAACGGCGACGGCACCTCCCGGGCCGACGCCCGCGTCACGACCACGGCCGCCGGCATCTCGGCGGGCGACGGCCGGAACATGATCGTCAACACGGGCCGGATCAATGCGACGGCGCTGGCATCCACGGTCAGAAACCTGCGCACCACGACGAACGTGTGCTCGCAGGAGATCGTGACCGTGCGGGACTGCGTGACCGAGACCGATCAGGACGGCAACGAAGTCCAGGTCTGCACCGATCGACAGGAAACGGTCACGAGCTGCACCGAGCAGGAGGTCATCGTCGACCAACTGCCCACCTACGCCGGAGCGAACGGCAACGGCCTCGACGGCGACGGCCGGGCGAGCGCCCTGGGAAACGCGACGGCCAATGCCTACGGCATCGAAGCCGGCAACGGCGACAACACCATCGTCAATGCCGGTGAGATCGTCGCCACGGCAAGCCCGAATGCGCGGGCCAAGGTGTTTGCGGACGGCGACAACTTCGGCGACGCCATCGGGGCCGCGCGGGCGACGGCCAACGCAACGGCCGTCGGCCTGATGGCGGGTGATGGTGCCAACACGATCCGTAACCACGGGAGCATCACCGTGCTCGCCGATCCGACGGCTCGGGCGGAGACCACCGTCACGGGCGGCGACATCTGCATCACGGTGCTGTTCTGGACCTGGTGCGGTGGCGGCGGTGACGGAATCGGGACGTCGGCAGCGACGATCGACGCTCAGGCGTTCGGCATCCTCGCCGGCGACGGCAACAACTCCATCCTGAACGACGGCATCATCACCGTCACGTCCGCGCCCGTCGTGGACGGCTTTACGGCCCGGGTGTCGAGCGCCGACTCGGCCACCGTGAGCACGTCGGTCACCTCACGCGCCGTGGGCATTCAGACCGGCGACGGCGACAACCGCGTGCTCAACGCCGCGGGCAGCGTGATTGACGTCACGGCGCGTGACGCGTCGGCGTGCAATGGCACGTGCACGACAACCCTCGAGGCCTTCGGTATTCGAACGGGTGGGGGGGACGATCTGATCGCCAATGAGGGGACGATCAGTACCTCCGTCGAGCGGCGGACAGGCGTCATCACCTCCGGCATCGCGATCGACACCGGCGCCGGGAACGATACCGTCGTCCTCGGCCTCGGGTCGCGGACCGTCGGCACGGTCCTGCTCGGATCCGGCGACGACACGCTCGAGTGGACGGCGACGGCCGCTCTCGACGGCATCGCCTACGGCGGCACCGGGGTCAACACGTTCGCGCTTGGGGGCTCCGCGGATGGCTCGTTCGCGCTGTCGGAGATCGGCCAGACGTTCAGGGAGTTCGACCTGTTCGGCAAGCGTGGGTCGTCCACCTGGGACCTGTTCGGCGACCGGCGCATCGACTGGACCGTGGACGAGGGGACGCTCGGGATCAACGACGTGATCACCGGGACGCTCGACACGAGCGCAGGCGCGTCGAATGCGACGATCGCCATCCGGCCGACCGGCACCGTCCGGCGTGACGACGGGCTGGCGCCTGCGGTGCGCCTGGGTGGCGGAGGCACGCTGACGAACGAGGGCCTCGTGGAGGCGACGTCAGCCTCAGACGTTGCGGTGTCGGCCGTCGGCGACGGCAACCACGTGGTGAACCACGGGACGATCACGGGGGTGGGCAACGCGCTGGGCCTCCACGGTCAAGGCAACGTGGTGACCAACCGCGGGAGCGTGGTCGCGGGAGGCACCGCCATCCACTCGGCGGGCAGCCAGGGGCTCGTGGTCAACGAGGGCCTGGTCAGCTCGCTGGGCGCCACGGCACCGGCCATCGCGCTGGCCGGCAGCGGCGACAGCCTCGTCAACCGAGGCCTGGTGACGGCGCAGCACGCGGCCGTGAGCCTGGAGGGCGGCAGCGGGGGCCTCGTCGTGAACGATGGTGGCGGCGTGCTGGTCAGCACCGGTGGCGTGGCCGTCCAGGGCGGCGCGGGCAGCGACCGTGTCGAGAACCGCGGTCGCATCACCGGCGGGGCCGGCATCGCCATCGATCTCGGCTCGGGCGACGACGAGCTCCTGATCACTCCCGGGTCGATCATCGAGGGAGTGGCCCTCGGTGGCACCGGCTTCGACACGATGGTGCTCGGAGGCGCAGGCAGCGGCTCGTTCGATCTGGGAGGCATCGGCACGAGCTTCCAGCAGTTCGACTTGTTCGCCAAGCAGGGGCCGTCCACCTGGACGCTCTTCGGCGAAGCCACGGCCGACTGGCGGGTGGACCAGGGCGTGCTTGTCGTTGACGGCGGAATTCTCGGCAGCGTGTTCACCGGGTTCAACTCGCTCAACCCGGTGATCTCCATCGGATCGGCCGGGCGCGTGTGGCGCAACGACACGCAGGCGGCGGTGATCCTGAGCGGCGGCGCGACCTTCGTGAACGATGGACGGGTCGAGTCAACGGCCTTCCAGGGCGTGGCGCTGCAGGCGCTGGGCTCGGGCAATGTCGTCTCCAACCGCGGGCAGATTCGTGCGCTCGGGATCGGCCTGCAGGTCATGGGCGACGGCAACCAGTTCAACAACACAGGACTCGTGCAGGCCCTGGGCGACAGGGCGGCCGTCTCGGTGACGGGTGGCGGGAATGCCGTGGCCAACGGCGGCCTGATCGACGCCTCCTTCGGCGGACACGGCCTGTCGCTGACCGGCGACGGGAATGCGGTCTTCAATGCCGGACGCGTGCAATCGGGCAACACGGGCGTGTCCATCGGCGGCGGCAGCGGTGCGCTGACCAACAGCGGGGTCATCACGGGGCACACCGGCGTGATGATGGAAGGCCCGCAGGCGCTCGTCAGCAACGCCGGCGGCATCTTCGCCCGCGGCGTCGGCGTGGCGCTGGCTGGCAGCGGCGGCACGATCTCGAACAGTGGAACCATCACGAGCGACGGCGCCGCGGCCGTCACCATGGATGGCGCGCAGAACCTGCTCGTCAACGATGGCCTCGTGGCCGGCGTCGCCGGCGTCACGATCACGGGGCAAGGCAACACGATCGCCAACCGCGGGCGCGTGGTCGCCGGCAGCGTCGGCATCCAGGCCACGGGGGACGAGACGACGGTCGTGAACAGCGGCGTCATCAGCTCGGGCGGCACCGGCCTCGTTCTGGCCGGCGGCGGCGCGACGCTGAGCAATCAGGGCGAGATCGGCGCACAGGACGCGGCGGTCGTGCTGCTCGGATCCGGTGGAGTCGTGGTGAACGCCGCCGGCGGATCGATCGAGAGCGCGTCCTCCGTCGGCATTCGCGGCAGCAACGCCCGGGACCGCGTCGAGAACCACGGCTGGATCGCGGGGGCGGGCGTCGCGATCGACCTGGGCGGTGGTGACGACGAGCTGGTCCTCGCTCCCGGTTCGCAGATCGTGGGGACGGTCCACGGCGGGGACGGGTCGGACCTGCTGGCGCTGGCAGGGCGAGGACTCGGACGAGTGGATCTCTCCACGTTCACCGGGTTCGAGACGCTGCGCAAGGACGACCTCAGCCGGTGGACGGTGACCGGGTCGGGGGATATGGACTGGACGATCGCGGCCGGCGACCTGATGGTCGAGGGCAACCTCCTGGGTGCGGGGACGGTTCGGACGGAGGGACGGCTCGGCGGCAGCGGCGCGGTTGGCTCGCTGACGAACGAGGGCACCGTCGCGCCCGGCAGCTCCATCGGCACGCTGACCGTGATCGGCGACTACGAGCACGGCGCCGGGGCCACGCTCGAGATCGAGGGCAGCGTGACGGGCCTGAGCGATCGGCTCGAGGTCACCGGACGGGCCGTGATTCACGGCGGCACCGTGAGCGTGGTGCCCGAGGCACGGCAGTACGGCATCGCGACGGCGCACACGATCCTGAGAGTCGCCGGCGGCATCACCGGCACGTTCGGTGCCGCGCAGGCGGGCCATGAGTACCTCGACGCGTTCCTGGATCACGAGTCCGACACCGTGTCGCTGATGTTG
Organism: uncultured Bifidobacteriaceae bacterium; assembly: GCA_964574545.1. GTDB lineage: Bacteria > Acidobacteriota > Vicinamibacteria > Vicinamibacterales > UBA2999 > JAUXWO01. The sequence goes on along the minus strand of CAZNOC010000303.1, from coordinate 372 downwards.
ATCCGCAACGACGTCTCCTTTGCCGCGATGGGCGACACGGCCAACCAGCAGGCCCTCGGCACGGCCCTCGACGCCAACAAGAGGGCCATGGCCCACGGCGATTTCAAAGGTCTGATGGACCAGTTCCTGTTCATGGACGAGGCGCAGCAGCGCACGGCGCTCTCCTCCCTGAGCGGCGAGCTGCACCCCACCACGACCCGCGCACTGCATCGCACCGGTCAGCGGTTCTTCTCCGCCGCGCTGGATCGGCAGATGAGCGCGGAAGGCGTGACCAACGACCGCAGAACCGTGTGGATGGACGCCTTCGGCTTTTCGGGCCGGCTGGAAAGCGACGGCCACGCGGCCTCGGCGAGCTACCGCTCGGTGGGTCTC
>CAZNOC010000302.1:0-4857 GCA_964574545.1 uncultured Bifidobacteriaceae bacterium | reverse complement strand
ACTGGTACAACAACTCGCTGCAGGGGTCGAACATCCCGGCCGACGTGATCGCGCGGGGCATCCGCGAGGGCAGCAACGAGATCGACCAGTACTACGACATGGCGCTCAATGTGGGCGGGCCGATCGTGCGCGACAAGGTGTGGTGGTTCGGGACGTACCGGACGCAGAAAAACGCCGTCGCGCAGCCGAATTTCAACTTCGACAAGACCTTCGACACCACGCTCTGGAACCCAGTCGGCAAGGTCACCTACCAGGTGAACCAGAGCAACAAGCTCATCGCCTACTACCAGTGGGGGCAGAAGGTACAGCCCAACCGGCTGCCGTTCGCGGCCTACACCTACGACTCGCCGGAGCAGACCTTCGCGCAGGACTCCGGGAGCTGGGTGTGGAAAACGGAATGGAACGGGACGTTGAGCGACAAGCTGTATGCGGAAGCGCGCCTCGGGTCGTTCGGCTACTACTTCCCGCTCATCACGAACAGCGACGCCGACTTCTTCTGGCAGGACACCGGCCTGGGCGTGTCGGAAGGCGCGCACCAGCGGTGGCAGCTCGACCGGGAGCGCAATCAGGCGACGGCGGCAGCGACCTACTTCCTTGACTCGGCACGCGGGAGCCACACGGTCAAGATCGGCGGCGAGATCCTGCGCGAGCAGGGCTGGGAGGGGCGCTACCAGGCCTTCGGCGGCAACATCGATCACCGTTACAACAACGGCGCGTCGAACCAGGTGCAGTTCTGGCTGCCGACGGCGACCGCGGTGGGCCATCTGAAGGCGGGCAAGAAGGGCGACCTCACGGCACGACAGGCGCTGAACGTGGCCAGCCTCTTCCTGAACGACACGTGGGCGGCTGGGCGGATGACGCTCAATGTCGGCGCACGCTACGACCGCTACAGCGGCTGGCTGCCGGAGCAGCAGCAGCTCGGGGCGACGACGGGGCCGGTGTCGGTGGAGGCACTCACGTTCCCGCAGGTGGATCAGTTCACGTGGAACCTGTTCGCACCGCGCGTGGGCTTCGTCTACGACCTGGCCGGTGACGGCCGCACCGTGGTGAAGGCCAACTACGGCTTCTTCTGGCACAACCCCGGCGTCGGCACCGGTGGGGCCGCGAACCCGAACTCGGCGGCCAAGTCGGCCACCTACCAGTGGAGCGACCTGAACGGCGATCGTCGGTGGCAGCCCGGCGAGGAGGGCGCGCGCCTGGCGGCGTCGCTCCAGGGCGCCGTCCAGCTCGACCCCGACATCACGTCGCCCTACACCCACGAGGCGTCCATGTGGGTGGAGCGGCAACTCGCCGACACGCTGGGCCTGCGCGCCGGCTTCGTCTACAAGACGGAGGACAACCTGATCTCGAACAACTTCCAGCCGGGACGTCCGTTCTCGTCGTTCTCGGTGCCGTACGAGTACCGCGACATCGGCGTGGACGGCGTCAGCGGCACGGCCGACGACCGCTTCCTCACCTTCTACGGTGTCCCGACCACCGAGGCCGGACCGGCGGGCACGACGGTGATGAACGTCGACCAGTTCACGCGGGCAAAGACGGCCGAGGTGGCGCTCAACAAGCGCTACAGCAACCGCTGGTCCGCCTCGATCGGCGGGGCGTTCACCTGGCTGACCGACTTCCCGAACGGTCCGCAACGCAACCCGAACAACCCGGGGGCCGAGGACAGGACCCTGTGGAACTTCAAGATGACGGGCAGCTACGACGCGCCGTACGGCATCCGGTTGTCGCCGGTGGTACGGCATCAGTCTGGCGCCAACTACGCGCGCACGATCTCGATCACGTGCCCGGGCCTCGGACTGATCTGCACCTCGGCCGGCAACGGCACACTCGCATACGCCGAGCCGATGAACGCGAACCGCGAGGACAACATCTGGGTGTTCGACGTCCGCGCTGAGAAGACCGTCAGCCTGACGGGGCGGACGCGCGCACGCGTCTTCCTCGACCTGTTCAACGTCACCAACAGCGCGTCGGCCGAAACGATCACCCGCGCGACGGGTGTGAACTACCAGCGACCGGCTGCGATCCTTGCGCCGCGCACGGCTCGGATCGGGTTCCGGTTCCTCTGGTAGGGACAGATCCGGTGGGTCCGTCGGGTCATCGGGCCCGGCGGGCCTCCATCCAGGTTCGGACAGGTTTGGTCGGGTTCGGGCAGGTTGGGTCGGGTTCGGGCAGGTTGGGTCGGGTTCGGACAGGTTCGGGCAGGTTCGGGCAGGTTCGGTCGAGCGCCCAGCCTATTCCACGAACGGGGGGACCAGGACGACCCTGCCATTCGCCTTCTCGTCCTCGAGCCACGTCGCGATCTGCTCGCGCGTCCATCGATGGTCGTCGTTCAGGTGGACGATGATCGAGGCCAGGGCCAGCGTCTTCCGGCATCCCTCCGACGGACACTTCCGCACCGTGCCCTCGAGGCAGTCGAAGAACCACTCGAGGTCCTTCGATGGGTGCAGGCCGCCGACCTCGCGCGGCAGCCGGTACATGCCCTCGTAGGCCGCCCCCAGGGCACACGAGGCCCGCTGACCGCTGAAGTAGTCGCCGTAGGCCTGATCGGGCCTGCGCTGGGCGCCCGCTCTGATGAACGAGGCGAGGGCCTTCTCGCTCTGGTGGTTCTGCTGCGGCATCGCGACCTCCCGTGTCCCGGAGCGTATCGCGAATCGCCGGCCCCCGGATCCGAAGACGCGGGCATTCGCAGGGACGAACGGCGGTGACTGAAGCGCCCGGCAGCGGACACGGACTGTCCGCTCCCGGGCGGCTCCCCGCGCTAGAGCGACTTGCCGAGGCGCTCCTGCAGCTTCTCGCGGTAGCCGCGGCTCAGTGTGAGCCGGCTGCCGTTCTGGAGCACAACAACGTACTCCCCGTTGAACCAGGGCTGCATTTCCTTGATGCGATCGGTGTTGACGATGCGGGAGCGGTGGATGCGGACGAACCGGCTCGCGTCGAGACGGCTCTCCATGCCGTTCATCGTCTCGCGAAACAGGTGCGAGGTCTCGCCGAGGTGAAGGCGGACGTAGTTGCCAGCGGCCTCGACCCAGTCGATCTCGTCGGTGCGGAGGAAGAACACGCGGCCGCCCGACTTGATGACGAGCCGGTCGAGACGAGCCGGCTGCGGCTTGATGTCCTGGACGAGCGCCAGCAGGCGGCGCCCGAGATCCCCGGCACGCCGCCGCTCGAGATGCTCGCGCGCGTGCTGCAGCGTCTGCTGGAACCTGTCGCGACCGAACGGCTTCAGCAGGTAGTCGAGCGCGTGCACCTCGAAGGCCTTCAGCGCGTAGTCGTCGTAGGCGGTCACGAACACGACGGTGGGCATGTGGTCCGCGCCCACTTGCTGGATCACACCAAAGCCGTCACAGGCCGGCATCTGAACGTCGAGAAACACCAGGTCCGGATGCTGCTGCCGGATGGCGCTCACCGCCTGCTGTCCATCTGCGCATTCGCCGACCAGCTCGATATCCTGCTCCTGCTGAAGCAGCCCCACAATCCGTTCGCGGGCCACGGGCTCGTCATCAACCACCATCGTGCGGATCTTGTTCACGCCACACCCTCCATGACGGACTGCTCCAGCAATTCGCCTGCCACTTCTTCGATCGGGATCGCGATGAGCACCGAGAGGCCGCCCCCGGGCGGCTGCCGGAACTCGAATCGGTGTGTGGATCCGTAGAGGTGCTGCAGCCTCGACCGGGTGTTCGCCAGGCCTACGCCACGGTTGAAGTCCGTCAGCCTGGCCTCCGACAGGCCGACGCCATCGTCACGGACCTCGAGTTCGAGCAGGCCGGACTCGCGTCGCGCGGCGATGCGCACGGTTCCCCCAGACGCACGAGGCCCGAGGCCGTGCTTGATCGCATTCTCCACGAGTGGCTGCAGGATCAGGTTGGGCACGAGCGCATCGAGCACGCCGGGGTCGACGTCGAACTGGACGGTGAGACGATCGCGGAAGCGGGTCTGTTCAATTTCCAGGTAGCGCTCGAGAAACTCGAGTTCCTGCTTGAGCGACACCTCCTGCACGCCGACCGCCTCGAGCGAGGCACGGAGCAACTCGCTCAGCCGCGCGATCATCCGGTCGGCCGCCTCGACGTCCCGGTGCATGAGCGCAGAGATGGTGTTGAGGGTGTTGAACAGGAAGTGCGGCTGCAGCTGGTGTTGCAGGCTGTCGAGCCGCGTCTGGACGAGCCGGGTCTCGAGCTGGCTCTCGCGAAGCGCGCGCGCCTGCGACTCGTAGTGATACCGCAGCGCGTGGCTGAAGCCGACGATGGTCCAGTACGTCATCATCTCCCAGTCGAAGTTCAGGAAGAACATCCGCTGGAAGTCCTGCAGCCACGTGGGCCGTGCGCCAAGCTCCATCCCGGGGTCGAGCCACGAGACGATCGACTGCCGTCCGGTCACGACGATGATGGCGTGCGTGAACGTGCAGAGGACGACGCCCCCGAGGTGCGCGGGAAGGGCGCGCGTCCAGGCGGCGCGCTCGATCGGGAACCGGCGCGACAGCCACAGCACGACCGGCACCAGGATGGCCCAGCCGTACCAGTAATTGAGGTTCAGCGCGAGCAGCAGCCCAAAGGACGCCGGGCGCTCTGTGAACGTGGAGACGAAGTAGTAGGCCTGGAACGCCGAGAAGAAGCCGAGGAGCGTCGCTACGCCCCAGATCACGCGCAACCGGATCTGCCCCCACAACGCCTGCACGGGAGCACTATCCGCAGCGGCGGCAGTCGCGTCAAGGCGGAACAGGGTCCGGCGGCGGCCATCCTCTGCGGACGGCCCTTCGTCCCTGCGTTCGTCCCAGCGTGACCGCGCCTCCTGCACCCACCGTCGGATTTGCACCGATGACTTAGACGGAGGAGGCGGGCATTTTGGTCGCCCGTCTAG
>CAZNOC010000301.1:0-4863 GCA_964574545.1 uncultured Bifidobacteriaceae bacterium | reverse complement strand
TCCGCCCGCGCGAACGCCGACCGTTCACCGAGCGCCTGCTCGGCCGCCTGTCCGGTTTCTGCGTTGACGTCGAGCAGCACGGCCTGTCCGCCGGCCGCCAGCAACGCTTCGGCGCACGCCCGCCCCAGGCCGGATGCCCCCCCCGTCACAATAAACGTCTTCCCCTCGATGCGCATGTCAGATGTCCTTGGGTTGGAAATTCGCCATTCGCAATTCGCCATTCGCCACTCGCCATTCGCCGTTCGCAATTCGCGACCATGCAGATGGCCAATAAACGAGCCAATAGCAGCCAGTAGCGAACAGCGAACAGCGAACAGCGAATAGCGAATAGCGATTCGCGAATTGCGACCAGCGATTCGCTTTCAAGTCTACCCGCAGCGGCTCTCGATACGGATCGCGTATGATCGACCGGATCGCCCCTCCCGGTGGGGCCTGACTGCGACAGAGGCACTCATGCAGGTCTACGACAAGCACTACTACGGCGGCGAGTGGCAGGCGTCCACGGGCGCCGAGTCGATCGACGTTGTCTCGTCGGTCACCGAGGAGCCGTTCGCCCGGGTTCCGCGAGGGACGCCCGAAGACGTGGACGGCGCGATGGCGGCGGCGCGCAGCGCCTTCGAGGGCGCCTGGGGCGGCACCTCCGTCGAGGATCGTGCGGTGTGGCTCGAGAAGCTCTCGGCCGCCGTCAAGGCGCGCGTGCCCCGCATCGCCGAGGCCATCGCGCACGAGGTAGGCACGGCGGTCGGCTTCGCCACCAAGGTACAGGCCGAGTTTCCCGCGATGATGATCGGGTTGAACGCGAAGTTCATCCGCGAAGCGACCCTCGAAGAGGAACTGGGAAACTCGCTCGTCGTCCGGGAGCCGCTCGGCGTCGTCGGCGCGATCACGCCCTGGAACTACCCGCTGCACCAGATCGTCGTGAAGATCGCCCCGGCGCTCGCCGCCGGGTGCACCGTCGTGCTGAAGCCCGCGGAGATCGCGCCGCTCAGCGCGTTCCTGCTCGCCGAGGCTGCCCACGAGATCGGGCTCCCCGCCGGGGCGCTCAACATCGTCTCCGGCGCGGGCCGCGTGGTGGGCGAGGCGATCGTGGGCCACGCCGAAACCGACATGGTGAGCTTCACCGGATCGCTTCAGGCCGGCCGTCGTGTCGGCGCGCTGGCCGGCGACGGCATCAAGCGCGTGTGCCTGGAGCTTGGCGGTAAGTCCGCGTTCATCGTGCTGGACGATGCCCCGTTCGAGAAGGCCGTGCCGGCCGGCGTGAACCACTGCATGCAGAACTCCGGACAGACCTGCTCGGCGTGGACGCGCATGCTCGTACCGCGAGCGAGGCACGACGAGGCCGTCGAGTTGGCCACCGCGCAGCTCGCCAGGCTGACCCTGGGCGACCCGTTCGACCCGAAGACGCGGCTCGGCCCGCTGGCATCCGCGCAGGCGCGCGACTCGGTCCTCGACTACATCGCGAAGGGCAAGGCCGAGGGCGCCACGCTCGCAGCGGGCGGCGGGCGTCCCGCGGCCTTCGAGAAGGGGTTCTACGTCGAGCCCACCATCTTCGCGAACGTCGACAACGCCATGACCATCGCGCAGGAGGAGATCTTTGGCCCCGTCCTCGTGATCATCCCGTACGACTCGGAAGATGATGCGGTACGGATCGCCAACGATTCGCCGTACGGCCTGTCGGGAGGCGTCTGGGCAGGAACGCCGGAACGCGCGCTTGCCGTCGCCCGTCGGATGCGTACGGGCCAGGTGGACATCAACGGCGGCCGCTTCAACGCGCTCGCCCCGTTCGGCGGATACAAGAAGTCCGGCATCGGCCGGGAGATCGGCCCCATCGCCCTCGAAGACTTCCTGCAGTACAAGGCGATCCAGAGGTGAGTTCACTCAGCAACTCTGAGCTTTGAACTTTGAACGTCGAACTGTTTCCTCCCCTCGCCGGTCTCGCCACTGGCCTCGTGCACGTGCTGGCCGGGCCCGATCACCTGGCGGCCGTGGCGCCGCTCGCGGCCGACGAGACACGTCCGCAGTGGAAGGCCGGCATGCTGTGGGGGGTGGGCCACACGGCGGGGGTGTGCCTCGTGGGCGTGCTGCTCCTCGCGTTTCGCGAGCTGCTGCCGATTGACGCCCTCTCCGCCTGGAGCGAGCGCATCGTCGGCGTGGCCCTCGTCGCCGTAGGCGTGTGGGGCGGGCTGAGGGCCCGCCGCCTGCAGCTGCATCGCCACCACACCGGCGCGATCCACGCGCACGTCCGCCCCGATGCCGGCGCGTCGATCGAGGCCGACCACGCCCTGCACCACCAGCAGCACACGCACGCGCACCTGCACGGGCACGCGCGGACGCGCGCGTCGTTCGCGATGGGCACGCTGCACGGACTGGCGGGCAGCTCGCACCTCTTCGGCGTGCTGCCCGCGCTGGCGTTTCCCACAGCGTTCGAGGCTGCCGGGTATCTGGCGGGGTTCGGCGCGGGCGCGATCCTGGCGATGACGGCGTTTGCCGCGCTCGTCGGCGTGATCGCGACGGGCACGAGCCGCCGATCCGCCGCCGCCCACCAGGGCCTGCTCTACGCCTGCTCGGCGGCCGCGGTCGTCGTCGGCGGCGTCTGGGTCGCGACGTAAGGGAGTTCTCAGTTGTCAGTGCTCGGTTCCAAGTGAGTGCGCGCGCCACCTCCTCGCCTCTCAACGTTCTGCCGGGTGTCGGCGCTGCCGTCCTCGTCATGCTGGCCGGCGTGTGGCTGGCCGACCTGCTCGGCGGGGCGCTGCTTCGCGCGCAGGGCATCAGCGGCAGCAGCCCGATCTCGGGCGTGCCGGTGGCCATCATGCTCGGCCTCCTGCTGCGGAACACGCTGCCGCTGCCTGCGGCACTCGGACCGGGGCTGAAGTTCTGCGTCAGCACGATCCTGCGGTTGGGCATCGTGTTCGTCGGCATCAAGCTGAGCCTCGGCGAGGTGCTCACGCTTGGACTGGCCGGCATTCCCGTCGTCGTGGCCGCCATCGCCACCGGCCTGGTGTTCGTCACGTGGTTCAACCGCTGGCTGGGGCTTCCGCCGAGGCTTGGCACGCTCATCGCGGCCGGCACCAGCATCTGCGGTGTGACGGCGATCGTCTCCACGGCGCCCGCGATCGAGGCGGACGAACGCGAGGTGGCCTATGCCGTGGCCAACGTCGTGCTGTTCGGCCTGTTCGGCATGCTCGCCTATCCGTACCTCGCGCACTGGCTGCTCGACCGTCCCGAGACCATTGGCCTCTTCCTCGGCACGGCCATCCACGACACGTCGCAGGTGGTCGGCGCGGCGCTCACCTACTCGCAGATCTACGGGGACGACCTCGTGCTGCGCGTCGCCACGGTGACCAAGCTGACGCGGAACCTGTGCCTGGCCGCCGTCATCCCGTTGCTGACCTGGTGGCACCTGCGCGAGTCGCGCGCCGGGGGCACCGCCGGCCCGGGCGTGCCGTGGACGACGCTCGTGCCGGGCTTCATCCTCGGGTTCATCGCCATGGCGGTCGTGCGATCGGGCGGGGACGCCACGCTCGCGTCGGGGATGGCGTACGGCTTGTTCGACGCGGATGCCTGGGCATGGTTGACGAGGCAGGTCGGGGACGTGTGGGGCGCGCGCCTGCTGCTTGGCACCGCGATGGCCGCGGTTGGCCTCAACACCAGCATGGCCGTCTTCCGCGGCGTGGGCCTCAAGCCCTTCGCCGTCGGCCTGGCCGGAGCCCTCGTCGTCGGCCTGGCCGGCATGTCCATGGCCGTGGCCCTTGGGCGGTTTCTCGTGTTCTGACGGCGATCACAGGTACAAACACGAAGGATCACGTCCTTCGTGCCCTTCGTGTTTGTACGTAAGGGACTAGCGGCGGAACGACACCAGCCGCAGCAGCATCCTGTCCACCTGGGCGTCGATCACGACACTCGGGACACGGTGGTTGTTGGCGATGATCGAGAAGACCAGCGGTTCGCCGTCGAGCGTGCGCAGGTAGCCGGAGAGAGAGCGCGCGTGCGTCATCGTACCGGTCTTGGCGTGCACGCGGCCTTCGGCATCCGTGCCCCTCAAGCGGTTCGCCATCGAGCCGCTGCGGCCGGCTTCCGGTAGCGAGTCGAAGAGAAGGCCGGTCAGGGCCGGGTCCATCCAGACGTACGTGAGCAGCGCCACCAGCATGTCGGCCGTGGCGAAGTTGTATCGCGACAAGCCGGAGCCGTCGCGCGCCACGTAGCGATCCGGCCCGATGCCCCAGAGCGCCAGCGTTTCGCGCAGGCGCTCCAGGCCCTCGGCGTCGGTTGCCGGACGTCCCGACAGGGCCATGGCGCGCAGCAGCGTCTCCGCGTAGCCGTTGCGGCTCCACTTCATCATGACGTCCACGATGTCGCGCAGCGGGGGCGAGAGATCGACGACGAGCGTGCGTCCCCGCGAGGGGTCGGGCCGTGCCGTCAGTTCATCCACGTCGAGGGCGCGTCCCTTGAGGAAGATATCGTTGCGCGCGAGGGCGGACTCGAGCGCCCCGAGATAGGCCACCGTGGGGTTCTCCACCGCGGCCGTTGTCGTCACCGGCACGCCGCCAAGCGGGATCGATCCGTGTAGATCAACGATGATCGACCCGGGCAGCCGTTCGAGGCGCAGGGATGCCTCTGAGCCGGCCGCCCCTGTGACGGCGTGGTTCCCTACGAGAAGGCCGCTGCCGGCGGGCGCCACCGTGACGATGGCGGGCGCGCCTGGCGTCATGCCTGGCCCGGCGGTGACCTCGACCTCGTTCTCGTTGAACTGCAGCGCGCCGACAGGGGAGCCGTAGCCGAGCCGCAGGTCCTCCCACTCCCAGCCCGCGCCCCAGCCCGGCTGCGCGAACGCGCTGTCGTCGCCGACGAGATCGCCCTCGATCA
>CAZNOC010000300.1:0-4906 GCA_964574545.1 uncultured Bifidobacteriaceae bacterium | reverse complement strand
AGTCGTCGTCCATCGTCCTGACCACGGTGACCGACGTGACGGGGTTCCTCAGCTTCCTCGGTCTCGCCGCGCTCTTCGCAAACCTGCTGTGAGCCACCCAAGGCTGCGCGTGGGAGGCACGACGGCTGAGCTGGCACGGCCTGCTGAACCTCGGCCCTCCGACCGAGATCCCGGATCTGGAGGGGTGGCAGCCGGTGGAGCAGTCCCAGGTCTCGCAGCGGTACAGGCTTCTCGACTCCCTGCTGGAGGGGTGCCAGGTCATCGACGCGGAGTGGCGGTACGTGTACGTAAACGACGCCGTGGCGCGGCATGGCCGTCGCGCCAAGGCCGACATGCTGGGCCGCACGATGATGGAGGTGTTCCCGGGCATCGAACACACGCCGATGTTCGAGACGCTCCGCCGTGCCATGGCACAACGGACGTCCGATCAGCTGGAGAACGAGTTCGCCTACGCCGACGGAAGCACCGGCTGGTTCGAACTCCGCGTGGAGCCAGTGCCCGAGGGCCTGTTCATTCTCTCCCTCGAGACGACTGCCAGAAAACGCGCCGAACAGCAGATGCAACGCCAGCTCCGTCGTCTGGGCGCCCTGCGCGCCATCGACCTTGCCATTCTGGGCACCACAGACCTGCGCCTGACGATGAAGGCGGTGCTGCACGAAACGACGCGGCAGCTCGCGGTGGATGCCTCTGCCGTGTTCCTGCTCCGTCCCGGCGCTGCCACGCTCGAGGTGGTGGAGGCGACAGGGCTGCGGACCGCGGGCCTCCGCGTGCGCGTGGGAGACGGCGCGATTGGTCAGTCCGCGTTGGACCGGCGCACGATGGTGGTCCCCGATCTGTCGGATGCGGCGGCCGATACCGGCCAGGTACCGGCCCAGTGGCAGCACGACGGCGTCCTGGGTCTCTGCGCCGTGCCGCTGGTGGCCAAGGGTCACGTGATTGGCGTGCTCGTCGTCGCGCATCGCGAGCCCCTTCGTTTCGACGACGAGTGGTTCTCGTTCCTCGAGGCGTTGGCCGGGCAGGCGGCCATGGCGCTCGAGTCCGGCAAGGCCTTTGAAGATCTGCAGCGATCTCACCTCGACCTCGTCATGGCTTACGAGTCGACGATTGAGGGCTGGGCCAGCGCGCTGGATCTTCGGGACCACGCCTCCGGCACGCACACCGTGCGCGTGGCGGATCTGACGGTGGACCTGGCGCGCGAGGCCGGCATGAGTCCGTCCCAACTGGTGCACGTCAGGCACGGTGCGCTGCTGCACGACATCGGCAAGATGGGAATCCCGGACGCCATCCTCAACAAGGGCAGCTCGCTCACGAGCGACGAGTGGGTCATCATGCAGAAGCACCCGACGTATGCCTACGAGCTGCTCTGGCCCATCCCGTACCTGCGCCAGGCCGTGGACATTCCCTACTGTCACCACGAGCGCTGGGATGGCTGCGGTTATCCACGAGGGCTGAAGGGCGCAGCCATTCCGCTGGCCGCCCGGCTCTTCGCTGTCGTGGACGTCTGGGATGCGCTCCGATCCGACCGTCCGTATCGCGTCGCCTGGAGCGACGCGAAGGCGCTGACTCACCTCCGCGCCGTCAGCGGGACACACCTCGACCCGGAAGCCGTCGATCTCTTTATCGCCATCCAGAGTCGGACCTGAGCCTTCCACCGAACCGCGTTGAGGCGTGCCGGGCCTGCCGGGCGTCACAGGCCGTGGGTGACTCCGGAATTCGACCGCCCTCGTCGTTCCGGTGCAGGGCACGGTTCATCACCGAAGGGCCGCGGAAGCGTTTGTTGTCGCCAAGGCCGTGCAGGTGACCCAACTCGTGCATCGTGATCTTGGTCAGCCCTTCGCAGCTGTCGAGAATACCGGCGTCCGATGACAGCCAGATCGTGGCCTGCTCGAGGAAGCCGTCAGACGAGCGGGCCGGCCGGCTCCAGGCGCCACCCTTGCCCGGGAGCAGCACCAGTCCGCCGCGGTTGTCAAAGCGCACCACGATGCCGCCGTCGCCCGGAACGAACGTCACGTTCAACTTCGACTTGAGATTGGCTCGCGTCCAGGCGTCGAACGCGCGCTCCACGCAGGCGGCCTTGTCGGCAGGGAACGGGCTTCCGTCCGGCGACCCGGCAAGGGCGTAGGTCACGGTGCTGTTCGGCCGGAAGCCTCGCTTGTTGACCAGCGGTGTTGCGGAATGGCAATCCCCAGCCGCGCCGACGGCGGGGCTCAGCACCACCGCCAGACCGACAAGCATCAGCCGCAGAGCGGTCGCAGTCATTTCTGCACACCCATCGTCAGCCAGTATTCGCGCGGCACCGTGATGCCGAGACCCGTGGCGAAGATCTCGTGGAACGCGATGAAGTCGGCGCGGAGCGCGTCGCGCGTGGCGGGGTCGCGGCTGTCGGCAAGCGTCCGCGTGGGGCCGTATCCTCTGGAGAAGGTCTCCCAGGCAGCGAGGCCGTCAGGCTCTCGGTAGTAGGACACGCCCCTCTCGAAGCGAAGGTCGAACGCGTCCGCGAGCAGCTCGCGAATGCGGTCGGGACGGCCCCAGTCGAAGGGCGACGGGGGCGCGCCCTGGGGCGGTGGGGGCATGTAGCGCTTCATCACCGCGAACATGCCGAAGACGTTGCCGTCCGGTGTCCACGTCGTCAGGGCGATCCGCCCGCCACGGCGGCACACCCTCGCCAGCTCTGACGACGCGGCGTCGGGCCGGCTCGCGAACATCACGCCGAAGGTGGAGATCACGGCGTCGAAGGCTCCGTCGTCGAAGGGCAGATTCTCGGCGTCCCCAAGGTGGTAGTCGATCGGCAGCCGTTCGATTTCGGCCTTGGCGCGAGCGGCGTCCAGCAGGCCGCTGGCGATATCGACGCCTGTCACGCGCGCGCCGCGCCGCGCGACGACGCGCGACGTCCATCCGGTGCCGGTCGACAGGTCGAGAATCCGTTCACCCGGTCGCGGATCGAGCCGCATGACACCGTGTTCGATGGCGTCGGCAATGCCGCGGCTGATCTGGTCGTAGTCCACCCCGCCCGCGCTCCACACAGCGGCGGAACGTTGGTTGTGTGGCCGAATCGCCGTCATCGTGTCGTTCATCTCAGTTCCCCATGTCTGGCGCTTTTCGGGCGCCTCTACATGGGAAATCGGAAACCGGAGCGCCGATCCGCCACTGCACGGTTCCTGCACGTTCCCGTGGAGGTGCACGCGCGGTTGAGCTAGACTCGAAGGTCTTCCGTTCCGATGGACACACCGCTCTCTGACCTGATCGCGGCTGCCGACCGAGGCGAGCCCGCGGCCGCGGAGTCGCTCTTCACGGCCCTCTACGCGGAGCTGCACCGCATCGCGCGCCGTCAGCTGGCGCGGCACGGCTGGGGCGTCACCATCGGCGCCACGAGCCTGCTGCACGAGGCCTACTTCAAGCTGTCGCAGCACGATCCCGAGCGCTTTCCCGACGAGCAGCGGTTCATGGGGTATGCCGCGCGGGTCATGCGCAACCTCATCATCGACTACGCACGAAACCGCCAGGCGCAGAAGCGTGGCGGCAAGTTCGAGCTGACTACGATTAGTACTGATGTGGCCGAGTCGGTGTCCGATTCGGCGGAGCTGACCGCCCTCGGCGCCGCGCTCGACGAACTGGCCGCCGTCGATCCGATGCTGGCGGATGTCGTGGACCTGAAGTTCTTCTGCGGCTTCTCGGTCCCGGAGATCGCCGCCATGAAGCGGGTCTCGGAGCGCACGATCGAGCGCTCGTGGCAGAAGGCGCGATTGTTCCTGCACCGCACAGTGCGCGCCGACGTGCTGCGCGAGTAGTCGCGGAAGAGAGCCCATGTCGAGACCCTCACCCGAGAGCTGGCGCACCATCAGCCGACTGCTAGACGAGGCGCTCGACCTGCCTCGTGAAGCCCGCGCGGCGTGGCTGGCCGCCTTGGAGGACCGCGAACCAGGCGCGGTGGCCGCCGTGTCGGCGTGGCTCGATGAGCACGACGCGATGGAAGCGGCGAACTTCCTGCAAGAACGTCTGGCGCCCGCAAGAGCCGCGCTCGCCGGCCTCGAGGTCGGGGCCTACCGGCTCGTCGAGCCCCTGGGGCACGGGGGCATGGGAACGGTGTGGCTCGCCAAACGCAGCGACGGCCGATTCGAGCAGCGGGCCGCGGTGAAGCTGCTCCACGCGGCCTTGATGGACGACGCCGGCATCGAGCGCTTCTCGCGCGAGGCCAGTATCCTGGCGCGCCTCACGCATCCCCAGATTTCTCATCTCCTCGATGCGGGCGTGTCGTCTCTCGGCGCGCCGTACCTCGTCCTCGAGTACGTGCAGGGAGAGCATATCGACCGCTTCTGCGATGCCCGCCGGCTGAGCGTCACCGAGCGCCTGCGCCTGTTCCTCGACGTGGTCACACCGGTCGCGCACGCGCACGCCAACCTTGTCGTACATCGTGATCTCAAGCCCGCCAATGTCCTCGTCACGCCCGAGGGGCATGTCAAGCTGCTGGACTTCGGCATCGCGAAGCTCCTCAATCCGAACCCGGACGGGGTCACGCTTCCGGGCTCCCGAGAGGCGGGTCTCACGCCCGCCTACGCCGCGCCCGAGCAGCTCACCGGATCGGCCATCACCACGTCGACGGACGTGTACGCGCTCGGGGTGCTTCTCTACGAGCTTCTGACCGGCCGGCACCCCTCGGCCGACAACGCTGGGTCGCCCGCGGCGCTGATTGAGGCCATCGTGGAGCACGAGCCGGTGCGGCCCTCGACGATCGTTTCCCACGCGCGCGGGGGCGACGACGTGACGCCAGAGTCGATCGCGGGCGCCCGCGCCACGACGGTTGGCCGGCTTCGCCAGGCGCTCGCGGGCGACCTCGACACCATCGTGGCCACCACCCTCAAGAAGCGTCCCGAGGAGCGCTACGCCACGGTGGCCGCGCTCGCCGACG
>CAZNOC010000299.1:0-4910 GCA_964574545.1 uncultured Bifidobacteriaceae bacterium | reverse complement strand
ACTAGTGCCAGGCGAGGTCGACCATCCCGTCAGAACTGTATCGGGACGCTGCCGACGGGTTCGCACACCAGAAACGGAATCGGGCAGACCTCGCCCGAGATCGTCAGGCGCCCGTTCGTGAAGTTGTGTGCGAGCGTGAGCCGGCCGAACCCGAAGAGCAGGGGCAATGCGATCGATGGATTCCCCTCGCTGACCGTGGCTCTGGCCAGAGAGACGTCGCCGGCGCGCACGGCAACATTGAGATTCTGAAAGTCGGCGGTGCTCTGCGCGCAGACTTCCACGACCTTGATCCCGACGCACGCCTCCGGGGGCACCGTAATCATCACGCTTCGGCTCTGCTCGGTCGAGGCGCCGTCGTCGTCGACCGCCCGCAGGGTCACCGTATAGGACTGTGCGCGGTTGTAGCGATGCGTCACGGTAATGTTGGCGGCGCTGCTCGAGACATTCGACGTCGAGCCATCCCCCCAATCGACCGTCGCCGTCACCACGCGGCCATCGCTGTCAGCCGTGGTCGCGGTGAGGCGCGCCGTACGGTAGGCGCTTTGCGACACCGCCATGGTGCCGATGGTGGGAGGGGTATTGGCTGGCGCCGGCGGCGGCGTCGGCGCGGTCGGCGAGTCCTTTCCGCAGGCGGACGCGAGGGCGACCATCACGAGCAGAGCGACGGGGGAACACGTCTGGCGAACCATTGACAACCTCCTGTTCCCCCAATGCGCAAACGGCGTTCGATTCACGCAAGCGGCACGATCACCCTCGTGGCGCCGCCATCGAGCCGGAGTGCGAGCCGGTTGCCCCGATCGGGAGGGAAGGCGAGCTCCGCACGGGCCGGGCACTGTGGGCGCACGCCGCCCCGCTGGCACCGGCCGCGGACAGCCGCCAGGATCGGCGCGTCCCTGCCAGGAAGAACGACAAGTAGACGAAGAGCATCGGCCGGTTTAGGGCCCGAAGCGCAGGACGGAGGTGGAGTGGACCGAACACCCTGGTGCTGGCATGGACGTAGAATGGCCGCTGAGCGGCGAGTGATGAGCGACTCAGGCAGTCCGGCCGTGGGATGCGTCATCTCACCACCTCCAGCCCTCACGATCACGCAGGCTGCTGCCGGCTGCAACGTCGGCCGTGGCACTCCGGACGAGGTGCCATCACTACGAAGCCCAGGATGAGCCCGAACAGCTTGCATTCGCCGTCCCGTCCGCGATAATCGAGCGGACGGAGCGGAGATGCCCCACGCCACTCGCGTCACTGTACTCGCGCTGTCGGCGGCCGTGCTCCTGGCCGTGACGGCAGCTCCGAGGGCCGCGGCTGATCCGCCGCCCGCTCAGTGGTTCCTCGACCTCATGACGCTTGACGAGGCCGCGGCGTCCGACACGATGGCGCGGATCGCCGAGCGATGGCAGGATGGCTACGCGCCGATTCTGATCGACCTCGCCCGGTTCACCCGCGCCGACGAGGAGGCGCGGTCGGTAGACGTCAGCGATGTGCTGCCGCCGGCGGATCCGCAGGGCCTGACACACGCGCCCCGCCGCACCGGCGCCGAGTTTCGCAGCATCGGCGGGCGTCGTCATCCCACCGCGCCGATTCGGGCTCGGCTCGTACGCTTCCTCGAACGCCAGACCGGCCAGCGGTTCGGCGATGATCTCGATCGCTGGCGCCAGTGGACGTGGCGCCAGCCCTACGCGCCGCACCCCGACTACCTCGCACTGAAGGCGGAACTGTCACGTGGCGTGGATCCCCGTCTGCGCGCGTTTCTCTCACCGCTCGCACTCGAGCGCGTGCGCCTCGACGAGGTCGAGTGGTCGGGCCTTGGCGTGGATGAAGTCCCACCGCTCGACGCGCCGGCGATGGTGCCCGCCGGGGAGGCGCGGTACATGCGCGACCGGCAGATGGTGGCGGGCATCGCCGGCGGCGGTGAGGCTCGCGCGTACCCGCTGCGCCTCCTCGGCTGGCACCACGCGGTGCACGACCGGATCGATGGCCGGGACATTCTGGTGACGCATTGTCCGATGTCCGGCGTCGTCGCGGCGTTTGAGCTTGGCGAAGGTGGTGCGCCGTCACGCTTCGGGACGAGCGGGCTCGTCTACCGCTCGGGCAGCCTCCTCTACGACCGCGAGACGGCGAGCCTGTGGTCGATGCTCACCGGCAGACCGCTCATCGGCCGGTTGGCGGAATCGCCAGTCGTTCTGCTCCCGGTCCCGGTCGTGCTGGCCAGCTGGCGCGACTGGCGCGCCCAGCACCCCGCGTCCACCGTGCTGTCGCTCGAGACGGGGCACGCGTTTCGCTACGCGGAGGGAGCGATGACGCGCCGCAGACTTGCCGAGGCGGGTCTCGTCTTCCCGGCGCCCGACGTCCGCGACGACCTGCGCGGCGACGACGAGGTGCTCGGTCTTCGCCCGAGCGACGCTGGAGGCACGGCTGTGGCAATCGCCACGGGCGTCCTCGCCCGTCGGGGCGTCCACGACCTGGCCGTCGCCGGCCGCCGCTTCGTCGTCACGACCGATCGCGACGGTGGCGCCAGGGTCTACGACGCACCTGACACGCGGATCGTCAGCAGGAGCGGTGCCTGCGCCGCGGACACAGCCGGGCGGTGCTGGCGCGCGAGCGAGGACGCCCTCACCCTGCACGACAACCCCGCCCTGCGGGCGAACCGGCTGCCAGCCGTGCGCGCATTCTGGCTGGCGTGGGCCGCCGAGTATCCTGACACGCTCGTCATACGGTGACCCGGCAGCGCGATGCATCGCCGATCGGACGCGCTCGATGTGTTCGACCTATCGACGCGCAACAGAGCGCCGTCCCGCAGTAAGATGCGATCGTCATCTTCATCTGACGGGAGCGTCCGTGCGCATTACGTCCAGCGTTGCCATCCTTGCTCTTGCAGTCGCGACCTATTCTGCCGCCTGCACACCGTCCGAGCGTTCGACCACCGAGCCTCCCTCGTCCGTGCCGGTCGCGGCCGTGCTCGAGCCCGATCCGCCCATCGCCTGCTCGATGTGCGACGCGTGGAACGCGCCCCGCGAACCGTTCCAGGTGTTCGCCAACACGTACTACGTCGGCACGGCCGGCCTCTCGAGCCTGCTCATCGTGACCGACCATGGGCTCGTGCTGATCGACGTGGCGCTTCCGCAGAGCGCTCCGCTCGTGGACGCGAGCATCAGGGCGCTGGGCTTCGACACCGCCGACGTCAGGTACATCCTCAGCTCGCACGCGCATTTCGACCACGTGGGGGGCATCCACTCGATGCAACGGTTTACCGGCGCCACGGTGCTGGCGAGCGCCTCCACCGCGCAGGCGCTGGCGCTCGGGCATCCCGTACCCGAGGATCCGCAGTTCGGCACCGGTCCTCTCGACCGGTTCCCCGCGGTCACCACAGGCGTGCGGGTGATGCAGGATGGTGAGACGCTGGAGATTGGCGGCACCACCATCACCGCCCACTACACGCCCGGCCACAC
Organism: uncultured Bifidobacteriaceae bacterium; assembly: GCA_964574545.1. Lineage (GTDB taxonomy): Bacteria > Acidobacteriota > Vicinamibacteria > Vicinamibacterales > UBA2999 > JAUXWO01. The sequence goes on along the minus strand of CAZNOC010000299.1, from coordinate 1,467 downwards.
GCCGGGCGCCACGACGTGGACGTGGCAGTCGTGCGCCGGCGACCGCTGCCTCAACATGGTCTACGTGGACAGCCTGACGGCCGTCTCGAACGACGGCTATCGCTACACAGACGTCCCCGGCGCCGTGGACACGTTCCGCACCACGCTGCGCAAGGTGGCCGCGCTGCCGTGCGACGTGGTGATTGCGACGCATCCTGGCGCGACGGGGCTGGACGAGGCGCTGGCCGGCCGCCTGGGCGCGAGCCTCGCGCCGGGCGCCGATGGCGACCCGCTGGTCGCTCCGCAGGCCTGTGCGGCGCTGGCTGAGCGGTCGATGAAGGCCCTCGACGAGCGCGTGGCCGCCGAGTCGCGGCGATAGCCCCGCTGCTCGACGCCACACGCTCCGGGACGCGGGAGCGCCGGCCGGCGTCTCAGTGGTATCGTGCTCAAGGGCACCGCACGCAGCGGATGCACCTGTCGATTTCCGGAAAGATAAAATGCCGAAGCTGACCGTAGAAGGATTCCCGACCGTTGACGTGGCGCCGGGCACGCGGCTCGTGCTCGCCATCGAACAGGAGGCGCACGTCGATATCCTGCACGCCTGTGGCGGCAACGCCCGCTGTACAACGTGCCGCGTGGAGTTCGTCAGCGGCGAGCCGACGCGCATGACCCTGGCCGAGAAGACGAAGATGGAGGAAAAGGGCCTCAGCGGGGTGCGCCTGTCCTGCCAGATCACCTGCGACGCCGACATGACGGTCCGGGCCATCAGCCGTCTTGAAGGCAGCGGCCGTCCGGATCCCGGACGCACCCCGGAGCCGGACATCCAGCCGCCGCCCGAGTGGATCTGACCGATCCGGTCCCCTCTCAGGCGCCTCCCGGAGTCGCGCGACTCGCCTATACTTCGCGAATGCCGAGCCCCGGGGTCGTCGATTCCGTCCTGGCCAAGACCCAGCCCTTCTCGTTGGCTTCGCTCAAGTGCCACATCCGCTCCCCCACGAAACCGATCGACGGGTGGCTGCTCAGAATCCATCGGTCGGGCGTGTCGTTGAGGCGAGAGGCCAGACCGGCGCCGATGAAGGACTCGAATCCCGTCGTGCACCACATCATGTGCATCGGACCGAAGTAGGACTGGCGGACGATGCCGTCGTGGGGCGGACAGGCGGTGGTGGCCGGCGGGACGGCTCCGACTTGTCCGGGCCGCCAAAGAAGCAGTAGTCGCAGACGATGTCGCGCTGCTGCAGCAGTTCTCCTGCTGGAAACGCCAGCGCGTCGGCGTACGGCCGGGCCGGCGGCGACGAAGTGGCAGGTGAGTCGGTTACCTGGCGGCGGTGGCGGCCATCAAGAGATGGAGACAGTGCGAGACCGGCGCGCAAGACTTGGAATCGGCTCCGGCCGCGCACCGCGGTTGCGACCAAAGCGCCACGAGAGCATAGCTTCTTTCTCTTGTTTTTTTCTCCCGAGTTCCCAAAGGAGACTCGCTATACCTGC
>CAZNOC010000298.1:0-4918 GCA_964574545.1 uncultured Bifidobacteriaceae bacterium | reverse complement strand
AGATACTTGAGCGCTCCGCCCGTGTTGAAGAGCACGACGGTCTCGTCCGGCCGAATGCGACCGGCTGCGGTGAGCTTCTTGATCGCACGCAAGGCGGCGCCGCCCTCCGGCGCGGCGGAGATCCCTTCCAGCCGGCCGAGTTCGAGCATGTCGTCCACCATTTCGGTATCCGACACAGCCAGGGCGGTGCCTCCGCTTTCGCGCACGGCCCGAAGGATCAGGAAGTCGCCGATGGCGCGAGGCACGCGAAGCCCGTCGGCAGCGGTCCGGGCGTTCTCCCACGGTTCAGCCTTGTCGAGGCCCCGCTCGAAGGCCCGGACGATCGGCGCGCACCCATCGGCCTGCACCGAGACCATCTTCGGGCGCCGGCCGGGCGGGAGCCAGCCGATAGCCTCCATCTCCTCGAACGCCTTCCACATTCCGACCAGGCCCGTTCCACCCCCGGTGGGGTAGACGATCCAGTCGGGCAGGTGCCAGTCGAGCTGTTCCGCCAGCTCGTACCCCATCGTCTTCTTGCCTTCGACGCGGTATGGCTCCTTCAGTGTCGAGACGTCGTACCAGCCAAGGGGCTTGCCCCGCTCTGCGGCCATGCGTCCGGCATCGGTGATGAGACCGTCGACGAGCGTGACGTTGGCGCCGTACAGGCGGCATTCATCCACGAAGGGCTGCTTCGCATCCTTCGGAATGAATACCTCGCAACGAAGGCCCGCCGCGGCGGAGTAGGCGGCGGCCGCGTTGCCCGCATTGCCTGCCGTCGGCAGCGCGATGGTCGTGGCGCCAAGCCCTCGCGCCCGGGTAATCGCGGCCGACTGGCCCCTGGCCTTGAAGGAGTTCGTGGGGTTGAGTGACTCGTCCTTGACGAAGAGCCGATTGAGGCCAAGGCGCGCGCCGAGGCGCCGCGTATGGAAGAGCGGTGTGAACCCCTCGCCGAGGGTGACCGGCTCGTCGCCGGGCAGAAGCGGCAGCATCTCGCGGTAGCGCCACATGTCGGGCGCACGCCCCGCCAGGCTGGCGCGATCCCACCCGCGCGCCGCGCCGAGGTTGTAGCGGGCGAGAAGCGGGAGGCCGCAGGCAGGGCACAGGAAGTGCCGCTCGCGCGGATCGAACGGCCCGGCGCCACACGCCGCACCGCACTCGAGATGAGAGAAGTAGCTCGTACGCGCCCCGATCAAGATCGAAAGCTCAGAAGATAGATCCGAACATCCCAACATCCCAACATCAGATCACCACATCAAGAGATCACGAGATCGCGTCATCGTCCAAGAAGCTCTTCATCCTTGCGCTTCTGCAGTTCGTCGATCGACCTGACGGCCTCATCGGTGAGCTTCTGCACGTCGCCGAGGGCCCGCTTCTCATCGTCTTCGGAGATCTCGTGGTCCTTCAGGAGGCGCTTCAGCCGGTCGTTGGCGTCGCGCCGCGCGCCACGCACCTGGTTGCGGCCTTCCTCGGCCATCTTGTGCACGTGCCGGGACAGGTCCTTTCGGCGCTCTTCGGTGAGGGCCGGAATCGGGATGCGAATCACCTTGCCATCGTTGGCCGGATTCAGCCCGAGGTCGGAACTGCGGATGGCCTTTTCGATCGACGCCATGACACCCGGGTCGAAGGGCGTCGCGACGATCATGGCGGGCTCGGGCACCGACAGGCTGGCCAGCTGGTTGAGCGGCATTCGCGAGCCGTAGGCGTCGACGAAGATCTGGTCGAGCAGGCCCGTGCTCGCGCGGCCGGTGCGGACGCCGGCCAACTCGCGCCGGACGTGCTCGACGTATCCATCCATGCGGGTCTTCGTCGTGGCAAACAGGTCCTTGAGGTCGGATAGGTCCATCGGTCTCAGTCTCCCGCGGCCGGGCTCAGGCGGTGACCGTCGTGCCGACCGCTTCGCCCATGACGACACGCCGGATGTGCCCCGGCACCTTGAGGTTGAACACCACGATCGGAAGGCGGTTATCCATGCACAGCGAGATGGCCGTCGCGTCCATCACCTGCAGCCGATCCTGAAGAACCTGCAGGTAGGAGATGTGCTCGTAGCGAGTCGCGTCCGGCATTGTGACCGGGTCGGCCGTGTAGATGCCGTCCACCTTGGTGGCCTTGAGGATCACCTCGGCCTTGATCTCCATGGCCCGCAACGCGGCGGCCGTGTCGGTCGTGAAGTAGGGGTTCCCTGTGCCGGCTGCGAACACGACGACGCGTCCCTTTTCGAGGTGCCGGATGGCTCGGCGCCGGATGAACGGCTCGGCGACCGCGCGCATCTCGATGGCCGAAAGCACGCGGGTGAGGACGCCCTGCTGTTCGAGCGCGTCCTGAAGGGCCAGGGCGTTCATGACGGTCGCCAGCATCCCCATATAGTCGGCTGTGGACCGATCCATGCCGCGCGCGCTGGCGGCCAGGCCCCGGAAGATATTGCCGCCGCCGATGACGATCGCCGTCTGGACGCCGAGGGACTGGATCTCGGCCACGTCCTGCGCGATGCGCGTGGCCACGGCCGGGTCGATCCCGTAGGTGTGGTCGCCCATCAGGGCTTCGCCCGAGAGCTTGAGGAGGATGCGCTTGTAGAACGGTTCGGAGGGGGAGTCAGACATTCGAGAGAGGATTATACCTGAGCGACTGGTCGGCTTCGGTCGGGTTCGGTCACGTTCGGTTGGGACGGGTTCGGTCAGCGGAGCCGGGGTGCGGACGTGGCACCCCGGCACCCCTGCAGCCGGCTACTCCGCCAACTCTCCCAGCTTGAAGCGCGCGAAGCGCGTGACGGTGATGTTCTCCCCGGTTTTCGCCGTGGCCGCCTGGAGCATCTGCTCGATGGTCACGTTGGGGTCGCGGACCGATGGCTGCTCGAGCAGGCACGCCTGCGCGTAGTAGCTGCCGAGCTTGCCCTCGATGATCTTCTCGACCACGTTCGCCGGCTTTCCCGAGTCGGCGAACTGCGCGCGGTAGATCTCCTTCTCGCGCTCGAGATCCTCCGGCTTCACTTCCTCGCGGCGCACGAAGCGTGGGTCCGCCGCGGCGATGTGCATCGCGATTTCCTTCGCCAGCGCCTGGAAGTCGTCGGTGCGCGCCACGAAGTCGGTCTCGCAGTTGACCTCGACGAGCACCCCCACCTTGCCGCCCATGTGGATGTAGTGGCCGACGACCCCTTCGCGCGTCGCGCGCCCGGCGCGCTTCGACGCCGACGCCATGCCCTTCTTGCGGAGGATGTCGATCGCCTTCTCCATGTCGCCGCCCGACTCCGCGAGGGCGGCCTTGCAGTCCATCATGCCGGCGCCCGTGCGGTCGCGCAGCTGCTTCACCATCTCTGCCGTAATTGCCATGTCGTGCTCCGTGACTGAGGAATGCGTGCGCGGGTCCGAAGACCCGTACATGAAACGCGCCGGCCCGACTGGTACGGCAGGCCGGCGCGGAGAACCACCCGGTGGCGACTAGGCCTGCGGGACCGGCGTTTCGGCGGGGCGCTGCGGCCTCCGGGCGGCCGCCGGACGGACCACGCGCGCCGCCTCGTCGGCTGCGGCCTGCTCGGCGCTGGCCGCTTCGCGCTCGGCCATCAGCGACTCCCGTTCGCCGCGCCCGTCGATGACGGCGTCGGCGATCCGCGACGCGAACAGCCGGATGGAGCGGAGCGCGTCGTCGTTGCCGGGAATCGCGAAGTCCACTTCGTCGGGGTCGCAGTTGGTGTCCACGACGCCGATGACGGGAATCTTCAGCTTCCGCGCCTCGTCAACCGCGATCTTCTCCTTGCGCGTATCGACGATGAAGAGCGCATCGGGCAGTCGGCCCATGTTGCGGATGCCGTCGAGGTTCTTCTGAAGCTTGCGCTTCTCCTTCTCGGCACGGGCGATCTCCTTCTTCGGCATGAATTCGTAGCGGCCGTCGGTGGCCATGGCTTCGAGGTCGCGCAGACGGTTGATGCTCCGCTGAATGGTCGTGAAGTTGGTCAGCAGCCCGCCGAGCCAGCGCTCGTTGATGTAGAACATCTCGCAGCGTACGGCCTCTTCGGCGATGACGTCCTGAGCCTGGCGCTTCGTGCCGACGAACAGCAGCGTCTTGCCGGAGGCGGCGAGCTGGCGGGCATAGGTCTCGGCCGTCTGGAATCGCTTGACGGTCTTGCCGAGGTCGATGATGTAGATGCCGCTCCGTTCGCCGAAGATGAACGGCTTCATCTTCGGGTTCCAGCGCTTCGTCTGGTGGCCGAAATGCACGCCTGCCTCGAGCAGGTCCTTCATCGCGAGAGGGGTCAAGCTTCCTCCATCCATGTCTGACATTACCGCTTGCTGAACTGGAACCGCTTGCGCGCGCCTGCCATGCCGTACTTCTTGCGCTCCTTGGCGCGGGCATCACGCGTCAGCAGGCCATCCTTCTTGAGCCGGCCGCGGAGTTCCGCGTTGAACTCGCAGAGGGCGCGCGCGATGCCGAGACGGATGGCGCCGGCCTGGCCGGTCATCCCGCCGCCGCGTACCGTCGCCAGCACGTCGAACTTGTCGGCCGTCTCCGTGAGCAGCAGCGGCACCTTGACCTTGGTGCGCATTGACTCGGCGCGGAAGAAGTCGTCGAACTCGCGGTGGTTGACCGTGATGGTGCCCGTGCCGGGCCGGAGAAAGACACGCGCCGTCGACGTCTTGCGGCGCCCCGTGGCGTAGTACTGATTCAGAGCCAAGATTTACGCGACCTCGAGCGCAGTGGGTTGCTGGGCGGCATGGGGATGGTCCGCACCCGCATACACGTTGAGTTTGCGATACATCTGATCACCGAGCTTCGACTTCGGCAGCATGCCGCGCACGGCTTCCTCGACCAGGCGGATCGGACGACGCTGACGCACGACCTTGGCCCGCTCTTCCCGCAGGCCGCCCTCGTAGCCGCTGTGCCGCCGGTACATCTTCTGGTCTTCCTTGCGGCCCGTCAGCTTCACCTTGTCGGCGTTCACGATGACCAC
>CAZNOC010000297.1:0-4929 GCA_964574545.1 uncultured Bifidobacteriaceae bacterium | reverse complement strand
CCGTGCGCATCGGCTCGCTCGCGCGCGTCAATCTGAACAACTACGACGTCGTCGTGCTTCCCTCCGGCAACTACGGCACGGCGCTCGACGGCGTGCTCCCGCGCCTGCGCAACTGGATTCAGGGTGGCGGCACGCTCGTGACGCTCGCCGAGGCGTCGCGGTGGGCCCAGAGCGATCGGGCGAATCTGCTCGGCACGTACACGGAGCTGCGCGACGGCAGCCCCGATCGCCCGGCGCCGGAGGGGGATCAGGCGCCACGCGGGACGCCGCCCGAGGAGTTCGACCTCAACGTGGCGCTGACGCCGGCGCGCGAGCGTCCCGAGACGACGACCGGCATCCTCGCGCGCGTGACGATGAACATGGAGCACTGGATGTCGTCGGGCACGGATGGCGAGATTCAGGGTATGGTCGAGGGAGACCGTGTGTTTGCCCCCCTGACGCTCGACCGGGGCACGAACGTCGGCCTCTACGCCGACCGCGACCGCCTGCTCGCGAGCGGCCTGATGTGGAACGAGGCCCGCACCCAGCTGGCGCAGAAGGCGTTCCTCCTGCACCAGGCGATCGGCCAGGGCAAGATCGTCGCGTTTGCCGAGGACCCGAACTTCCGCGGCTTCGCCGAGCAGACGCAGCTGCTGTTCATGAACGCCGTGCTGCTCGGGCCCGTGCGATGATGCGGCCCCGCACAAACACGAAGAACGCGAAGGTCACGAAGACGCACGAAGAACGGTTACGTCGACCGTCCAGTTCGATACCGGATCCTCAACTTGGAAGGGGTTTCGTGCGTCCTTCGTCTCTTCGTGACCTTCGTGTTTGTCCGTAGCCATGCGCGTGCTCGAGGGCCCGCATCCTGGGCTGTGTGGGACGTGCCGGCACTGCCGGCGAGTCGAGACCGGGCGGTCGGTGTTCTACCTGTGCGAGCGGTCGCTGGACGACCCGCGCTACCGCAAGTACCCGGTCTTGCCGGTCGTGGCGTGTCCGGGGTATGAAGGGGTGAGCAGTCCCACGCCCGGGGCGCGGAAGGAGCCGGCATGAAGCGCATCCTGCGGTGGCTGATGGCGTCGCTCGCGGTCGCGGCGGGCGTGACGGTGGTGACGGCCCAGGAGCCGGCACTGGCCGAGGTGCTCGATCGCGCCGAGCAGTACGTCGCCGACTACGAGCGGCGGTTCTCGCTGCTCGTGGCCGAGGAGCACTACGTCCAGGAGATTCGCCGGCCCGACACGGCGGCGGTCGGAGGCGGCAACCTCACGCGCGCCAATCCCGGTGGCGGCTTCGCCGCCGGCGGCGGTGGCGGTGTCACCCAGCGCCGCGCGCTGCGTTCCGACTATCTGCTCGTGCGGCTCGACGCCGGGAGCGGGTGGATGCCCTTCCGCGACGTGTTCGAGGTCAACGGCAAGCCGGTGCGCGACCGCGAGGACCGGCTGGTGAAGCTGTTCATGGCCCTGCCGACCGACGAGACGTTCGACCAGGCCGACCGCATCATGGCCGACAGCACGCGCCACAACATCGGCGCCGTGACGCGCACTATCAACATCCCCACCCTCGCGCTCCTCTTCCTGCACCCCGACATCCGGTCCCGCTTCACCTTCACGCGGAGTGGCGCCGAAGCCGTGGCGGGCCGTGACGCGTGGGTGATCGAGTACAAGGAGACGAGGCGGCCGACGCTCATCAAGACGAGCAACGGTCGCGACCTGGCCCTGACCGGCCGCCTCTGGATCGATCCGGCTACCGGCGTCATTCTGCGGACCAACCTCACGGCCGCCGATCCCATCGTTCGCGCCACCGTCACCGTTACGTTCCGCGAGGACGCGGACCTGGATCTCTGGGTGCCGGCGCAGATGGACGAGCACTACAAGGCCTCGCGCGACATCAACGACATCCACGGCCTGGCCACGTATGCCAACTACCGCAAGTTCCAGGTGAGCACGGACGAGAACCTCCGCAAGCCGCCGGGTGGGGACGCCGGGCGGTGAGGCTCGCGCTGTCGGCGGCCGCGCTCGTGGCCGCGGTCACGGCCGCGGGAGCCGCGCAGCCTGGCGACTACGACGCGCTGCTGCAGCAGGCCCGAGAGCACGCCGTCACGCTCCATAGCGATGCTGCGGTCATCGTGGCTGAAGAGCGGATGCGCCAGGAGGCCATTGCCTTCGTCACACCGGGTCGCAGCCGCAACGCCCCGCCGGCCGGACCGTCGCGGCTCGCCCGCCACATCACCGGGGACCTGATCCTGATGCGCCTGCCGGCGGCGCCGGGTTGGCTCACGCTGCGCGACGTCTACGAAGTGGACGACGACATCGTGGGCGAGCGGACCGATCGTGTGCTGCACCTCGTGCTCGAGTCGCGGGAAGCGGCGCTCGCCGAAGCGCCGTTCATCTACGACGATGCGGCGCGGCATACGCTGGGGAGCATGCCGCGTGTGTTGAGCATGCCGACGCTGGGGCTCGTGCCGCTGCACCCGGGCTACGGCGAGCGGTTCCGCATTCGCCCGCGGGGCGTCGAGCGGATCGAGGGGCGCGTCGCGCGGGTGTTCGAGTTCGAGGAGACCGGCCGCCCGACGCTGATTCCGGGGCCGGGCGAGGCCCCCCTCCCGCTGAGCGGCCGCATCTCGGTGGACGAGGCCGAGGGCGTCGTCGTGAAGACCGTGGTGCGCGCCTCCGCGGGGCGGCTCATGTCGGGCAACGTGACGGTGTTCTTCGACCGCGACGCCGGCCTCGAGGCCTGGCTGCCCGTACGGATGCAGGACCAGTATCGGCAGACCGGCAACCCCTGGAACTACCGCGGCGAGACCACGTACACGAACTACCGGTGTTACCGGCCCGGCGAGGACGAACCCGCAGCGGGCGCATGTTGAGAGTGTCCAGTTGCCAGATGACGGTTCAACGAAGCGCGCATCCCTCTTTGAACTGAAAACTGGCAACTGGAATACTGTCTGATAAGCTTGCCCGAGGGGGAGTGGTAATGAGTCGAGTGCGTGCGTTCGTCGGGATGGTACTGGTCGGTAGTGTCGCTGCCGCATGCACGCAGTCGCCGACGGCGTCGGCGCAGGGGCAGGCGGCGGCTCCGGGGCAGGATCAGGTCGTGGCCGAGGTCGGCGGGCGGGCGATCACGCTCCGGGAGATCGACGACCGCTGGCAGCAGGAGGATCCCACGGAGCGCCAGCGTGTGACGCAGCTGCTCTACCAGCACCGGCGCAATCATCTCGACCAGATCGTCGGCGACCTGTTGATCGAGGAGGCGGCGAAGGCGGCCGGCCAATCCGTGGAGGACTACTCGCGCGCGGAGGTCGAGAAGCGGCTCCTGCCCATCACGGATGAAGACATCCAGAACGTGTACGAGGCCAACCGGGAACGCGTGCAGGGCCGTCCCATCGAGGAACTGCGCGAGTCGATCCGCGAGTTCATCGGGGGCAACCGCGTCGCGCAGGCGCGCGCGCAGCTCGTGGACGACCTGAAGGCGAAGCACGGCAACGTACGGGTGCTGCTCGACGCGCCGCGCCTCGACGTCGGCGTCGCGTCCTACAACGCCTCCAAGGGCCCCGCCGACGCCCCCATCACCATCATCGAGTTCTCGGACTACCAGTGCCCGTTCTGCGCGCGCGTGAACCCGACGCTCGACCAGATCATGAAGGAGTACGAGGGCAAGGTGCGGATCGTGTTCCGCGACTTCCCGCTCCCGAGCCATCCCGAGGCGCCGAAGGCGGCCGAAGCGGCATACTGCGCCGGTGAGCAGGGCAAGTACTGGGAGATGCACGACCGGATGTTCGCCAACCAGCAGGCGCTCGGCGTGCCCGCCCTGAAGCAGTATGCAGCTGCGCTCGCGCTCGACACAGCGAAGTTCGACGGGTGCCTCGACTCGGGCAAGTTCGCATCGAACGTGGAATCAGACCTGGAAGCCGGCCGGGCGCTCGGCGTCAATTCCACGCCGATGCTCTTCATCAACGGCCGCCCGGTCGCCGGCGCGCAACCCTTCGAGTACTTCAAGGGCGTCATCGACGAGGAACTCGCGCGCACCTCACGCTGATTCAAGCATACAAACACGGAGGTCACGAAGGTCTTCGTGGCCTTTGTGTTTGTACGTGTCACGGCATCGTCAGGACAATCTTTCCCTTGGCCCCCGGTGCCATCACCTGCCGGTGGGCCCTGGGCGCGTCTGACAGCGGCAGCTCCGTGCCGACGACGGGCGTGAGGGCGCCGGAGGCGAGGCCTGGCGCCAGGTCCCTGTGGATTCTCGCGATGTCGTCGTCTGCGACGTTCCAGAACGCGAAGCCACGCACCGTCAGGCCCTTCCCCATGATCTGCCGCGCGTCGATCTCCGTGCGGCCGCGGTTGCCGACGATGACGATGCGGCCGCCGGGGGCGGCGAGGCCGAGGTCGCGGTCGAGGTTTTCGTTGGCGAGCATCTCGACGATGGCGTCGGGGCCGCGCCCGCCGGTGAGCGAGGCCACGCGCGCCAGGTAGTCCTCTTCCCGATGGTTCACCGCCTGGGCGCCCTGCGCCTGCACGAGCGCCAGTCCTTCGTCCGTGCCCGCGCTGCCGATGACGTCGAGCCCGGCGGCGACGGCGATCTGGATGGCGGCCAGCCCCACCGCGCCGCTGGCGCCGTGGATGAAGAGGGTCTCGCCTGCCCGCGCCTCTGCCACGTTCATGACGGCGTGCCATGCGGTCACATACGGCACGTTGATGACCGCGCCCTGCGCGAACGAGAGCCGATCCGGGAGGGTGTGCGCCTGGTGCGGTTCGCAGACGGCCATCTCGGCGTACGCGCCGAACGACTTGTCCGTGGCGGTGCCGCCGATGTACACGCGGTCGCCGATGGCGCGGCTCGTTACGCCGTCGCCGAGCATGTCGATGACGCCCGCGGCGTCGGCGCCAGGGATGTAAGGCAGTGAGGGCTTTCGTGCGTAGTTGCCGGTGAGTTGATACGTGTCGTACGGGT
>CAZNOC010000296.1:0-4941 GCA_964574545.1 uncultured Bifidobacteriaceae bacterium | reverse complement strand
TCGGTGCGCATGTAGAGCAGGCCGTCGTGGAAGCGGGGATAGAAGCGCGCCTCCGCGTCGTTGACCACGGTGATGATCGTGTCGTCGCGTTCGCGGTCCTGAAGGTAGACCTCCGACCGGGTCCATCCGTGATTGACGCCGATCAGCAGGTAGCGACCGTCCGCCACTTCGCTCACGCTCAACCGGCTCTCCGGGCCGTACCCGTCGCCAAAGAGGACGGGATCCTGGGCCACATCGGTGCCGAGCCTGTGGTAGCGCAGCCGCGGGCCGATCTCACGGGAACGCGACTCGTAGTAGAGCCCCTCTCCGCCGCGGTCGAAGAAGATCGCGCCATACAAGCCCCACGGGAGCACGTCGGCCAGGTCCTGTCCCGTTTCCAGGTCACGGATGCGGATCGTCACTTCGTCGGCGCCGCCGTCGCGCTCGTTGTAGACGAGATGGCGGCCGTCAGGGGAGAAGGTGACAACGGCAAACCGCGTGGTGTTCTCGGGCGACCTCCCGTGGGGATCGAGGAGCGGTTCGTACTCGCCGAACGGGTCCAGCGGGCCGTCGGCTGCCGGAGCCACAGCCGGGGCACTGTCTCCCCCGTTACCCACCTCCCCGTCCGTCGGAGCGGGCTTCCGGTAGATCACCGGAAGCTCCTGCCCCGGCCGCCGGATCGCGAAGTACTCGAATCCGCCGGACCGGCGGGGCGCGTCCACTTCGGGCGTGTCCATCAGGGCACGCACACGTCCCTCGATCCGGGTTCGAAGCGCCGTCTGTCCGACCACCTCTTCGGCATAGGCGTTCTGCCGGTCGAGCCACGCCCGGACCTCGGGATCCTGCCGCTTCTCGAGCCAGCGATAGGGATCGGGAACGTCCGTTCCGTGCAGGGTGTCCACCACCACTTGAACACGGGTCTCCGGTGGGGCCGGCTGGCTCGAACACCCGATGAGCGACAACAGGAGGGCGACCATCAGGCCGCCCGCCGCTGCCTCTGCTCCAAAGGAACGTGACGTCGAGACGCTGTCCGTCATGCCGGCCTCCTGAAAAGGGCCTTGCCGAGCCGAGAGCCGAGAGCCGAAAGCGGGAACCGAACCGCTAGTCCAGATGTCCACGCTCCGCGTCACCCATCGGCACCTTCCCGTATGGGAAGTACTCCTGCCATCGGTCGGTGACGCGAGCGGCGATGTCCTCCCGGCACGTCACCTCTGTCGGGTACCAGGGTTTCATTCGTGCATCGATGACGATCGGGGGCTCAAAGGCCACGTGATTCCGTACGAGCCGCCGATCGGCGGCGTGGATGTCGGCGGCCGGTTCGAACCGCGTGAAGGTCGTCCACAGGAAGTTCATCGCGCTGCGCGTGGCGCGCACGGGCTCGTCGCTCAGCACGACGAGCGGCCAGCCCGCAAACGCCGGATGCGCCGCGAGGCGGGAGGGCGCCTCGGGATCGTCGGCAAACCGCGGTCCGCCGGCCACGAGGCACCCGCCACAGAACACGCGCACATCGGTCACATCCGACGGTGGAGGCACCACGGGCGAGAACTGCCGCGGCAACTCGCGCACAGGGTCGCCCAGCCCCAGCCACACGCCCTTCGATCCTTCGTTGACCTGCGGTCCGGTGTAGTCCAGCGTGTCCATCGACAGGTTCGAAAACACGTACAGGTCCGTTTGCGGATTCGTCCGTGCCAGCACGTGTTCGAGCATGGCGCGGAAGTCCGGCAGGTCCACGTGCTGGTCGGTCATCAGCAGGAACTTCTGCAAGGACAGCTGGCCCTCGCCGAGAATGCGGAATGCGCTGGCCATCGCCTCGCGCCGGTAGCGCTGCTTGACGATGGCGCCCGCGAGGGAGTGATAGCCGGTCTCGCCGTACGACCAGAGCGCCTCGACGGCCGGCATCACCAGCGGGAACAGCGGAGACAGCAGCTCCTGCAGCAGATCGCCGATGAAGAAATCCTCCTGCCTGGGCTTCCCCACCACGGTGGCCGGGTAGATCGCATCGCGCCGGTGGGCGACGGCCTGCACGTTGAAGACCGGGTAGTCGTGGCGCAGCGAGTAGTAGCCGTAGTGATCGCCGAATGGGCCTTCCGGCTTCCGCGCGTGCGGCCGCACCTCCCCCATGAGCGCGAACTCGGCGTTCGCGATGAGGGGATGCGGGTGCCCGTACGAACCTGGCACCTGGGTCAGGCGCTCGCCGGCAATGAGTGAGGCCAGCATCAGCTCGGGCACGTTCTCGGGGAGCGGCGCGATGGCCGAGAGGATGAGCGCCGGCGGACCGCCGAGAAACACCGTGGCTGGGAGCGCCTGGCCTCTTGACTCCGCCACGGCGTAGTGAAAGCCGCCGCCCTTGCCGATCTGCCAGTGCATGCCCGTGCTGGTCCGGTCGTGCACATGCAGCCGGTACATGCCGAGGTTGTGGCCCTTGCCGTCCGGATGCGTCGTGTAGACGAGCGGCAGCGTGATGAACGGGCCGCCGTCCTCAGGCCATGTCGTGAGCGCGGGCAGGCGGTCCAGGCGCACGTCGCGCGTGACGACCTCCGTCACGGGTCCCATCCCCTGGCGCCGCATGCCGATCCGCAACGCTTCGCCGGCCAGATCCCGCGCCCCCCACAGCTTCCCCGCTGTCGGTGGCATGATCGTCTCGGCCAGGTGGACGAGGCGCTTGATCAGGCGCAGCGGCCGCTCGCCGAACGCCAGCTGCGCGCGTCGCGCCGTCCCGAACAGGTTCGTGACCAGCGGGAAATCACTCCCCCGTACGTTGGTGAAGAGCAGCGCGGGCCCTCCGGCCGCGATCACGCGGCGGTGGATCTCGGCAGCCTCGAGGTGGGGGTCAACGGACGCGTCAACCACGGCGAGATCGCCGTCGGCGCGCAGGCGGTCAAGAAACGTACGGAGGTCGGGAAACATCAGGCCGCTATTCGCTGTTCGCTATTCGTTGTTCGTTGTTCGCTCTTCGCTCTTCGCCGTTCGCTGCGAATCGCGAATGGCGAAGGGCGAATGGCCTTCGACCGGCCCGCCCTCACGACCGCGTCAACTTCCGGTACTTGATGCGGTGCGGCGTGTCGGCGTCCGCGCCAAGCCGGCGCCGCCGATCCACCTCATAATCCTGATAGTTGCCCGCAAACCACACCACCTGGCTGTCGCCCTCGAAGGCCAGGATGTGCGTGGCGATCCGGTCCAGAAACCACCGGTCGTGGCTGATGACGACCGCGCAGCCCGCAAAGTCCAGCAGCGCTTCCTCGAGCGCGCGCAGCGTATCGACGTCCAGGTCGTTGGTGGGCTCGTCGAGCAGCAGCAGGTTGCAGCCCTTTCGGAGCAGCTTGGCCAGGTGCAGCCTGTTGCGTTCGCCGCCCGACAGCACCCCGACCTTTCGCTGCTGCGTGCCGCCCTTGAAGTTGAACCACGACACGTAGGCGCGCGAGTTCACCTTCCGCTTGCCCAACTCGAGTTCGTCCTCGCCACCGGTGATCTCTTCCCACACGGACTTCTTCGGATCGAGCGCGTCGCGCGATTGATCCACGTAGCCGATCTGGACCGTCTCGCCGAGCCTCATCGTGCCCCCGTCCGGCTGCTCCTGTCCCGTCATCAAGCGGAATGTCGTCGTCTTGCCGGCGCCGTTGGGGCCGATGACGCCGACGATCCCGCCGCGCGGCAGGGTGAAGTTCAGATCGTCGAACAGGACGACATCGCCGTAGGCCTTTCTGACGTGCCGCGCTTCCACCACGACGTCCCCGAGGCGGGGACCGGGCGGGATGTAGATCTCGACACGGTCGAGCTTGTCCGGCGTGTCTTCTGCGAGCAGCTGCTCGTAGGCCGTCAGCCGGGCCTTGCCCTTCGCCTGCCTGGCACGCGGGGACATGCGGATCCAGTCGAGCTCGCGCTGCAATGTGCGCTGACGCTTGGTCTCGGCCTTCTCCTCCTGGGCGAGGCGCGCCTGCTTCTGCTCGAGCCAGCCCGTGTAGTTGCCTTCGTACGGAATGCCCGTCCCTCGGTCGAGTTCGAGGATCCATCCCGCCACGTTGTCCAGGAAGTACCGATCGTGGGTGACGGCCACCACCGTGCCAGGGTAGTCCTTCAGGAAACGCTCGAGCCACCCCACCGACTCGGCGTCCAGGTGGTTTGTCGGCTCGTCGAGCAACAGAAGGTCGGGCGACTGCAACAGCAGCCGGCAGAGCGCCACGCGGCGCTTCTCGCCACCCGACAGCGTGGACACCTGAGCGTCCGGCGGCGGCAGCCGAAGCGAATCCATGGCCATTTCGAGCCGGGAATCAAGGTCCCACGCGTTGGTCGCGTCGATCCGATCCTGCAGCTTCGACTGCTCGTCGAGGACCTTGTCCATCTCCTCGGGCGACATCTCTTCGCCGAGTTTCATGTTGACGGCGTCGTAGCGGTCGAGCAGCGCGCGCACTTCGGCCACGCCCTCTTCCACATTGCCGCGCACGTCCTTCGACGGATCAAGCTGCGGCTCCTGCGGCAGGAATCCGATCGTCACGCCCTCGCCGGGAAACGCTTCGCCGCTGAAGTCCTGGTCGAGTCCGGCCATGATCCGCAGCAGCGTGGACTTGCCGGAACCGTTCAGACCGAGCACGCCGATCTTCGCCCCCGGCAGAAACGACAGCCAGATGTCTCGGAGAACCTGATTGTCGGGCTGGTGAATCTTGCCCAGCCCCTTCATCGTGAATACGTACTGCGGTGCCATATGGAGCTACTGACTATAGCAGACGGGGATCAGCGGTGATCGGTGATCGGTGATCGGTGGACGGTGATCGGTGGACGGTGAACGGTGGACGGTGACCGCTAGCGAGAGTCGCTCACTACTCACCACCCACTACCCACTACCCACTACCCACTACCCACTACCCCCCGGTCCCCGGTCCCCGGTCCCTGATCCCCGTCCACCGTCCACCGTTCACCGTCCACCGGCCTCCCCGGCCTCCGGCAGCAGCGTCACGCGGGTGTAAC
>CAZNOC010000295.1:0-4997 GCA_964574545.1 uncultured Bifidobacteriaceae bacterium | reverse complement strand
CGAAGGGACCGCACACGGCGCGGTAGCTGCACCAGTCGCACGCCTTGTCGTCCGGACGCGCCGCGAGCGTGCCATGCTCGATGGCACGGTCCACGATCTCGAGCACCTCGAGGCCCCGCCGCCGCGTCAGCTCGTCGAGGGGGATCGCGTGCTCGCTGAAGCCACCCGTCGTCGTGCAGTACGACAGCCTGCCCGACTCCACTGTGTCGCCCGTGATCTGCTCGAGCGCCAGCGAATACAGCACTGGCTGCAGCAGGCGCCCGCCATCGACCACGGTGGCCAGGCTCGTCCGGTTCCTCCCCGTCTTGTGATCGGTCACGCGCAGGACTCGCGTGCCGGGCCTTCGCTCCACCAGATCGATGGAGCCCCGCAGATGGTACCCGGGACCGACACTGGCCGGCGTCTTCGTGCTGTGCGGATCGCGGCCCTCGTCGTCCGGCAGCCCGAAGCCGAGCTCGAATCGCTCCGGCGTCCAGGTCGCGCCGTCCCGCGCGACGTGATTCAGCCAGGCGCGGAGGTCGCGCGCCATCACCTCCATCTCGTCGCTCCACACACGCTCGATGGCTGGCGCCAGTCGGTCGTGCTCGCGCTCGATGATGGCAGACCGGACACGCTCGAGGGTGACGCGGGCGCGGGCCAGGCTGGCCGCCGTCACCGGCAGATCGTCCTCGCCGGCGAGCGCGCGGAAGAACGCCGTCTGGATCTCGTGAAACAGGCTGCCGCGGGTGAGCGGATCGAGCCGCTCGAGCGGCGCGGGCTGTTCGAGGGGGGCGAGCCGGTACATCGCTGCGAGCATGAACTGGTAGGGGCACGCAGCGAAACGCTGCAGCGCCGAGAGCGAGTACGGTCGCGCGGTGAGCCTGTGCGCGGCAAGCGCTGCCCCGGTGCGATCGGGGGTGACGCCGATCAGGCCGTCGGCAGGGTGCCAGCGCGTCTGCCAGCGTGCCCACCGCTCGGTCGCCGAACGCCGGAGCGTGGGGCTCAGCTCCAGCAGGTACCGCGCGCGCCCGCGTGATACGTCCTGCCCCCGGGTGCGCAGCAACGGATGCAGCATCGACAGGTCGTGCTCGAGGTCGTCGATGGCGCGCGCGGGCTCGGTCGGCGCGGGCCAGGCCAGCGTGGCGTCCCCCTCAACGGCCGCCTGGCGCGCGAGCTGCTGGTAGTTCGGGATGCGGCCCTCGACGGCGCGGGCGACGTCGAGCACGTAGAACGACGGCACGCGCGCGCGAGATTCGCCGACCTCGATCCGCGGGTAGGACGGGTACAGCCTCCGGACCGCTGCGCCGACGGCAAGGCGCAGGTGCAACCGTTCGCCCGCGGCGCGATCGTCCTGCACGGCCAGGCCCCGGTCCAGCCGGCGGCGCCTGTCGTCGAGCAGCAGCGCGTCCTCGCGGAGCCGCTGCGGAAACAGCCGCTCGGCCAGCCCCGGCACGAACACGACGTCGAACGCGCGTCCTCGCGCGGCCTCTGGCGTGCCCACGAAGACGCGGCCGTGCCGGCGCCGCGGCGGTTCCTCGTTGAGCGTCAGCAGGCGTGGCGCGACCACGTCACGCACCTCACGCAGCGAGACGGGCCCCACCGACTCGAGGGGGCCGAGTTCGGCCAGCACACGCAGCACGCGGGTGGGACGCCGCAACGCACGGGGCGCGAGCGCCGCGAGGTCGCGCAGCCAGTCGCCCCAGAGCCGCGGGGACGTCCACTCCGCCAGCGTTTCGACGATGGGAAGGGCGAAGTCGCGGAGATGGCGGACGCTGGCGTGGTCGCGGGCGAGGCCGTGGAGACGCGGCGATTCGGACTCTTCGTCGGCCAACGTGCGGATGCGCCGCGCGTACTCGGCCTCGAGCCCCCCGAGGCGGCGGCGCCAGCGCTCCAGCTTGTGGATCACCAGGGCTTCGGCGAGCAGGTACTCCCACCGCCACGGCGCCCTCAGCGTCCCCGCAATCACCGCATCGTCTGGCGATGACGCGTGCGTCGCGCGCACGATCTCGTCCACCGCGGTCTCTTCGTCGGGCTCGGCGACGTCTCGGCCGGCGTTCGCTTCGGGCGTGTCACTGCCCGGCGGCACCCAGGTCTCGGTCCCGGCAACAGGCGCGCCGCCGGAGGGCACCTGTCCGAGTGAGAGGTACTCGGCAAAGCGCCGAGCCGAGAGCCGTTCGTCGGCGCACGCAAGCAGTGCGAGGAACGCGCGGCCGGCGGGATCGGGGCGGCGGGTCCCTCGATCAAACCACGCCGGAACGCCGGCGCGCGCGAAGGCGTGTTCCACCAGTCCGAAGTACGTGTGAGGTGCGCGCAGCAGCACGGCCATCTGGTCGAACGGCACGCCACGCGCGGCCTCGGCGAGCACGCGCCGCGCGATCTCGACCGCCTCACGCCCTTCGCCCGGCGCCGAGAAGAGCCGCACCTCGTCGCCCCACGCGCTGGCGCCGGCGCTGGCGGGAGGGGCGGGGGCGAAGAGGTGCCGCTGGAGGTGGCCCAGGGTGCCCTTCGCTTCGCCTGGTACCGTGCGCGCGGAGATGCCCGCGCGGGCGAAGGCGTCGAGCGTGGCCTCGTCGCCGGCCGGCACGGTGGCCGTGACGTGCGGGGCGATGCCGAGCAACCCGTTCAGCAACGCCTCCTCAGCCGCCGAGGCGACCGGCACGTCCACCAGCACGACCGTCGTGGTCGACAGCGCGCCCGGCGACGCCAGCGCTTCGGACGCGATCCGCAGCACGGTGGCTCGAGGCACGGTGCCTGCGCGCGCCGCCTCGCGGCGCGCGAGGTCGATGAGGGCGGCGAGATCGTGGCCCGGTCCGTCGAGCGCCGCCACCTCGGCCGGCTCGACGCCGGCCATCTGCAGTTCGCCGAGCGTGCGGGTCACCGCGCGCGGAAAGCCGGGGAGGTGCGCGACGGGGGCGAAGTAGTCCAGCGTGCCGGCGGAGGCGGCCTCGAAGGTGGCGCGAGCGGCGACGGCTTCCGCGCCGAGGACGCCATTCGGCGCGAGCCCTTCCCGGGCGAGCGACGGCAGCGCGAGCCGAATCGCGAGTTCGTAGAAGCTTGCACGCTCGATGCCGAACGCCGCCCCACGCGCCCTCGCCACCTCGGCTGCCAGTTCGTCTGCCGCCGCGCGCGTGGCGCCGACGATGAGGGCGGCGGAGCCGGGTGCGAGCGCAAGCAGCGCCTCGCGTGCCGCGGCGAGGCGCACGGCTGCGGAGGGAGAGGCGACGAGATCGGCGGGCACAGCGGGATTCTATCTGGCCTTCGGCGCGTAGCGATCGGCGATCGGCGGTCAGCCATCGGCTCTTCGGCTCTCGGCTCACGCTCGCGCCGAGGGGAGCGCGATCGCGGCAGAGCCACCACTTCAAGCCACGCTCAGCCGCCAGCAGTTGACCATCTCAATGGCGAGGATCAGAGGCGCCTCGCCCGAAGGGAAAGTCCTTCTGCGATCAGCGGAACGGGCATGCCGAGCGTCTCGGCGTGCGCCCGGAGCCGCGACCACCGATCGACCAAGTCGGGAAGACTCTCGATATTCGAAACATCTGCGCTCAAACGCATTTTTTTGATGGCTTCGCTCTAGCGTGTTCTCGGGATCGACACCGGGGCCCCGGCGGCCGTCGTCTGCCGGCGGCTTTCTGTGCACGCCCGCCTTTGCCTGTCACGCCGGTCCTCCCCTCCACGCCCTGCAGCACGGCCTGCGCACACTCTACCGCTCCTGCTACGCCAGCGCCCCCGGTTGTTCGGACTCGAATTTGCTCGCCGACCGAAGGTGCCACGCGTCACAGAGTCATCGTACGCCTCGTCGTCTTCCTTGGATATCCATTCGCCCAGTGTCGATTCGACCGCAGCGTGGAACGGCAGATCGAAGGGTTCGAGCCGGCGCAAGGTGACCCACACCCTCGCTCACGTTGTACGTCACCGCATCGCCAAGACCAACGCCTATCGCCTGCACACCTTCTTCAGCAGCGTCACCTGACCTTTGTTCGACACCCGGCAAATCTCGACGGCGCCCCTCCTTGCTCCCACCTGCAACCTCTAATGCAGGACCTCTGATAGGTGGACTATAAATGATGACGTGATATGATGACGCCATTATGCGCACGATCATCGAACTGCCCGGAGATCAGCTCGAGGCGTTGGCCAGTTTGTGCCGAAGCGAAGGGATCTCGCGGGCCGAGGCGATCCGCCGGGCCGTCGCTCAGTACATCGGTCAGCGGCGCGACGCGACCGCCTCAGGCGCGTTCGGCCTCTGGCGGGATCGCCCGGTGGACGGCGTCGAACTCCAGCGGCAGTTGCGCGACGAGTGGGCATCCGGTCCAGGGACGACGCCCGTCCGTCCGGCCCGCGGCCGGCCATGAAGGCCCTCTTCGACACCAACATCCTCATCGACTACCTGAAGGGCGTTGATGCAGCCCGCGACGAGTTCGATCGCTACAGCGAGCGCCTGATCAGCGTCGTCACCTGGATGGAGGTGCTCGCCGGGCCGCGGAACGCGGCCGAAGAGGACGTCATTGAGATGTTCGTGCGCGACTTTCGGGTCGTTGAGTTGACCCGGCTGGTCGCTCGCGGCGCCGTCGACCTCCGTCGCCGGCACCGGATTCGACTGCCCGATGCGATCGTCTGGGCGAGCGCCCGCGCCGAGTCCGCCCTGCTCGTGACCAGGAACACGAAGGACTTTCCCGGGACCGATCCAGGCGTGCGCATGCCGTACGACCTGTGAGCGCGCGCCCGCGCGTTACTTCCTGTTGACCTTTGTCACGCGTCCAGTCCACTATCTTGGCGCTTGGTCGTGAGGCCTCAGGCCCGTGGAGGAAAAATGGTACCCGTGCAGACGAGAACACGTGCGGCCGCCGTGGCCATGCTGCTGGCCTTCGTCGCCATCGGCGCGGCTCCGGCCTTCGCCCAGTTCGACACCGCCACGGTGCTCGGCACCGTGCGCGACGACACCGGGGGCGTCGTCCCGGGCGCCACGGTGACGCTCACCAGCCTCGACACGGGCATCGAGACCACGCGGGTCAGCGACG
>CAZNOC010000294.1:0-5036 GCA_964574545.1 uncultured Bifidobacteriaceae bacterium | reverse complement strand
GAACGGATTGACCCCATTGGAGCCAGCGAAGTTGTAGATGCTCGACCCTTCGAGAAAGAACTGCCGCCGCTCGGGGAAGAACAGTGGGAAGCGCGTCAGGTTGACCCGCCGGTCGTCGACCTCGGTCTCCGCGAAGTCGGTGTTGACGGTCATGGCAAGTCGCAGACTCGGCGTGACGCTGTAGCCGAGGTCCAGCCCAAGGTCGCCGCCGGTATCGGTGACGCCCTGCACGGTGGACCGGCTCGCCGCCACATAGGGTGTGGCTTCCAGCCCAAGCCCCTGCGAGATGCCGGTCAGGCCCCTCAGCACTCCGGCGTTGATGGGCAGGAACAACCCCTGGTTCCGCCGGTAGCCGCTCCACATCAACTCCTCGCTCTTGCGCCGGATGGTGCGCTGGAAGTTGATGCCCCAGGCATCGCTCTGCGGATTGAAGTTCAGCGTGCGGAAGGGAATTCGAATCTCGGCCGACCAGCCGCGATCGTGCACCCGGACGCGGACGTCCCAGATTCCATCCCATGACCTGCTCATGTTGCCGCCGCTGCCGATTCGCAGCAGTCCGTCGCCGAGCAGGCCGGCCGGATTGATCTCGAAGAAATACGCCGTGCGTCCGTCGCGGAACGTGTCGAGGATCCACATGAAGCGGTCGTCGGACCCGAGGCCGGCATCGCGCTGGCGCTGAAAGCCCTTGATGCCGGACGGGTCGCTGTCGAAGAGGTGCGCGCCGATGTAGAGGTTGTTGGCGTCGAACGCGACGCGCACTTCGGTGCGCTCGGTGGGAGGCGCCCCTTCGACGGGCTCCTGCTGGCGGAACTCGGTCGCGGGCACGGCGCGCGCCCAGACGGCCTCGTCGAGCCAGCCGTCGAGCACCACACGCTCGTCATCGCGCAGGCGCTCGGCGGCCAGTTCGGGGACCATCTCGGCCGGCTGCGCGGCGAGGGGGCCGGCGCCGAACACGCACACGAGCAACGGAAGGAGCACGGACTTCTGCATGGTCTGGAAGAGTAGGGGCGACAGCCTGCGCCATCAGGGCGAGGGACCCGCCAATTGTAGCAGCCGAAGCACGGCTGCGGGCCGAACGGCCGTTCGGTGCAGGGTCAGCGCTCGCCGCCGGGCGGCGCCGCCTCGCCGAGCAGTCGGGAAGGCGCAGGCCGGGTGCGCCGCGTGAGTCCGAAGCGCGTCACCGCATGCTGCTCGATGTGCGCCATCGCGTCGGCGACCGAGTCGGTCACGAGCATCAGGTCGAGGTCGTGCTCGGAGATGGTCTTCGCCACCACCATCTGCTGCAGCATCTCGAGGTACGGCTTCCAGTAGTCGCGGCCCATCAGCACGAGCGGGAACTGCTCGATCTTGCCCGTCTGAATCAGGGTGAGCGCCTCGTTCAACTCGTCGAGCGTGCCGAGGCCGCCGGGCAGGACGACGAACCCGTACGAGTACTTGAACAGGAGCACCTTGCGCACGAAGAAGTAGCGGCAGGTGACCGATCGATCGAGGTACCGGTTGGGAGCCTGCTCGAAGGGCAGTTCGATGTTGCACCCGACGGACCGTCCGCCGGCTTCCTGCGCCCCTCGGTTGGCCGCTTCCATCACCCCGGGGCCGCCGCCCGTCATCACGGTGAAGCCGAGGCCGACGAGCGCTCGTCCCACCTCGCGACCCAGCTCGTAGTCCGGATGGCCTTCGACGAACCGCGCCGAGCCGAACACAGTGATGCACGGGCCGACGAAGTGCAGGGCGCGGAACCCGCGAATGAAATCGCGGCCGGCTCGTGCGAGGAGCAGCAACTCGTCCAGCCGGGAGTGCGGGCCTTCGAGCAGGTAGCGATCGGCGGCGCCGTTGTCTGGCGGCGGCTGAGGAGGCGTCATGTCGGCATCGTATCAAGTTCACGCTGAACAAGGCTCGGCGGTGACGGGATGGTATAAAAGGGAGCGAAGCGGCCTTTGTCGGGGGACGGGATGGCGATGCGTGATTGGCGAACGATCTGGGTCCTTGTGGGGGCGGCCATGGTGTGGACGCCCGCGATCGTGCGCGGCCAGGAAGGCGCCGTGCGCGTCGTCGTGGTGGATGTGTCCGGCGCACCGCTGCCGGGCGCGACGCTCGAGCTGACGCCAGGGTCGCCGCAGGTGCTGACGGCAGCGGACGGGACGGCGGTTGTCGCCCGCGGAGAGGGCGGAACGCTCCGCGTCGCCGCCCCCGGCTTTGCCGACGTGCTGCTGCCGTGGCCGCCGGATCCGGCCCCGCAGACCGTGCGAGTGGTCCTGATGCCGGCCAGCTTCGCCGACACGGTCGTCGTCACGGCCTCTCGCGGCACCGAACGGCTGCCGAGTCCGTCGAGCACGACCGTGATCTCGGCGGCCGAGATGCTCACGTCGGCCGCCGGGTCGCTCGACGATCTGCTGCGCGCCACGCCTGGCTTCAGCCTGTTCCGCCGCAGTTCGTCACGTGTGGCCAACCCCACGACGCAGGGCGTCACGTTGCGCGGCGTCTCGGGTTCGGGCGCAAGCCGGACGCTCGTCCTCGCTGATGGCGTTCCGCTGAACGATCCGTTTGGCAGCTGGGTGTACTGGAATCGGATCCCGCAGGCGGCCATCGAGCGCGTGGAGGTCGTACGGGGAGGGGCGGGAGACTTGTACGGGGCCGACGCACTGGGCGGAGTCGTGCAGGTCTTGACCTTTGCTCCTGCGCGCCCGCGTGCCCGCGCCACGCTCGAGGGCGGGCAGCACGATACCCTGCGTGCCTCGGTGTTTGGCGGCCTGGGCGCGCGAGGATGGCAGGCCACCCTGGCGGGCGAGGTGGTGGATACGGCGGGTGTGCCGACGGTGGCCGCGTCGGATCGCGGTGTGGTCGATGTCAACGCCGACAGCGACTATCGAAGCGGCTTCGTCTCTGCCGGACGGTACGCGGACCAGTGGCACGTCAACCTTCGGCTGAGCGCGTTCCAGGAGGCACGTGGCAATGGCACCCCCCGCCAGGTCAACGACACGAACTGGCGGCAGGTGTCGGGAGAGGCAGGCGGCGTCACAGGGGGCGGCGTGTGGGAAGTGCAGGCGTCCGGCGGACGCCAGTCGTACTACCAGACGTTTTCGGCCGTCGCGGCTGGCCGCGCCACCGAACGGCTGACGACCGAACAGCGCACGCCGAGTGAGTTCTACCAGGCGAGCGGACAGTGGACGCGAGACGTCGGCCCGCACGGTGTGGTCTTGGGAAGCGAGGCTCGGTGGACCGAGGCGACCGTGGACGAGACCGCGTACGCGATCACGGGCGCCGTGACCACGTCGCGCGTGGGCGGCGACGAGCGCTCGCAGGGCGTCTACGGCCGCGCGCGCCTGGCCCTGGCCGACCAGTGGAGCCTCGGACTCGGCGCCCGCGTCGACTGGTGGCGGTCGACACCTCTCGATCCCGCGCTGTCTGAGAAGTCGGTCACCTTCTTCAGCCCGCGCGCGACGCTGGTGTGGCGGCCGGGCGCGGTGGCCCTTCAGGCCTCCGCGTACCGCTCGCACCGCACGCCGACGCTGAACGAACTGCACCGCGGGTTCCGCGTCGGCAACGCGGTCACGAACCCCAATCCGCTGCTCGAGCCCGAGCAGCTCACCGGCGTCGAGGCAGGCATGCTCATCAGCGCGGGGCGCGTGTCCGCCCGCGTGACCGGGTTCGTCAACGAACTCGATGGTGCGATCGCCAACATCACGCTCAGCAGCACGCCGCAGCTCATTACCCGCGAGCGCCGTAACTCCGACCGCGTCCGCGCGCGCGGCGTGGAAATCGAGGCGGACGTCCGCCTGCACCCGACCCTGACTGTCAACGCCCTTGCGGGCTTCACCGCGAGCCACTTCCGCGGCTCCGTCGCGACTCCTGCCATCGAGGGCAACCGGGTGCCGCAGGTGCCCGCCTACCAGTTCGGGGCCGGCGTGACGTGGGCCGATCCGCGCCTGTTGACCGCAGCCGTCCAGCTGCGGATCAGCGGCGCGCAGTTCGATGATGACCTCAACCGGTTCGAGCTGGACGACTACGCCGTCGTGGATCTGTCGCTCAGCCGTGTCGTCAGCGGCCGCCTGCACGCGTTCGTGGCCGTTGAGAACCTGTTCGATGCCGAGTACGACGTCGGCCGCACGCCGCTGCGCACCATTGGCTGGCCCCGCACCGCTCGCGCCGGCGTCCGGGTGTTTCTGCCGTAGGGGGACTGGTCGGGGGTGGGTGGTGGGTGGTGGGTAGTGGGTGGTGGGTAGTGGGTGGTGGGTAGTGGGTAGTGGGTGGTTCGGAGGTTGGTCTTTGGTCGTCGGTAGCAGGCAATTGGTGACTTCCAGGGTGTCCCGTGACTGAAGTGTGGCTGAGCGGGCCCGTCGAGGGCGTCCATCCCCTCCTGCAGCCAGTGGCACACGCCCTGATCCAGGCGCGGCAGGACGTCAGGGCCATCGCCGGCCGGCTGGCCATCGACGAACTCTGGATGCGCCCTGGCGCGTCCGCCTCCGTGGGCTTTCATGCCCTCCACCTCGCGGGCGCCATCGACCGGCTGTTCACCTACGCTCGAGGCGAAGCGCTCAGCGACAGCCAGCGCCGCGCCGCTGGCGAGGAGCAGCGGTCCGTGGACGTGCCCGGCGCCGATGTCGTCGCCTTCGTGGACGCGGCGGTCGAACGAGCGATCGCCCAGCTGAAGGCGACTCCACCGGAGACGCTGGCGGAACCCCGCCCTGTGGGTCGTCTGCAACTGCCGTCGACCGTGATCGGCCTCCTCTTCCACGCCGCCGAGCACGCATCCAGGCACGCCGGGCAGATGGCGACGCTGGCGAAGGTCGTCAGCCACGCCCCGCAGTAACCTCCCGACGTCTCCGCGTCGAGGGCGTGCGCCGGCGTGGACCGCCCGGACCCCTCGCGTCGCCTCTCGCGCCCCGGCAGGGCCGGCTGCCCGCGATGATAGGATCGGCGCATCCTATGCAGTTCGCGCACGCATTCACGGAGCTGGCGGCGATTCTTCTGGCGGCGGCGGCGCTCGGCGCGCTGGGCACGTTCCTCCGGCAGCCCCTGATCGTCTCGTTCATCGGCGT
>CAZNOC010000293.1:0-5084 GCA_964574545.1 uncultured Bifidobacteriaceae bacterium | reverse complement strand
ACATTGACCATGCCGATGCGCTGCTGATTGACCTCCGGCGTCACCACCGCCCGGACAGCCCCGACATCCGTCGCGGCCAGATCGACGGCGGCGAGCCCGCGCGCCAGCCGCGCCGCCTGATCGCCGACCATGCGCTGGCGCTCCTGGTAGTAGTCGCCGGCAATCTGGTTGGCCGCGACAAGGATCTCGTCCATGGGTGCGTTGAACCACCGATCGACGGCCGTCAGCACCACGCGGCTGCCGACGATGAGGACCAGCAGGGCGGGGATGAGCGTCATGGCCAGCAGCACGGCCACGAGCTTGGCGCGGAAGCGGACGAACGGGAGCGCGCGGCGGCGCTCGACGAGCAGCTTGATGATGTTGCGTGCCAGCACGAAGGCGAGCGCCAGCAGCATCATGAGGTTGGTGGCAGACAACGCGTACAGGACCACCTCGGTCTGGAAGTCCGGTGCCAGGCGCGCGCTGCGGTCGGCCACGGCGACAAGCGCGATGAGCGCAATGAGCAGGACCGCGATGCCGGCCAGGATGAGGCGGGGGTTGTCGCGGAACGGGCGCCTGGTCGCGGCGGACGGGTCCACCGGGCGCGCGCGGCTCATCGGATGCGGGCGCACCACCCGTCACTCCTTGGCATTCAAGAGGTCCTTCAGTTCCGCCATGAACTCACCGATGTCACGGAAATGGCGGTAGACCGACGCGAAGCGCACGTACGCCACCTTGTCGAGCCCCTTCAACTCCTCCATCACGAAGGCGCCAATCTCCACGGTGCCGATCTCCTTCTCGGAGCGGTCCTGCAGCATGCTCTCGACGCGGTCGGCCACGTCCTCGATGGCGGCGACGCTGACGGGGCGCTTCTCGCAGGCCTTCAGCAGGCCCGCAATCAGCTTCTGCCGTTCGAAGCGCTCCCGCGTGCCGTCCTTCTTGACGACCATGTACGGGATCTCGTCGATCCGCTCGTAGCTGGTGAAGCGCTTGTGGCACCCGTCGCTGAGGCACTGGCGGCGGCGCCGGATGACGTCGCCCTCCTTGCTCTCGCGGGAGTCCACGACCTTGTCGCCGAGGTGGCCGCAATACGGACACTTCACGTCTTTGTCTCCTCCGTCGTGGCCGTGCCGGCCAGGTCACGCAGGCCGGCCAGGCTCATCCCGTCCTGCGCCGCGAACCCCGCCCCCATCAGGAGCCCGGGCGCCACCGACACCACGTGCGCCACAATGGCCGCACCCACGGCGACGTCGTTGTCGGCAGCAAAGAAGGTCGTCAGGCTGATACGGAACGCCTCGTGATACCCCCCCACGCCCCCTGGCGTCGGCACCGCCACCCCCACCACCAGAAACGCCAGGACCAGCAGGGAACCAGCGACCGGCAGTTCGAGATGAAACGCCTTGACCACCAGCCACAACTGGAGCGCGAGGACCACCCACATCAGGAGCGACAGACACACGCTGACGAGAACGCGGGACGGCTGGCGCACGATCGCGAGCCCCTGGGCAAACAGGCGCGCGAGCGCCGCCACCGTCTGCGCGATCCGCGCGGGAAGCACGCGCTCGACCTGTAACACCAGCCCGTGCAGCCGTTCCGGGTGTCCCGCCAGGATCGCGAGCACCACGAGGCCCGCCACCGCCAGCGCCCCCATGATCATCCCGCCGACCTGGACGGCTCGAAAGACGCCCGGGTTGACCGCCGCCAGCCCGGGATCGAACAACGCCAGGTAGAGCGCCAACAGTACGAGGACGGCAATCAGGTCGAGCACGCGTTCGAACACGACCGTCGCAAACGTCGCCGTCGCGCTCAGCCCCTCCCGGCGAGCGAGCAGGTAGGGCCGCAGAAATTCCCCCGCGCGAGCGGGCAGGACCACCGACACCGCCAGCCCGATCACGGTGGTCCGAAAGGCGGTGCTGAACCGCACGGCCCCAAGCGGCGCCAGCAGGTACTGCCATCGGTGCGCGCGCATGGCATACGACAGCACGACCAGCACCGTGCTCAGCGCCAGCAGATCACGCCGCGCCACCCCGATCTCGCTCCAGACCCGCGCCAGATCCGCGCCGCGGAGGAACCACGCCAGCAGCCCGACAGCCAGCGCGGTCACCAGGAGGTTTCGAATGACGGCGCGCATAGGCAGCGAGTTCGGACCGCCGGATTCAGAGCTCCGAAGTCATGGTTTCAGCCGGTGACGTTCGGTTGTCTTCTCGACCCCATATCCAGTGCGTCGGGCCGGACACCATACTACATGACGTCCCCGCCGCGAGCACCGGGCGTCACGGGACCGGCAGCGTCGCACCGGCCGATCTCTGCTGGCCTTCACGGGAGGTTCGCGTTAACATGCCTGTTTTTCCTCGGACCTTCCTGGAACACCGTGCCCTCATCACCGCTGTCCGTTCCTCTGCTCGAGACCACGCTTGCCGGGCGGCCGCCCTTACGTCGTGGCAAAGTGCGTGATCTGTACGAAGTCGGCGACGATCTGCTCATCGTCGCGACCGACCGCATCTCGGCCTTCGACTACGTGCTCGGGTCCGGCATCCCGGACAAGGGCCGTGTCCTGACCCAGTTGTCGACCTTCTGGTTCGCCCGGACCCGAGACCTGGTGCCGAATCACCTGATCGCCACCGATCCCGCACGTTACCCGGCGCCCGCGCGTGGCGAGGCGGCGATGCTCGCCGGACGGTCGATGCTCGTCCGCCGCACCGACCCGCTCGCGATCGAGTGCGTGGCCCGGGGCTACCTGTCGGGGTCAGGCTGGAAGGACTATGTGGCGACGGGCGAGGTCTGCGGCATTCCGCTTCCGCCCGGGCTCCGCGAGTCCGATCGCCTGCCAACCCCCCTCTTCACGCCCGCGACAAAGGCCGCCTCCGGTCACGACGAGAACATCAGCGAGGCCGAGGCGGCCCGACTCGTGGGCTCGGACGTACTCGCGCGCGTCAAGGACCTGACGCTCGCGCTCTACGCCCACGGGGTGGCGCATGCGGAGGCGTGCGGCATCATCCTGGCGGACACCAAGTTCGAGTTCGGCCATGCGCCTGACGGGACCCTGCTGCTCATCGACGAGGTCATGACGCCCGACTCTTCCCGGTACTGGCCGGCCGATCGGTACGCGCCCGGCGGTCCGCAACCGAGCTTCGACAAGCAGTACGTGCGCGACTACCTGGAGTCGATTCGCTGGAACAAGCGCCCGCCGGTGCCCTCGCTCCCCGACGAGGTCGTGGCCCGGACCCGCGAGAAGTACCTCGACGCCTACCAGCGTCTGACCGGCCGACCGATGGAGGCCGCCGGTGCGTGATCTCCTCGAGCAGCTCGTCACGGAGATGGTGGACAAAGGCGTCCACTACGACGATGCCCAGCGCGAGTTCCAGAAGCGCTTCATCACGCGTGTGATGCAGCGGAGCGAGGGCAACCTGGGCCGCGCCGCAGACACGCTGGGCGTCCACCGCAACACCCTCACGCGGAAGATCCAGGAGCTGCGGATCAAGGCACGGTAGGCCGGGCGCCCGCGAGGGCCCCGGCCCCTTGACACGGTCCCGCGCCCGCCCTATCATTAGCAGTCGTCCCCAATGACTGCTAGCTCACAGGGCAACCGAGTGCTAGCAGTCAGGCGGGCGACGCGCGGGTTGCTCCTGCGGGGGCCCCGGCACTCTTTCTCTGACACGAAACACACACCGCCAACTGGGAGCCCAGGCACATGGCACTGAGACCGCTACACGATCGCATTCTCGTTGAACGTATTGAAGAAGGTGAGCAGAAGGTCGGTGGGATCATCATCCCCGACACTGCCAAGGAAAAGCCGCAGCAGGGCAAGGTCGTCGCGGTCGGCGCCGGCAAGGCCGACAAGGACGGCAAGCGCATCGTCCTCG
Source organism: uncultured Bifidobacteriaceae bacterium (assembly GCA_964574545.1). Lineage (GTDB taxonomy): Bacteria > Acidobacteriota > Vicinamibacteria > Vicinamibacterales > UBA2999 > JAUXWO01. The sequence goes on along the minus strand of CAZNOC010000293.1, from coordinate 1,242 downwards.
ACGTCAAGGCGGGCGACATCATCCTCTTCGGCAAGTACTCCGGCCAGGAGATCAAGGTCGATGGCTCGGAATACCTCATCATGCGCGAGGACGAAGTCCTGGCCGTCATCGAGAAGTAAGGACGGAGAAACCACACAATGGCGAAGCAGATTATTTACGGCGAAGAGGCCCGGCAGTCGATCCTGCGCGGAGTCAACCAGCTGGCCGACGCGGTCAAGGTGACGCTCGGCCCCAAGGGACGGAACGTCGTCCTCGACAAGAAGTTCGGCTCCCCCACCATCACCAAGGACGGCGTGACGGTGGCCAAGGAGATCGAGCTGAAGGATCCGCTCGAGAACATGGGCGCCCAGATGGTGCGCGAGGTCGCGAGCAAGACGTCGGACACGGCCGGTGACGGCACGACGACGGCGACGGTGCTGGCGCAGGCCATCTACCGCGAGGGCGCCAAGAACGTGGTGGCCGGCGCGAACCCGATGGAGCTCAAGCGCGGCATCGAGAAGGCCGTCGAGGCCATCACCGCCGAGATCAAGAAGATGGCGAAGCCCGTCAAGGGCAACATGATCGCCCAGGTCGGCACCATCTCCGCCAACAGCGACGAGACCATCGGCACGATCATCGCCGAGGCGATGGAGAAGGTCGGCAAGGACGGCGTCATCACGGTCGAAGAGGCCAAGACGCTCGAGACGACGCTCGACGTGGTCGAGGGCATGCAGTTCGACCGCGGCTATCTCTCGCCCTACTTCGTCACCGACCCCGAGCGGATGGAAGTGGTGCTCGAGAACCCGGTCATCCTGATCCACGAGAAGAAGATCAGCTCGATGAAGGACCTCCTCCCGGTCCTCGAGCAGGTGGCCCGTCTCGGCCGCCCGCTGCTCATCATCGCCGAGGACATCGAGGGCGAGGCCCTGGCCACGCTCGTGGTGAACAAGCTGCGTGGCACGCTGCAGGCCGCGGCCGTCAAGGCCCCCGGCTTCGGTGACCGCCGCAAGGCGATGCTCGAGGACATCGCGATCCTCACCGGCGGCCGCTGCATCACCGAGGACCTCGGCATCAAGCTGGAGAACGTCCAGATCTCCGACCTCGGCCGCGCCAAGCGCGTGACCGTGGACAAGGAGAACACCACGATGGTCGAGGGTTCCGGCTCCGCCGCCGACATCCAGGGCCGCGTGAAGCAGATCCGCCGCCAGATCGACGAGACGACCTCCGACTACGACCGCGAGAAGCTCCAGGAGCGCCTCGCCA
>CAZNOC010000292.1:0-5113 GCA_964574545.1 uncultured Bifidobacteriaceae bacterium | reverse complement strand
AGCGCGCATCCGGCGCGGCGCTTGATCTTCTCGGCGTCGGGGATGGGCGTGCGCAGCCCAACCGCGATGTCGTTGGTGAAGTGGTCTCCGCCGACGGCGATGACCGCTGTGTGCCACAGGCTGCCGCGCTCGAAGATCGCGAGGTCGGCGGTGCCGCCGCCGATGTCGAGCATCGCCACGCCGAGTTCCTTCTCGTCGGGGGTAATCGCGGATTCGGCGGCCGCCAGCTGGCCGATCACGGTGTCGGCCACCTCCACGCCCGCGCGGTTGACGCACGCGACAAGGTTCTGGGTGGACGTGACGCTGCCGGTCACGATGTGCACGTTGACCTCGAGCCGCGCCCCGGTCATGCCCACCGGCGCGCCGATGCCGTCCTGCTCGTCCACGACGAAGTCCTGCGGCAGCACGTGCAGGATCTCCCGGCCCGTCGGCAGCGCCACCGCCCGCGCCGCGTCGATCGCGCGGCGCACATCGTCGCGCGTGATTTCCCGGTTCTTGCCCGCGACCGCCACCACCCCCCGGCTGTTGAAGCCCTTGATGTGCGGTCCGCTGATGCCGAGGTGCACCGAACCGATCTCCACCCCGGCCATCAACTCGGCCTCTTCGATCGACTTCTTGATCGAGTCCACCGCGGCCTCGAGGTTGACGACGACCCCGCGCTTGAGCCCCTTCGACTCGGCGACGCCAAGGCCGATCACGTCGAGCCCTCCGTCGTCGAGCCGCTCGCCCACGACGGTGCACACCTTCGAGGTGCCGATGTCGAGCCCGATCACGTAGCGTTCGTTGCGTGCCACGATGCCTCCAGAAACGTCCCTGCCTACCGCCGTACGGCGGGCACGGCGCCGCGCCCCGTCCCTCGCGGCCGCACGTACAAGCGCTCGCCGAACCGCAGATCCACGTAGTCGATGTCGGCCACGCGCTCCCGCACGGCGGCGGCGAGGTCGAGATACCCCCGCAGGCGCTCGACGAAATCGCGGTCGCCCAGCCGCAGCCGGGCGGTGTCGCCATCGAGCATCACCACAGCGTCGTACGGGTCGGACACGTCGATCTGCGACACCTGCGCCAGCAGGCCGTCCTGTGGCGCGATGTCGGCAAGCAGCCGTGCGGCCAGCGCCGCCCGGCCCGGGTCCACCAGCCCGCCCTCGGCTGACGGCCCCGCCGCGAGGCCGTCGATGAGCGGCAGGTCCAGGTCTGCGTGCGCCGGGCCGAACTCGTCCATGATGACGCCCCGGTGATCCACGAGATACAGCGCCTGCCCGAGGCGGCCGACACCCATCGGCCGGCGCTCGCGAATCGCCACCTCGACGTGCGACGGCAGGATGCGCCGGAGCGTTGCGTCCTCCACCCAGGACGACGAGAGGAGCCGATCGCGCCACACGTCGAGATCCGCCATCAGGATGTTCTCGCCGCGCATGCCGTCAACGAGCGCCATCACCTCGCCCGTGGACAGCCGCTCGTGCCCGCGCACCGACACCTGGTCGATCAGCAGCACGTCGGCGTGCAGCACGAGCGCCGCGGCGCGCCAGCCGCCGTAGACCACGAGCCCGACAGCCAGAAGGACCCGCACCGCCAGCCAGACAGGACGCCAGCGCCAGCCCGTTCCGCGCTTCCGGGAGGGCTTCACATGCGCGCGACGGAACCGCCGATCGGCGGGAGCAGCCACCGCCATGTCAGGGCCCCTCCACAGGCCGACGCCGCTCGAGTTCGGCCACGAGCTCGCCGGCCACCGTCCCGATCGACCCGGCGCCAAGCACGATCACGAGATCGCCTGCACGCGCGAGATCGGCCACCGCCGTCGCCACGCCATCGATCGCCGGCACGAGGCGCACCGGCGTGGCGCGCACGCGGTCGATGGCGGCGGCCAGCGCTTCGGTTGTCACTCCGGGTATCGGTGACTCGCCGGCAGCGTAGATCCCCGTCAGCACGACCTCGTCGGCCCCCGCCAGCGCCTGGCCGAACTCCTCCAGCAGCTGCGCCGTGCGCGTGTAGCGATGCGGTTGAAAGGCCACCACGATACGGGCGGGCTGGGCCGCTCGGGCGGCGGCGACGACGGCGGCGATCTCGGTGGGATGGTGGCCGTAGTCGTCCACCACGGTGACGCCGTCCACCGTGCCCCGTACCTGGAACCGGCGCTCGGCGCCCTGGAACTCGGCGAGGGCGCGGGCAATGACGTCGAACTCCACGCCAAGCTCGAGTCCCGCCGCGACGGCCGCGAGCCCGTTCTGCACCGAGTGGCGGCCCGGCACCTGGAGCCGCAGGGTGCCGAGCGGCGTGGCGTGGCCGTCACCGTGCACGGCGCGGCGCACGACCCGGCAGGAGGATCCGAATCCCCGCAGCACAAGATCCGAGGCGCCGATCTCCGCCTCCGGCGCGTCGATGCCGTACGTGATCATCCGTCGCGTCACGCGCTGCAGTACCGCCGACAGCGCGACGTCGTCCACGCACGCCACCACCGCGCCGTAGAACGGCACCTTGTTGGCGAAGTCGACGAACGCCTGCTCCAGATCGGCGTAGCTGCCGTAGCTCTCCATGTGCTCGCGATCGAGATTCGTGATCACCGCCATCGACGGCGAGAGCTTCAGGAACGACCGGTCGCTCTCGTCCGCCTCCACCACCATCAGGGCGCCCTTGCCGAGGCGCGCGTTGCTGCCGAACGCGCTGAGCCGCCCGCCAATCACCGCCGTCGGATCGAGCCCCGCGCGCTCGAGCACGAGGGCGATCATCGACGTCGTGCTTGTCTTGCCGTGCGCCCCGGCCACCGCGATGCCGAAGCGCAGCCGCATCAGCTCGGCGAGCATCTCGGCCCGGGGGATCACCGGGATGCGCCGCGACACCGCCTCGACCACCTCCGGGTTGTCAGCCCGGACAGCGGAGGAGTAGACGACCACGTCGGCGTCGCCCACGTTCGACGCCTCATGTCCGATCCGCACGTCCACGCCGAGCTCGCGCAGCTGCTCCGTCGTGTCCGACGGACGCTGGTCCGATCCCGAGACGCGGTAGTCGAGGTTGGCCAGCAGTTCGGCGATGCCGCTCATTCCGATGCCCCCAATCCCCACGAAGTGCACGTGCCGCGTCTTGCCCAGCATCGACCTACCCGGCGAGCGCCTGCACCTTGTCGGCGATCCGGCCGGCCGCATCCGGCCGGCCGAGCGCCCGCGCGGCGTCCGCCATACGCGCCCGCCGCCCGCCGTCGCGCGTCAGTTCCAGGAGCGTCTCCGCGAGCCGCTCGCCGTTCAGATCGCGCTGCTCGATCAGCACGGCCGCGCCTGCCCTCGCCACCACCTCGGCATTGCGGCGCTGATGGTCGTCGGTGGCCGACGGCAGCGGCACGAGCACCGAGGGGCGCCCGAGCACCGCCAGCTCGGCCAGCGTCGTTGCGCCCGCACGGCAGACCACGAGATCGGCGGCGGTCATCTCCCGGTCGATTTCGTAGAGGAACGCTTCGACTCGTGCTTCGAGCCCGGCCCTCCCGTAGCCGTCACGTACCAGATCCAGATCCCGCTCCCCTGTCTGGTGGGTGATCGCCATCCCAGCGCCTGCGGCGACCAGCCTCGACGCTGCCTCCACCATGGCCACGTTGATCGCGTGCGCGCCCTGAGAACCGCCAACGATCAGCACCCGCGCCGCGTCACGCGGCGAGTCACGACGTGCATAGGCTTCTCCACGGCCAGCGAGAAACTCCGGGCGCACGGGGTTGCCGGCAACGAATCCCGTGCCTGGGAAATGGCGCAGCGCCTCGTCGAAGTTCACCGCCGCCGCGCGCACCACGCGCGCGAGCAGGCGGTTGGTCAGGCCCGGCACCGCGTTCTGCTCGAGCAGCAGCGTCGGCACGCCGCGCGCCGCGGCCAGCAGCAGCACGGGGCCGGACGAGAACCCGCCCACGCCGACGACCACCGAGGGCCGGCGCCTCGAGATCACGCGCCACGCGTCGAGCGCGGCCACCGGCAGCAGCAGCAGGCCCCGAAGCAGCGCGACGGGCGACTTCCCCTTGAGGCCCGCCACGCGAATCAGATCGAGCGGGAAGCCCTCGCGCGGCACCACCCGCGCCTCGAGTCCCAGAGCCGTTCCGACGAACGAGACCTCGCACGCCGGGTCGCGCCGCTGCAGTTCCCGCGCGACCGCAATTCCGGGGTAGAGATGCCCCCCCGTTCCCCCTCCGGCGATCAGGATGCGCACCCGTCACGCCGCTTCCGAATCGGCGCTGGCATGCTGCGAGATGTTCAGCAGCACCCCAATGCCCAGCAGGTTGATCAGCAGCGACGACCCGCCGGCGCTGACGAGCGGCAGCGGGATGCCCTTGGTCGGCAGCAGTCCGAGCACGACGCTCATGTTGACGAACGCCTGCGCCACGATCATCACCGTCAGACCGAGCGCCAGGAACGCGCCGAACCCGTCGGGCGCGAGCGTGGCGGCGCGGAATCCCCGCCAGGCGATGATGCAGAAGCAGACAAGGATCACCGTCGCACCAAGCAGGCCGAACTCCTCCGAGATCACCGCGTAGATGAAGTCGGTGTGCGGCTCGGGCAGGTAGAAGAGCTTCTGGACGCCGTCCATCAGGCCGCGCCCGAACAGGCCGCCCGTGCCGACGGCGATGAGCGACTGGATGATCTGGAAGCCGTCCCCGAGCGGGTCGGCCCAGGGGTCGAGGAACGCGAAGAGCCGGCGCCGGCGGTAGTCCGCCGACATCAGGATCACGTACAGGATCGGCGCCATCACGAGCGCCGTGCCGATCAGGTAGCGGTAGCTCAGCCCGGCCGCGAAGATCATGACGCCGGCAATCGCCACGAGCGAGAGGGCCGTGCCGAAGTCGGGCTGCGCCATGATGAGGCCGCACGCCACGCCCACAATGATCGCGATGGGCAGCAGCGAGTACGACACCTCGTTCACGCGGTGCATCCGCCGCTCGAGGATCATGGCGGTGAAGAACACGACCGCCAGCTTCGCCAGCTCGGACGGCTGGATGCCGAAGCCGCCGATGCCGAACCAGCGCCGCGTGTTGTTGATCGGCCTCGAGAAGAGGACGGCCACGAGCAGCACGGCCACCACAGCCAGCATCGCCCAGATCAGCGTCTCGTTGCGATACGTGCGGTAGTCCACGCGCATGACGATCGAG
>CAZNOC010000291.1:0-5117 GCA_964574545.1 uncultured Bifidobacteriaceae bacterium | reverse complement strand
ACTTCGGCTGGACGTCTCGGTGCCAGGACTGCCCCTGATGGCGGCGTTCCCTCTCCTGATCGCAAACACCGTCGAATGGCTCTCGGAGCGCGACACCAGGCCGCCCGAGATTCTTGCGGGCGATTCACTGCTCTGGACTGTGCGGGATCCGCTCGCGCTCGCCGCTGTCACCGTGACCGGGCCGGACGGCTCGCCCATGGCTGCCCAGGTGAGCGGCCGCCACTTGACGATCACCGGCGCGATGGTGCCCGGCGCCTACCGCGTGACCAGCACCGACTGGGCGGAGTCGTTCGTCGTGAATCCGGTGACGGACGGGGAGTCGGACCTCGCGCGTGCAGCGAGTCCTCTCCCCTCCTCATCACCGCCTCGCGTCGCCTCCGCGCGCCTCGGCGTTCCGCTGGCCCTGCCGTTGATCGTCCTGGCCATCGTCCTGTTGCTCGTGGAGTGGTGGTACCGCTGCCGGTGGGCCCCGCAGTCATGATGGACGTCGCCGCCCCCGCCTTTCTCTTGCTGCTCGGCGCGCTCACCTGGATCTGGTGGACCGCGAGGACGGCCAGGCCGCAGACGCGCCGCGGCGCCGTGGCCGTGCGCTGTGCGATTGCGGCCCTCCTGATACTCGGCGCGAGCGGACTCCGAGTGCGGGCCGGCGACGAGCCCGTGACGATGATGTTCCTGATCGATCGATCCGACAGCGTACCAGCGGCCAGCCAGTCCCTGGCGGTGGCCCTCGTCAACGACATGATGGCCGCGATGCGGCCGGGGGATCTGGCCGGTGTCATCGCGTTCGGTGCCGAGGCCGTCCTCGAACGGCGCCCCTCGAGCGCCTCGGCGCTGACGGCGGTGACCTCTCGCGTCAACGGCTCTGAGACCAATCTGGAGGACGCGCTGGCATTGGCGCGTTCGGCGCTCGGACTCGAAGGAACACGCCGGATGGTCGTGTTCTCGGACGGTCACGAGACCCTTGGCACAGCGACTCGACAGGCGTCGATGGCCGCTGCCGAGGGACTCCGGCTCGATGCGGTCGCGCTTGGCGACGACGGGCCGCGTGCGCGCCCGCTCGTGGTCACGCATGTGATCGCACCGATCGAGGCGAGCGTCGGCGAGCCCTTTCGTGTGTCCCTCGAGGCCACGGGCCCGCCCGGCGAGCGTGGCATCGTCACGCTCAGACGCGACGGCGAGCCTTCCCTCAGCGCCGAGGTTGAGATGTCCGCGAGCGGCGCCGGCCGCGTCGAGTTCACGGAGCGACGCGACGAGCCCGGCGTCTACGGCTACCACGCGTCGGTGTTGCCGGTGGATGTGCCAGGCGCAGAAACGTCAGTGCACGCTGGTGCAGTGGTCGCTGTCTCTGGAAAACCGGCCTTGTTGTACGTGTCCCGGGCCGGAGGCACGTTGCCGCGCGTCTTGTCCGCGGCTGGATTCCGAACCACTGCGGTCGAACCGGCGGAGCTCCCCGCCTCGTCGCGCGACCTTGCGCCATATGCCGGCGTCATCCTCGACGATGTCCCCTCGGAACTGCTGACGGCGACACAGGGGACCGCACTCGCGCAGTTCGTCGAGCAGTCGGGAGGCGGACTCTTGGTCCTCGGAAGTCCGGGCAGTCTGAACCCCGCGGGCTATCCGGAAAGCCCCCTTGGCCCGTTGCTCCCGATAGACCTGCGACCCAGAGCCGGCACTCGCGCGCCATCGCTGGCGCTCGTCTTGCTGTTCGACAAGACGGGGAGCATGGCCGATCGGGTGGACGGCGTCAGCAAGATCGAACTCGCGCGCCAGGCCGTGATCAAGGTCCTCGACGTGCTGCCTTCGACCGACAGCCTCGGCGTGATCGCGTTCGATGCCACGGCACCGGTGGCGGTCGTGCCGCTGGGATCGTCGCACGACGCACAGGATGTCGCTGAGCGCCTGCGGACGATCGAACCCGGTGGAGCCACGGCCATCGCCGGCGCGATGGACCAGGCCGTGGGCTGGCTCCAGGGCTCTCAGGGGGCCGCCGCTGCCCGGCGACAGATTCTGTTGATCTCGGATGGACGCACCACCGTGGAGGACGCGGACCGTGTTCGCGCGCTCGTGAACGAAGCGGGCGTCGAAGTCTCGGTGGTGGCCATCGGCGGAAACGCCGACCGCGCGTTCCTCGAGGCGATTGCCGGCACGACGGGCGGACGCGCCTACTTCCCGGACGACTTCCGCGATCTGCCCCTCATCGTGGCCCGCGAAGCGGCCCGCTCGTCGAGCGGCCGCATCGTGGAGGAACGCTACACGGTACGCGCCGTGCCGCACCCGGTCCTGGCGGGGATCGATCGCGCCTCGCTTCCGTCCATGGATGGATACACGGTGAGCGCGGCACGGCCCACCGCCGAGACGATCCTGGCCTCTCACCTCGACGATCCGGTGCTGGCCGCCTGGCGAGCCGGGCTCGGAAGAGTGGGCGTCTTCACCGCGGACCTCGGCTCCCCATGGTCGGCCTCGATGCGCGAGTGGGACGGCTTCTCGCCCCTCTGGAGCCAGGTGGTGCGGTGGCTTGCCCGGCGGTCCGGTGATCGGTCCCTCGACGTGCGCCTCACCGGTGCCGCCGGCAGCGTCCAGGTCACGGTGGACGCCCATGGACCGGACGGGGATTTCCTCAATGGCCTCTCAGTCCAGGCCAGCCTCCGGCTTCCATCAGGTGACACGCGCGCGGTCACCCTTCGCCAGTCGGCGCCAGGGCGCTACGAGGCGCGCCTGGATCGACCCGAGCCCGGTCCGTACGTTGTGGCCGTCACCGCCCGAGATTCGACCGGTCAGACGGAGTTCCAGGCCGTACGAGGGTTCTATCGGCCCGATGGGGAACGTCTGGCGCGGGACGTCGACCGGGCTGCCCTGGCGCGGCTTGCGGAGCCGACCGGCGGAAGCGTGCTGGACGCCGCGGAGAACCCCTTCGCGGAGGCACGGCCGGCAGCGTATGTCGAGGTGTGGCCGTGGCTCCTGGCGATGGCACTGCTGCTGTTCGTCGGTGACATCCTCGCGCGTTCCGAGCTTCGAATGTGGCTTTCCGCCGCACGGCGCTCCCCACCGCTGCCGGCACGCCCGGGGAGCAGGGCCGCATGAAGCGCTGGTTCGTTCTGGCAATCGCCGCTGCCGGGGCTGTGGTCGGATCCAAGGTGCTGATCGAGAACGTCCTCGGCTTCGATCTCCAACCGGTCGCGACCGCCTGGATCGCGGAGGCTGGCGCCGGGAGTGCCGTCGCGGTGGTGGCCCTCCTCGCCCTGGACCTGTTCATCCCGGTGCCTTCCAGCGTCGTGATGGTCCTGAGCGGCGCCGCCTTCGGCATTGCCTGGGGATCGCTGCTCTCGCTCGTCGGATCGATGTGCGGCGCGTGGGTCGGATTCGAGCTCGCCCGCAGGTACGGACGCGCCGTCTCCGCCAGGATGGTCGGCGGAGGGGAACTCGAACAGCTCGAACGTGTCTTCGACCGTCACGGCGTCGTGACCGTGATCGTCACGCGCGCGCTGCCCATCGTCATGGAGACGGCGAGCGTCGTTGCGGGATTGTCTCGCATGCCGCGCTCGACCTTCCTCCTCGCGTCACTCGTCGGCACCGCACCTATCGCTGTGATCTACGCCTATGCCGGTGCGCTGTCCCGGCAGACCGGCAGTCTCGTGCCCGCGGTCGTCATCCTGCTGGCCGTGGCCGCTGCCGCGGCGCTGTGGTTCCGCGCGCGGCTGGCGGCCCGGAACGGCGCGCCCGCATCGTCCGCCGGTTCCGCGGCAGTCGAGGTGACGGACCGGCGTTGAGTCACTCGTCCGCCGAGACTCCTCACGCGAAGAGGTGATCCAGGATCTCGTCTCGCACCGCCGTCGCTTCGATCGCGCCATCGAACACCCGGCGCTCCGAGGAGATCAGCACGGGGCCATCGTCCGGGGACGCGGTGACGCGTCCGTGCGAGCCGCGCACGAGCGTGGCGTCAAGGGGAATCACCTCGAGCAGGTAGCGGAACCCGAGCGCCTTGCGCGCCAGGGTGGCGGCGATCTTGAGCTTCGGCAGTCGAATCGCGGGGTCGAGCAGCAGCTCGACGGGGTCGTAGCCGGGCTTGCGGTGGATGTCCACGGTGCGCGCGTAGTCCGGAGCGCGCCGGTCGTCCAGCCAGTAGTAGTAGGTGAACCACGCATCGGCTGCGGACAGCGCCACCAGCTCCCCGCTGCGCTCGTGGTCCAGTCCGAACGAGGCCTGCGCGCGCCGGTCGAGCACGAGGTCAACACCCGGGACGCGCTCGATCAGGCGCCGCACATCGTCGATCCGTCCGGGATCTCTGACATACACGTGCGCAATCTGATGGTCGGCGACCGCGAACGCCTCGCTGGCGCCCGGATCGAGCGTATCCAGTCCGAGCTCGTCGCGCGTCGCAAGGAATCCCGCCTCCCGCAGCACACGGTTCAGGTGAACGGGCCGGTGCACGTTGGTGATCCCGTACTCGGACACCACGAGGACACGCCGCCCGCGTTGGCGCAACCGGGCGATCAAGGTCCCGCACACGGCGTCGATCGCCGCCACCTCTTTCCGCACGGCGGGATCATCAGGGCCCAGCCGCTGCAGGCTGTAGTCCAGGTGTGGCAGATAGACAAGCAGCAGCGTGGGCGCGTGCCATTCGTCCACGAGCGCCGACGCCTTCGCAATCCACTCGCTGGACCGGATGTCCGCGTTCGGTCCCCAGAAGTTGAAGAGCGGAAACGGACCCAGTTCCGCCGTGAGCCGGTCGCGCAGGTCCGCGGGCTGCGAGTAGATGTCAGGGATCTTGCGTCCATCCGCGGGATAGATCGGCCGCGGCGTCACCGACCACTCCGCGGAGCTGTACATGTTGAACCACCAGAACAGCTTCGCGCACGTACACGCCGGATCGCGGCGACGCGCGGTCTCCCAGACCTTCTCGCCGCTCACCAGGTGATTCGACTGCCGCCAGAACCACACCTGAGCCAGATCGCGGAAGTACCAGCCATTCGCGACGATGCCGTGATCGCGCGGGAGCGTGCCGGTCAGGAAGGTCGACTGCGCGGTGCACGTGACGGCAGGGGTCACGGCACGCACGGGCGCCACGGCGCCGTCGCGCGCCAGCGCGTTCAGGTGCGGGGTGTCGTCGCCCATCAGCG
>CAZNOC010000290.1:0-5135 GCA_964574545.1 uncultured Bifidobacteriaceae bacterium | reverse complement strand
GCAGTGGATGGAACTGGGCGAGCGGTAACTCTGACGCTGCCGCCGCGGGGCTGTCAAGGCGGCTCCCGGATTATCATGAAACCTTGCCCGAGCCCCTCCGTCTCGCGTTTCTCGGCTGCGGCTTCATCGCCCGCGTGCACAGCCGCCAACTGAGGGCCCTGAAGGGCGACATCGTGGCCGGCTACGCGAGCCGCGACCGGGCGCGCTCGGACGCCTTGTGCCGTGAGTTCGGCGGCACCGGGGTCTACGCCGACTACACGGCCGCGATCGAGGATCCTCGCGTGGACGCCGTGGTGATCGCGGTGCCGCCGAGCTTCCACCTGCCACTCACACTTCAGGCGCTGGCGGCCGGCAAGCACGTCCTCGTCGAGAAGCCGGCGTTCCCGCGGCTCGCGGACTACGAGACGGTGCGCGAGGCCCGCGATCGCGCGGGCCGTGTCGTCCTCGTCGGCGAGAACGATCACTACAAGCCGCTGGCAGTGACGCTCCGCCGGCTGCTCGCGGAGGGCGCGATCGGCGACATGGTGTTCGGCCATTTCACGACCATCGCGCACCGCCTGAAGGCCGCCGACGACTGGCGCAACGACGAAGCGATGGCGGGCGGCGACGCCTTCTTCGAGGAAGGCATCCACTGGCTCCACGTCGCCGGCAGCCTCGGCCCGACGATCGTGTCCGCCCAGGGGCACCGGCCGACGCCGTCGTCCGAGGGGCCGGACCGCCGGGTCAAGAGCATGCTCGTCGCGCTGCGCTACGACAATGGCGCCGTCGGCTCGCTGTATTACTCACGCGAGATCCCCTCGCTGCTGCGCGGGCTCAGGCTGTCGAAGCTGTTCGGCCGCAAGGGGGTCATCACGTTCGAGTCGAACGGCGGGTTCGTGCTGGCGCGCGGGGCGGGCATGCCCCGGCTGATCTTCCCCGGCTTCCGCGACATCCGTGGCTATCAGGCGATGTACCGCGACTTCGCTGCGGCCATCCGTGAGGGGCGCGCGCCCGAGATGAGCCTTGACCGGGCGATCCAGGATCAGGTGCTGATGGATCAGATCTACGCGAGCATCCATGCCTGACCGCGCCCCCTCACCTCACTACGACATCGTCATCATCGGCACCGGCGCCGGAGGCGGGACGATGGCCGGCGCCCTCGCGGGCAGTGACGCGCGGATCCTCGTGATCGAGCGCGGCGGCGTCGTGCCGCAGGAGGCCGAGAACAGCAGCCCCGAGGCCGTGTGGAAGCACCTGCGGTATCGGTCGACGGAACGGTGGGTTGACGCGAACGGCAGCGAGTTCCTCCCGTACACGCACTACGGCGTGGGAGGCAACACGAAGTTCTGGGGCAGCGTGCTCTACCGCCTGCGTCGCGAGGACTTCGGCGCGCTCGAGCATGCCGACGGCGTGTCGCCGGCGTGGCCGATCGACTACGACACGCTCGCACCCTTCTACGACCGGGCCGAGCGGCTCTATCACGTGCACGGGCAGCACGGGGTTGATCCGACCGAGCCACCGCGTGGTCCGTACCCGTTCGCGCCCGTGCCTCATGCGCCGGTCATGGCCGAGATCGTGGCGGGCCTGGAACGTCAGGGACTCCACCCGTCTCATCTCCCCCTTGGCTTGATCCGCCCGGGCGAGGAGGGCGGCTGCGTGCTCTGCAACACGTGCAACTCGTTCCCCTGCCGTGTGCGGTCGAAGAGTGATGCCGACGTGTGCGGCCTCGAGCCGGCGCTGACGCGGCCGAACGTGGAGTTGTGGACCCACGCCGAGGCGCGGCGGCTGATCGCCGATCCGTCCGGGCGTCGTGTCGAGGCCGTGGAGGTGGAGCGGGACGGCGAGGTGATCCGCGTGGGCGCCACGCGCGTGGTCGTCTCGTGCGGCGCCGTCAACTCGGCGGCGCTGCTGCTGCGATCGGCCAGCGACAAGCATCCTCGCGGGCTCGGGAATTCGTCGGGCCTTGTCGGGCGCCGGTACATGGCGCATCTGGCGACGATGATGCAGGGGTTTCATCCCTTGAGGAAGAACGACACGGTCTTTCAGAAGACGGTGGCGGTCAACGACTTCTACCTCCGTGGTCCCGAGACGGCGTATCCCCTTGGCCAGATCCAGTCGCAGGGCCGTACGCACGGCGTGATGGCGCAGACGGTGGCGCCGCGGATTCCGCTCTGGGCATACGATGCCTGGGTGGCACGCGGCGTCGACTGGCTTGCCCTCTCGGAGGATCTGCCTCGCGAGGACAACTTCGTCGCACTTGACGCGGGCGGACGGATCCGCCTGCACTACCGTCCCAATAATATTGAACCTCACCGCCGACTGGTGAGGGAGGCGCGACGGATGCTGCATCGTCTTGGCTACTGGAAGGTGATGACGCACTCGCACCTGACGCGCAACACGACCCACCAGTGCGGCACGCTCGTCTTCGGCCACGACCCGCGCACGTCCGTACTCGACCCGTTCTGCCGGTCGCACGACGTGGAGAACATGTTCGTGGTGGATGCCTCGTTCTTCCCCTCGTCCGCCGCGGTGAACCCGGGGCTGACCATCGTCGCGCAGGCGCTGCGCGTCGCCGATCACATCATGGAGACTGCATGAAAGCGCGTTCGTTCAGCCACGTGGGCATCACCGTATCGGACTTCAACCGGGCGGTGAGGTTCTGGTGGGACGTCTTCAGGTGTCCGCTCGTCGGCGTGTCGGAAGCGCCGCTGGATCGCGTCCAGGGTTTCTTCGGCGTCGATGCGCCCGAGGGCACGTGCCGCATCGGCTGGATTCGCGTACCCGGCGGTGCGGTGATCGAGATCTTCCACTTCGAACCCAAGGAAGCGCCGGCGCCGATTACGTGGAACAAGGTAGGGCTCACGCACATCTGCCTCAACGTGCGGGGCATCCACAAGTGGCATGAGCACCTGGTGAAGAAGGGCGTGGAGATCGTTGGCCCTCCCGAACAGTCGCCGCGCGGACACTGGCTGTTCTTCGTGAAGGATTTCGACGGCAACCTGATCGAGATCACCGACCTCGGGCACATGTACTACGTGCTCGGCTGGCTCGGGCCGCTCGGCGGGTGGATCTTCCGCCGGGGGATGTACAAGAAGTACTACGACGCCCCGCCGTCGAACGCCGCGAGCTGAGTACGGACGAGGATCACCGCGTCGCCTGGGCGACGAAGGCATCGATGCGGTCGGCCGACATCGCGCCGGCGGACCGAGCGGCCTCGCGGCCTCCCGAGAATACCGCCAGCAAGGGAATCGACTGGATGCCCAGCCGTGCGGCCAGCTCCGGCACCGCTTCGGTATCGACCTTCGCCACGAGAACGCGGCCGGCATTGCGGGCGGCCACCTGTGCCACTTCCGGCGCGACCATCCGGCACGGTCCACACCACGCCGCCCAGAAATCCACGAGGATCGGCAGAGGGGAGGCCTTGATGAGCGCATCGAACTGCGCCGCCGACCCGACCTCGATCGGTGCGGACGGGGCGGGAAGATCGACACGGCACTTCGCGCAGCGCGCGTGCGTGCCGATTCGGTCGAATGGGAGACGGTTCCGCGCGCCGCACGAGGCGCACGCGATCACCACGCCACGGTCGTCGGTGCTGAGCGAACTCATCCGGGTCACTCCTGTTCCCATCCTATCTGATGGCGTGAGCTCGGGCGGGAGACGGGAAACACCCGCCCATCTCCGCCTGGTGGCGACCTGGGCAACGGCGGCGACGCCCCGCCGATGGAGTTCCGGCCGCGAGGCGGGCTACTGGTAGGATCGCCAGGATGTCGCTCTCGGCCACCCGCATCGCTTCAGGCGCGCGTGCTGCACGTGCGATCGTCATGCTCCACGGCATCTACGGTCGCGGCAGGAACTGGCAGGGCATTGCGCGGGCGCTCGTGGCCGCCCGGCCCGAGTACGCCTGCTGGCTCGTCGATCTGCCGCACCATGGCGGCTCTGTCGCCGGATCGCACGGCGACGGCGTGCTGGGGTTTGCGGCGGACGTGCGCGACTGGGCGAGGGAGAGCGGCGTGACGCCCGATGTGATCCTCGGCCACTCCTACGGTGGCAAGGTCGCGCTGGCGTATGCGGCCGCGCACGAAGCGTCCAAAGGTTCTCTTCAGGTCTGGGTGATCGACTCCACACCGGAGACGAAGCCGCCGTCAGGCAGCGCCTGGGACATGCTCGCACTCATTCGCCGGCTGCCACGCCGCTTCGCCACGCGCGACGAGGCCGTTGACGCGATCGTGGAGGGCGGCTACTCGCTGGGCGTGGCCCGGTGGATGGCCACGAACCTCGCGCGCGACGGCGACGGCTTCGTCTGGCACCTCGACCTTGCCGTGATGGACCGGCTCCTGCACGACTTCTTCACGACCGATCTGTGGGCCGTCGTGGAATCGCCACCGGACGGCGTTGAGTTGCACTTCCTGAAGGCATCGGAATCGAACGCGCTGTCGCCCGCGGCCGTCGCGCGCTTCACGGCCACCACAAGCGACCGTGTGCACCTGCACCATCGCCCGGGAGGTCACTGGATACACGCCGAGTCGCCGGAGATCGTGACGGAGCTGCTGGCCGGCTCGCTCCGCCCGTAAGGGAAACGACGGACAAACACGAAGGTCACGAGGAAACGAAGAACGCACGAGGACTCTTCAAATTCAAAGATCCAGTTCGGAACCGGATCGTAGAACAGTACGTGTCTTCGTGGCCTTCGTGACCTTCGTGTTTGCACGTGACAGCTGCTACTCACGCGTCGTGAGCGTCAGCGAGGCGGTGACCTGCAGTGCGAACCGGCCGCGGCCGCGGGGGACGAGACGGACGTCGGGGCTCTTCTGCTCCAGGCGGCGGCGCAGCAGCAACAGGCGGCTCTCGAGGTTGTCTTTCCACTCGGGAAGACCGAGCGACCTGTCGAGGCGAAGTTCGCGGTTGGTGAACTCGTCCCGTCCCGTCGCGTCGTGAATCGTCAGCAGCCGCCACAGAATCCTGGCAGGGAGTCCTCGAATCAGGTACTCGCCGTCGATCAGGACAACCTCCTCAGCGGTGTAGAAGACGATGTCGCGAGCGGCCCCGGGGGCCTCGGTGCCGGGCGGAGGCGAGGACGCCGGCGACGGTTCGTGGAGCGTGGGAGGCGGTTCCACCGCGTCCGTGGCGTGTTCCCGCAGGAGCATGTTCTGGATCGC
>CAZNOC010000289.1:1991-5165 GCA_964574545.1 uncultured Bifidobacteriaceae bacterium | reverse complement strand
GCGATGAGCCCCGCCATCGAGATGAAGCTGGCCGCGCTCATCCAGTCCGCCGCCGTCGCCATGCCGTTCCCGAGCGCGGAGATGCCCTGGCCGGCCACGTAGAAGCCGGCTGTGTCCCTGACGCGGCTGCGGATTGCGATCCCGATGTAGATCGCGAACGTGATGCCGACGATGACGAAGGTCCAGGCCTGTATGCCCATCTGGGGAATCGCTCGTGGCGCGGTGGCGCGTGATGCCGCGGTGCCGCCCGTCAGTGGTCCGTGGTCTGCACGTGCTGGGTGGTCGACGCGGTCTCGTGCACGTTGAACTCGTGGTCCAGCCTGTCGGCCAGCCACGCGTTGACGAAGATCAGGATCACGAAGAGGTAGATCGCGCCCTGCTGGGCAATCCAGAAGCCGAGGGGCACACTGCCGATGCTGAAACCGTTCAGGGGCCTGACGAGGACGATGCCCATCACCGGCCCGGCGACCACCCAGATCGCCAGCAGCGTCAGGATCCGGCGAACCGTCCGGCGCCAGTAGAGGCTGCGGTCGAAGGTCGGTTCGGTCGTCATGGCCCCACGTTCCTCCCTGCGGTCTGCCTCGAAGCCGGCGGCGCATCCACCTTCGACTCTCAGCGTGGCATCATACAGGAACTCGTCGCCGGAACGGCCCGCGTGCTTCGTCAGTGCCGCTCCATCGCGGGCGTTGGCGCCGGCGCTTCGGCCAGGAACCGGCGATAGACGGCCCGGGCTTCGTCGAACTGTGCGTACACGTGGTCCTTCTCGCGTTGGGCGCGCCAGCCAGGCCATGCCTCGGCCTGCTGCTGCAGGTTGTCGATCCACTTCAACGCGTACTCGGCACTGGCTCTGTGCCGTACTGGCTCGTCACCGACGGTGATCCAGACGGGATTGGTGAACGCCTGCGCGAACAACGTGTCCAGAGGGAACCGCTCGGCCGCCGCCCCGGCCACGCGGAGGTGGTACCAGCCGCTGCGTGAGACCTTGAGGGTCGTCGTGACGTCGGCACTCCTCCGGTCGGTCGAGAGCGCGATCGTCTCGACGACATCGCCGTTGAACACCAGGGATGCTGTCGTGAGGGGCGTGATCGATCTCACACGCGCAGTCACCTCGACCGTCCCGCCGCCAGCCGGCAGGCGCACGTCCTCCCCCGGGATCCGGCCGTTGATGCTGAGCTCCACCAGGGGTCCGGTGCTGACAAACGCGTGCCCGTTCCGGAGGTGCTCGAAGAACCTGTCCAGATCGAGCCCGTGGGCGCCCAGGTGCACGTAGGTCCGGGCGGATCCAACGAGCTTCGACGCATGCATACTGCTGATCGAGTCCTCGCCGCCGACGGCGGTCACGCGCAGCCCGTTGTTCCAGACGGCGTACAGCGGGTAGAAGCCGCTCAGCCCGGCGTTCGACCATTCGACGGCATCGGTCGCACCGAGCGCGGCGTCGACGATGAAGCCCTTGCCGCCGCCGAGTCCCTGCTCCAGCGGGTCGTCGTTTCCCCCGAACGCATGCACGTAACCGACCGTCGCGCCCTGCGCCTTCGCCTTCCTCAGCATGTCGGTGTTGCTCGGGTAGAGGCTCTCCACCGCGGTTCCCTCGTAGCCCGTGAGAAATGGACTGATCAAGTGCCGCTGGAGCTGGAACATGAACACGTGTCCGTAGAACGGCGGCCGGTACTCCTGACCGATGTGCAGCACCCGATCGGCCGTCGAGGCGGGATGGGGTCCCCCGCCAGGCACGAAGTGATGCTGGTCAAGGATGCGGTTGTCCTTGTTGGCCACCTGGTTGAGCACGAAGTCCTGGTCCTCGGCGGCCGACATCATCATCAGGTTGTCCGGCGTGTTGTGCAGGTTTCCGGCGTAGTTCATGTGCACGTGCGTGGACCCGCTGTACCAGCCCTTCGCAGCCATGTCCGTGAGGCGCGTGAGAGGCACGCTCAGGGTCGTGACCTCCCCTGGCGTGATGGTGACGGCAGCCTTCGCCGGATGGAACTCGAACCCCTTCATCACGTCCAGAGTGACCGGCCCCGCCGGCAGTTCGAGGCGGAACGCGCCGGGCGTATGGAACAGCCGGTCCCCGGCGCCGGACACGCGTGCGAAGACATCGTCCGGCGCATAGAACTTGCCGTCTCCGGCGGTCAAGTGGATGCGGGCCGCGGTACGCTGTCCGTGCTCGTCGAGCACCTGCACGGAAAGGACGCCGACAGGCTGCTTCCAGCGGCGCCTCGTCACTGGGATGTGTCGGACCTCTCCGCCGTAGGTCTCGAGCAGTGCAAGCTGCGGCAAGCCCCCTTCGGTGCCGTTGGTGATGAAGGCGATCCACTCACCGTCGGGTGACCACCGTGGATGGAAGGCATCGTGCGAGAAGAACGTGAGCTTGTAGGGCTCGCCGCCGGGCGCCGTCGGCTGGACGTAGAGGTTGTTGAACTGATCGGCCGTGCCGCGCGTACCCGCATAGACGAACCGGCGGCCGTCGATGGACACGTCAGGACGCGCCCGGTAGAGCGTCTGCTCGGCGAGGACTGTCTGCGCCTTGTCGATGCCGCCCGCCACGGCGGGCACTCGAAGAACGTTGCCGGACCCGAGCGGAACGTCCTTGTTCGAGACGAGCAGCAGCTCCCGACCATCCGGCATCCAGGCGGGGGTGATGTTGACGTCAACGTTGCCGAAGTACAGGCGGTTGCTGCCGAACGTGTTGTCGCGCGTGACCGCGACCTCGTCGCCGGTCCACTGCCCCTTCTCGATCGGGCGGACGAAGACGTTGAAGAAGCCGTTGGGGCGGGTGCTGACGTAGGCGAGGCGCGTGCCATCGGGTGAAAAGACGGGATCCATGTACACGAACTCGTCGTCGGTGAGCGCCCATGTCTTGCCGGAGGCTACCTCCAGCACGTGGAGCTGGATCGTCTGGCCGCCGTCGTCAGACGTGAAGACGATGAAGCGTCCGTCGGGCGACCAGGCGGGCATGGCATGGTAGCGGCCGTCGGCTGTGAGCTGGTCCGCGACGCCCGTCGCGGGGTCTACCCGCCAGATCGATCCGCTCATGGCGACTGCGATCGAGTCGCCGTCGGGGGCCCACGCGGGCGCCCAGGGCGTTGAACTCGGCGCCTGCGGGAAGTAGTAGTTGTGCATGTAGTTCCCGCCGGTGCGCGCGTTGGGATACGCGCGGCTCTGGCCCTTGACGGG
>CAZNOC010000289.1:0-1891 GCA_964574545.1 uncultured Bifidobacteriaceae bacterium | reverse complement strand
GCGGTTCCCGCTTGGGCACAGAATGCGACCATCGCCGGAACGGTGGTGGATGACTCGAAGGCCGTCCTTCCGGGGGTAGCCGTCACCGCCACGTCGCTCGCGACCGGGCGAGTCATTGCCGCAGTGACCGACGAACGGGGCGAGTATCGCCTCACGGGCATCGCCCCCGGCCGCTACTCCGTCGAGGCCGCACTCGCGGGATTCGGGCACGTCATCCTGCCCGACGTCGAGCTTCTCGTCGGTCAGAACCGCACCATCCCCTTCACGATGCAGGTGGCCGCGCTGGCCGAGACGCTTACGGTGACGGCCGAGGCGCCGCTCGTGGACATCAGTTCGAGCCAGGTGGGCGGCAACGTCGATCGCCGTCAGATGGAAGAGCTGCCCCTGCAGGGCCGCAACTGGATGGAGCTCGCCATGCAGGTGCGGGGCATCACGGCCAACGCGGTGGACAACACGCCAGGAGTGCGGGACCGCCAGTTCCAGCTCGCCCTCGATGGCCAGGAGATCACGCAGCAGGTGGCGGGCTCCGGCTTCGGGCAGCCCCGTTTCAGCCGGGAGGCGATTGCCGAGTTCCAGGTCATCACGAACCTCTTCGACATCACCCAGGGACGCTCGCTGGGCATCCAGGTGCAGGCGATTTCTCGTTCGGGCACCAACAGCCTGGACGGCAGCGTTTATGGCTACTTCCGCGACAGCAAGCTCAACTCGAAGGATCACATCGCCGGGCGCGTGCTGCCGTACTCGAACCAGCAGGTCGGGGCGGCGGTCGGCGGTCCGATCGTACGTGACCGGGCGCACTTCTTTCTCTCGATCGAACGTGAGAACGAACCCGACACGATCGTCGCGAGCCCGACCCAGCTGCCGGGGCAGGTGTTTTCCTTCGATACCAAGCTCGTGCAGCACAGCTTTCTCGGCCGCGTCGACTGGCAGGTCGCGCAGGGGGATCATCTGACGTTGCGGGCCTCTTACTGGGACTGGAAGAACCCCTTCACGCAGGTGTCGGGCACCGAGCATCCATCACAGGCCGCCAACCGCAGCCGCAGAGCGATCAATGTCGTGGGCACGTGGGCCAAGGTCCTGAACAACACGACCCTTCAGGAACTGAAGGTTGGCTACACGCACTTCGACTGGCAGAACCAGCTCGCCATCCCCGCGCTCGCCGACACGCCGAACTACGTGTTTCCAGGCCTGGTTGTCGGCCAGCGGCGCAACTACCCGCAGGAGTTCTTCCAGGACACCTTCAGCGCGCGTTACGATCTGACGGCGACGCGCGGACGCCACGACTTCAAGATTGGCGGCGAGTTCCTCCGCTGGCACGACACCGGACAGTGGCAGCTGCTTTCCCGTGGCGAGTTCATCTTCAACTCGGCGCCCCCGGACCTGCTCCGGCGGTTCCCGGCGGATGCCTGGGACGATCCGTCGCGGTGGGACGTGTCGGGCCTCGACGCCCGAGTCAACCGCTTCGACCAGAACTTCGGTGACTGGACCATCGACATCCCGCGTCCGACGTGGGCCGTCTGGGTCGGCGACACATGGCGGCTGAGCCCCGCGTTCACGGTGAACTACGGCGTGCGCTGGGATGGAGACTGGGGCGCGCTGAACCCGCCCCACGTGGACACGGACGTGACGTTCGACCCGCGGGGCGGGATGCCGTACGGCGACCTCGCGCTGAATGCCGGCGATCGTCTGTATCCGGGTGGGCTGCGGGACATCAACAACGTCGCGCCACGCGGCGGCTTCACGTGGAACGTTGGCGGGAACGGCCGCATGGTGGTGCGCGGGGGGAGCGGGCTGTACTACAGCATCCCCGACTCGAACACGACCTTCAGCCAGCAGTCGTTCAACAGCCACCGGATTCTGGTGAACTCGTTCCCCAACGACGGCCAGCCGG
>CAZNOC010000288.1:0-5218 GCA_964574545.1 uncultured Bifidobacteriaceae bacterium | reverse complement strand
TGGACCTTCCGGCGGGCGACTACGACGTCCGGGTGGATGCCGAGGGCTTCACGGCCGGTGTGCGACGCGTGACGATTCGCGGCGGCGCGACCCTCACCCATGACTTCGTCCTGGAGGTGGCGCCGATTGCCGGCGGTGACGTGCTGGTCGTCGTCGGGCGCGACTACCGCGTCACCCGCACCGAGACCGCCACCAAGTCGGAGACCCCGATCCTGCGCGTGCCCCAGTCGATCCAGGTGGTCACCTCGCAGGTCATCGCCGATCAGCGGCCCCTCATCCTGAGCGACGCCCTGCGCAATGTGAGCGGGTTCTCGGCGCTGCGCAACAGCGCCGAGGTGTTCGGCTCCTTCAACATCCGCGGCTTCACCACCATCGACATGTCGGTGGACGGTCTGCGGAACACCTACGCGCTCAACGACCAGGCCGAAGGCATCGCGCACGTCGAGCGGGTGGAGGTGATCAAGGGGCCGTCGGCGGCGCTCTATGGGCGAGGCGGACTTGGCGGGACGGTCAACCTCGTCACCAAGACACCCGAGCGTGCACGCGGCGGCTCGATTTCCGTGTCCACGGGCTCCGGCTCGCTGTTCCAGCCGACCATCGACGTGACGGGTCCGCTGTCGAGCGGCGGCGCGGTGCGCGGACGCGTAGTCGTGGACTACGAGGACCGCGACACGCCGATCGATCACGTCTCGGTGAACCGCCGGCAGATCGCCCCGTCGCTCGCCATCGACCTCGGATCCATGACCACGGTGACGCTCCGGACGGACTACCGGTCGCGGGAGGGCGTCCGGTTCGTCGCGCTGCCGTTCTACGGGACGGTCACCGGCCTCGACGATCTCCGACTGCCCTACAGCCTGTTCATCGGCGAGCCCGGCGCGGGCGCGACGACGAACTCGACATGGCAGTCGACGGCCCGCGTGGACCACCGCCTGTCTGCGGCCTGGTCGCTGGCGGGCGCGGTCCGCTGGACCGAGACCGCGTTCGACATGCCCTCGGTCGGCCCGCGCGTGCTCGGCGCCGACAATCGCACGCTGACGCGGCGCTACACGCGCTTCGACGAGACGCAGGAGGAGCTGGCAGTCGACGCGTGGACGCGTGGCACGTTCCAGACCGGCGCCGTCACGCACACGGTGGTCGTGGGCGCCGACTGGTCTCGGTTCGACTACGACTCCCAGTTCTTCGCCGGCGGCGTGGCACCGCTCGACATCGCGCGCCCGCAGTACGGCGCGCCAATCACGGGCACCTTCCTGCTCGACCACACGCGCGACCGCATCGGGGGCGTGGGCCTCTACGCCCAGAACCAGATGGCGCTGAGCTCCCGCCTCGATGCGCTGGTCGGCGTGCGCTACGACCGTGTGGAGAAGGCGCGCACGGCCGTGGAAGCCGGACGCACGACGAGCCGTGACGATGGGGCGGTGAGCCCGCGTGCCGGCGTCTCGTATCGCCTCACGCCTGGTGTGGCGGTCTTCGGCGCCTACAGCGAGGGGCTGGTCGGCGTGGCGGACGGCACGGCCAACCAGACCGGCACGCCGTTCTCGCCGGAGGGCGGGCGGCAGTGGGAGGGCGGCCTCAAGCTCGATCTGGCGGGCAGTTTGTCGATGACGACCGCGCTCTTCCAGCTCACGCGGACCGGGGTGCTCGTGCCCGATCCGGCCAACCCGTCGTTCCGCGTGCAGTCCGGCGAGCAGCGGGCCACGGGCCTCGAAGCCGATCTGGCGTGGCAGTCGGCTGGCGGCGCCAGCGTGATTGCCAGCTACGCGTTCACGAACGGCGAGGTCACGAAGGACACCGCGATCCCGGTTGGCAACCGTCTGGTGAACCTTCCGCGCCACGCCGTACGGCTCTGGGGCAAGTACGCGCTCACAGCCGGTGCCAACAGCCGCATCGCCCTCGCCGCGGGCATCACCGCGCAGGACGAGCAGCAGGCGAACACGGGCAACACCCTCGCGGTCCCGGGCTACTGGGTGGCCGACGCGGGCCTCTTCTGGGAGCGGGGCCGGATCGGCGTGCAGCTCAACGCCGTCAACCTGTTCGACAAGGAGTACCCGCTGCGCGCCGCGTTCGGCAATACGGGGATCATCCCGGGTGAGACCAGGCGCGTGGTACTGACGCTGAAGACGGCGTTCTGAAACTCGGTCGTCAGGTGCGCGCGTGTGTGTGGCACTGCTCGAACGCGTCAAGCAGGTCGCTTTGGCCAAGGGCCTGTTCGAGCATGGCCAGCACCGTGCGCACACGCGTGGCGTCGATGCCGTCGCCGTGGGTGCGCAGCAGCGTGACGACGTCGTCGAGATCCTTGGGCCTGGTGGCAAGAACCTTCAGAATCACCAGGTCCGCGACCTCGACCACCGGTACCGAAACGCCGTCGATCGACTGCATCACGGCTCGCTGCAGGAACTCGTCTTCGAGTCCGGGCCCGGCCAGCACGATGTCGACGGGCAGGCCGGTCGCCGCATGCACGACGGGGACCACGCGGGTCTGCGCGATGAATGCCGGGTCGGCGAAACGTCTCGCGAAGCCGTGCCCCTCGAGCGCTGACAGCCATTCGTCGGTGGGCACGGCCGGTGCGCGCACGGTGACATCGACATCAGCGGTCAGGCGGGCGACGCCGTAGACGATGGCGGCCTGTGCGCCGAAGAGATACCAGGAGATGCCGAGCGCATCAAACGCGCGCGCAAGGTCGGCGAGAAGATCAGCGACGGGTGAACGCACGGGCGGCGCGATCCAATCGGTCGCTGAGCTCGAGATGATGAGCCAGGTCGGCGCGGCGCGCGCGGTCGCTCAGCCCGGCCGCGCCCAGGCGACGGGCATGTTCAAGCAGCAGCGTGGCGGCGTGGCGCGCCGGGGCGGCGCCGTCGCCGCGGTAACGCTCGGCCCAGTACTGCTGCTTGCCTCGCTCGGCGGCGGCCCAGTCGCGGTGGGCAAACGCGCGAAGGTCCTCAGGATCCACGTGGCAATTGTACTCGCCGATCGGCAAGGCGCCAGGACGCATTAACGCCATCGCGGAGACGGCCCCCGGGGTGCCGCAAGCATCGCCCGACCCGAATCATCCGCTCGTGGAGTTTCGCTCCCCCTGGACCCGCTGCCGCTCCTCTGCCGGCCGCTCACGCAGGCCGACGCTGGCGCCGGCCGGTCACAGGACTAGGCGCAGCTCGGTAGCCCCGAGGGCGGCAACAACAGCGCATTCGTGGGACCCAACGGGTCCAAGCCACGAGCCCGAGACGTACAAGCGACCCGGAACCTCGAGCGCTTCCCGCGCGAGGCGGGCCGCACGGTAGGCCGGAGTGAGAGCGCTGTGCTCGTTGCGGAAGACGGCGCGAATCCTTCGGGGATCGATCTCGGCCGCGATCGCGGCGTCCCCGATCATCACGAGAAGCGGCGTCTCACGCACGAGGCCGAGGAACGCGCCCAGTTCCGCACGTCAGCGAGCGGAGGGAGAAGATCTTCATCGATGGCTGCTCAAGTAGCGTCTTGCGTGGCGCGAAGGCAGACGCACACATCAAGCGGGAGTCACACACTTTGACCATGGTAATTGACCATGGTAAATTCACGACATGGACGAAATCGCCGTCTCGAAGTTCAAGGCCACCTGCCTGGCGGCACTCGACCGGGTCCGCCGTACGGGGCGGCCGCTGCGCGTGACGCGCTTCGGCCGGCCGCTGGCCGACGTTGTGCCGGCGCAACCCGAGCCTCAAGGCAATGACTGGCTGGGGGCGATGAAGGGCCGAGGGCGTGTGACGGGCGACCTGGTCGCGCCCGCGACGGAGTCGGACGACTGGGATGCGCTCCGGTGAAGTTGCTCCTCGACACGCACATCTGGCTCTGGAGCCTGGTCGAGCCCGAGCGCCTGGCGCCAAAAGTGTCCACGGCCCTGGCTGATCCGGGCAACGAGCGTTGGCTGTCGCCGTTGAGCGTGTGGGAAGCGCTGCTCCTGATCGAACGCGGGCGACTCGTGGTCGACCGGCCAGGCACCGCCTGGGTCAAGGAAGCGCTCGCGCGGGCCCCGGTGATCGACGCGGCGGTCACGCGCGAGGTCGCACTCGCCAGCCGAGGCCTCAAGACCCGCCACCGCGATCCGGTCGATCGATTCCTCGCCGCCACTGCCGCCGTGTTCGAGCTGACGCTGGTCACGGCGGACCGCGCGCTGCTCGAGATGAAGGGCGTGGCCCTCCTGCCCAATCGAGCCGGCCGGCGGCGTGCGGCGCCGGAGCAGCGCTAACCCCATCGGGCCGCCCACTTTCGTGAAGGCAGCTGAGCTTCTTCCCCTCGATGTGCGGCGTGGGGAGGCTAATGGCCGGTAGCTCTACTCTCCGAGCACGCTCTCCGCGTAGTGCGCCAGCAGGTCCTCCGGGTCGTCGTAGACGGCGACGGCGCCGCGCAGGTCGCGGTCGGCCCAGCCGCCGCAGCGCACGCCGATGATGCGAACGCCGGCGCGGCTGGCGGCCTCCACGTCGTACGGGGTGTCGCCAATCATCACCACGGCATCCGCCGGTGCTCCGCTCGTGTGGAGCGCCGCCAGGACGATGTCGGGGTCGGGCTTGGAGGCTTCCACGTCGCCGGAGGTGGTGGCCTCCTCGATCAGGTCGCGTACGCCGGCCCGGTTCAGCAGCCCCTTCAGGTCCGGGCCGTCCGCCGAGGTGGCGACCACCAGCGCGATCCCGTCCCCGCGGAGGCGTTCCAGGAGTGCGCGGGCGCCGGGGGCTGGCTCAAGCGTCTCGAGGTAGTGCTGGCGGAAGATCTCCCCCTTCAGCTCGTCCAGCTCCTTCCCCTGCTGGCTCTCCTTCTCGAAGCCGAAGGCCTCGGGGATGAGCTTGTCGCCGCCCTTCCCGATCAGGCGGAGGACCTTCTCGTAGTCGGCCTCGATGCCCAGCTCGCGCGCGGCGTCCACGAAGGCATGGGCGTGCGCTTCGTTGCTGAGCAGGAGCGTTCCGTCGATGTCCAGGATTACCGCCTCGAGCCGCGCCATCATTCCTCCTCCGTGCTCTTGAGCCCGACCAGGGCGGGGCCGTTCATCACCGATTCTTGCTGATGGCGACGGCGTTGTCACGGCGGGCGTGCTCCCAGATGACGGGATCGCCCGCGGCGATTCCAACACGTGCGTCGCCTGAGGACTGTTATTCGGCGCGGAGCGCGACAACCGGGTCGACCGCCATCGCCCGCCGCGCCGGCACGTAGCAGGCGAAGGCGGCGATGGTGAGAAGCAGGAGCGCCACGCCGACGA
>CAZNOC010000287.1:0-5228 GCA_964574545.1 uncultured Bifidobacteriaceae bacterium | reverse complement strand
TGCGCCGTCTGGGCACCGACTACGTGGATCTCTATCAGATCCACCGCTTCGACCCTGAGACCCCGATCGAGGAAACCCTCGAAGCCCTCCACGACGTCGTCAGGGCCGGCAAGGCGCGCTATCTGGGCGCCTCGAGCATGTACGCCTGGCAGTTCGCGCGGATGGTCTACGCGCAGCGGCGGCACGGCTGGGCGGAGTTCGTGTCGATGCAGAATCACTACAACCTGATCTACCGGGAGGAAGAGCGGGAGATGAACCCGTTCTGCGTGTCGGAGGGGATCGGTCTGATTCCCTGGAGCCCCCTCGCGCGCGGGTTCCTGGCGGGGAACCGGCAGCGCGGTCGCAAGGACGCGACCCGCCGCGAGGAGCACGACCAGTACGGCCACGGTCTGTACTACAGCGACGCGGACTATGCGATCGCCGACCGAGTCGTGGAGATTGCCGGACAGAAGGGCGTGCTCCCGATTCAGATCGCGCTGGCGTGGATCCTCCGCCAGCCCGGCGTAGCGGCGCCGATCATCGGTGCGACCAGGATCGACCAGCTCGACCAGCTCATCGCCGGTCTCGATGTCACACTGACGCAAGACGAAGCGACCTCACTGGAGGAGCGCTACGTGCCGCGGCCAGTGCGCGGACACTCGTAGGGGGTCGGGGATCGGGCACCACGGATCGGGGATCGGGGCCGTGTCTTTCGGTCCCTGGTCCCTGGTCCCCGATCCCTGGTCCCCGTCACCCCAGCACCGGCCGTAGCCAGCGCTCGGCTTCCTCCACCGTCATCCCCTTGCGCCGCGCGTAGTCTTCCAGCTGATCCCGGCCGATGCGCTGGATGTTGAAGTAGCGCGCCTCCGGGTGCGAGAAGTAGAGGCCGCTGACCGACGCCGCCGGGGTCATCGCGAACGACTCCGTCAGGTCCATCCCGATCGCCCGCGCGCCGAGCAGGTCGAACAGCCGCGGCTTCTCACTGTGGTCGGGGCAGGCCGGGTAGCCAAATGCGGGGCGGATGCCCTGGTACTTCTCTCCGATCAGGTCCTCGCTCGACAGCTCCTCCCGCGCGCCGAAGCCCCAGTCCCGCCGCGCCCGCGCGTGCAGGTACTCGGCGAACGCCTCGGCCAGCCGATCGGCCAGCGCCTTGCTCATGATGGCGTGATAGTCGTCGAGGTCCGCCTCAAACACGTGGGCCAGCGCGTCGGCCCCGATGCCCGCGGTGACCGCGAAGGCCCCGAGGTAGTCGTCCACGCCGCTGCCGGCAGGGGCGATGAAGTCCGCAAGCGAACGATTAGGCCTGCCGTCCGCGATCACTTCCTGCTGCCGCAACATCGGAAAGCGGACCTGCCCGCCCCCCCCACGTCCCACCTCCGGCTTCCCACCCCCCTCGAGCGTCACGACGATGTCGTCGCCATCGCTCTGCGCAGGCCAGAAGCCGTAGACGCCGCGCGCGGTCAGCAGGCGCTCCGAGACGATGCGCGTCAACAGCGTCTGCGCGTGACCATGCAGGTCGCGCGCCGCCGCGCCGTATTGCGGGTGATCGAGGATGGCGGGGTAGCGGCCCTTCAGTTCCCACGCCGAGAAGAAGAACGTCCAGTCGATGAACGGTACGAGTTCGGCAAGCGGGACCTCGACCTGCCGCGCGCCGAGAAAGGCCGGCCGTGGCGGGGCCGTGAAGTCCAAGTGCAGGCGGTTTCGGACGGCGTCGGCGTACGGGACGATCGGCCGATCCTTCCGTCCGGCATGTTGCGCGCGCAGCTGCGCCTGCGCCTCGCGCGTGTCGGTCGCGAACGCCCCTCTCCGTTCCGTACTGAGCAGCGTCGCCACCACGTCCACCACCCGTGAGGCATCGGCGACGTGCACCACCGGCTGGGAGTACTCCGGCGCGATCCTCACGGCCGTGTGCTGGCGGCTTGTGGTGGCCCCGCCAATCAGCAGTGGAGTGGTCAGCGCCCGCCGTTCCATCTCCTTCGCCACGAGCACCATCTCGTCCAGGGAGGGCGTGATGAGCCCGCTCAGGCCGATGATGTCCGCCTTCTGATCGGCGGCCTCCTTGAGCACGCGATCCAGCGGCACCATCACGCCGAGGTCCACTACCGCGTAGTTGTTGCAGCCCAGCACGACCCCGACGATGTTCTTGCCGATGTCGTGGACGTCTCCCTTCACCGTCGCGAGCAGCACTTTGCCCTGGGGCGGCGCCGCCTGGCCGGATCGGGCGGACTCGGCCACCTTCTCGGCCTCCATGAACGGCTCGAGGTAGGCGACCGCGCGCTTCATCGCGCGGGCGCTCTTCACCACCTGCGGCAGGAACATCTTGCCGGCGCCAAACAGCTCGCCGACGATCTTCATGCCGTCCATGAGCGGCCCCTCGATGACGAGCAGCGGCCGTCCGAGCGCCACCCGCGCTTCCTCGGCATCCTCCTCGATGAAGTCCACCACGCCGTGCACGAGCGCGTAGGCAAGCCGCTCGGCCACGGGCGCGTCCCGCCACGCCAGATCGACCTCGCGCTTCGCGCCGGACCCCTTGACCGTGTCCGCGAACGCCACCATCCGTTCCGTCGCGTCGGGCCGGCGGTTGAAGATGACGTCCTCGACGTGTTCGAGCAGGTCCTTCGGGATGTCCTCGTACACCACGAGCTGACCGGCATTGACGATGCCCATGTCGAGGCCGGCCTCGATGGCATGAAACAGGAAGGCGGAGTGGATGGCTTCGCGCACCACGTCGTTGCCACGAAACGAGAACGAGAGGTTGCTGATGCCTCCGCTGATCTTGACTCCGGGGCACGCCGCCTTGATCTGGCGCGCTGCCTCGATGAAGTGCTTCGCGTAGTCGTTGTGCTCCTCGAGCCCGGTCGCAATGGCCAGCACGTTCGGGTCGAAGATGATGTCGGACGGGTCCACATCCGCCTCCGCCGTCAGCAGCCGGTAGGCCCGCTGGCAGATCTCGAACTTCCGCGCGGCGGTGTCGGCCTGGCCCTCCTCGTCGAACGCCATGACGACCATCGCCGCGCCGTAACGCCGCACCGTGCGCGCCTTCGCCAGAAAGTCCGCCTCTCCCTCCTTGAGGCTGATGGAGTTGACGATGGCCTTGCCCTGGACGCACTTGAGCCCGGCCTCGATGACGGACCACTTGGAGCTGTCGATCATCACCGGAATGCGCGCGATCTCCGGTTCGGTCGCGATGTAGTTGAGGAACGTGGTCATGCACGCCTCGGAATCGAGCATGCCCTCGTCCATGTTGACGTCGAGGATATTGGCTCCGCCGCGCACCTGGTCGAGCGCCACCTGGGCCGCGCCCGCCCAGTCGTTCGCCTGCACCAGCCGCGCGAAGCGCTTCGACCCGGTGACGTTGGTGCGCTCGCCGATCATCTGGAAGTTGCTGTCCGGACGGACGACAAGCGTCTCGAGGCCGGCGAAGTGGCTGTATCCGTGCAGCCCATCGTCGGCGTCCGCCGCGGGGCGGGGCCGCGGACGCTGGTCGCGCACGGCGGCGGCAATCGCGCGGATGTGGTCCGGCGTGGTCCCGCAGCAGCCGCCGATGATGTTCACGAACCCGCTGGCCGCGAACTCGCCCAGCAGCGCGCCGGTCTCGCCAGGCTGCTCGTCGTACTCGCCGAAGTGGTTCGGAAGCCCGGCGTTCGGATAGCAGCTGACGTAGCTCGTGGCAATCCGTGCGAGTTCGGCGAGATGGGGCCGCATCTCGCGGGCGCCGAGCGCGCAGTTCAGGCCCACGCTGAACGGCTTCGCGTGCTCGATCGAGACGTAGAACGCGTCGAGCGTCTGGCCCGAGAGCGTCCGCCCGCTCCGATCGGTGAGCGTGGCCGAGATCATGACGGGGAGGCGGGTCCCGGCCGCCTCGAACACCTCCTCGATGGCCACGAGCGCGGCCTTCGCGTTCAGCGTGTCGATCATCGTCTCGACCAGCAGCAGGTGGCAGCCGCCGTCGAGGAGCCCGCGCGCCTGATCGGCGTACGCCTGGCGGAGCGCGTCGAACGTCAGCCCACGGGCCGCCGGGTCGTTCACATCGGGTGAGATCGAGAGCGTCCGCGTCGTCGGGCCCATGGCCCCCGCGACGAACCGCGGCCGGTCCGGCGTCGTGGCCGACCAGGCGTCCGCCACGCGGCGGGCAATCCTGGCCGCTTCCACGTTCAACTCGTAGGAGATGGCCTCGAGTCCGTAGTCGGCCTGCGAGACGGCGTTCGAGCTGAACGTGTTCGTCTCGATGATGTCGGCGCCCGCCTCGAGATACTCCGCGTGGATCTCCGCGATGACGTCCGGACGCGTGAGCACGAGCAGGTCGTTGTTGCCGCGCAGGTCGCTCGGGTGGTTCTGGAACCGCGTGCCACGGAAGTCGGCCTCTGTCAGGCCCCGCCGCTGAATCATGGTGCCCATGGCGCCGTCGAGCACGAGAATGCGCGAGGAGAGCTGGTGATGGAGAAGGTCGAGCGATTCGGGCATCTGGTGATCTCGTGACGTGGAGATGTGGTGATCGGATGTGGTGATGTGGAGATGTGGTGATCGGATGTGGAGATGTGGCGATCTATCTGGTGATCTGGCGGCGGCGCGGCGGACGTGGCGCCGATTTCGTGGCCGCGGCGATCAGCACGGTGAACGGGTCGCCGGTGCGTCTGGCGCCGATGCCGATGGTTGGCGTGACGAAGCCGGCCTGGTCGAGTAGCGTGCGAAGGCCGGTATCGCTGAATCCCTGCCAGCGGTCGCCGAGCCGCTCCCGCACCCACGACTCTCCGTGCGCCCGCAGGTCCAGAATCAGTACGCGCCCGCCCGGTCGCAGGACGCGCGCGGCCTCCGCGAGCGCCAGGGCCGGATCCGCGGCGTGATGCAACGCCTGCGACAACAGAGCAAGGTCCGCCGACTGGTCGGCGATCGGCAGCTTCTCGAGGGCCCCCTTCTTCCAGGTGATGTTGAGGCGCTTGCGCCGTGTGGCCAGGTCGCGCGCACGGGCCAGCACTTCCGCGGACCGGTCGATGGCCACGACGTGTTTCGCCCACCGCGAAGCTTCGATCGTCAGATAGCCCTCCCCGCACCCGAGGTCCGCCACATCGAGCGGCGGCAGCAGCAGTCCCAGCGCGCGCGACCAGGCGGCCCAACTCCGTCCCGGCACGAGCTGCCGGCCGTCCCGCGTATCGGGACCGGCATGCCGCGCGAAGTTCTCGCGGCGCAGCCTCAACACCTCCTGCAGTCGCGCGTCGTCCGCTTTGGCGGCCGCCGATCCGGCCGCGCCA
>CAZNOC010000286.1:0-5290 GCA_964574545.1 uncultured Bifidobacteriaceae bacterium | reverse complement strand
GCCGGCTCGCCAAGATCGACGGCATCGAAGCACGATTCCTGAAGGACGTGTAACCGCGCGTTCCCTCCATCGGCAGCAGCCAGCACATGCTCAATCGAGACGACGACGCCAACCGCGTCCTCCTGACTCACGTGCACCCGGCGGACTGGCCGGTGCCGACCCCTGCGTCGCGCTACAACCTGGTCGTCATTGGCGCGGGCACAGCGGGACTGGTCACCGCGGCTGGCGCCGCGGGGCTCGGCGCCCGTGTGGCACTGGTCGAGCGCCATCTGATGGGCGGCGACTGCCTCAACGTCGGCTGCGTACCGTCGAAGACGCTCCTGCATGCGGCGCACGTCGCCGCGTCGGTCCGACGCGCCCCTTCGGCCGGCGTGCGTGCCCGGCTCGAGGACATCGACTTCCCCGCGGTGATGCGCCGCGTGCGCGAGGTGCGCGCGCGCATCAGCCCGCACGATTCCGCGGCGCGGTTTCGCGATCTCGGCATCGACGTCTTCTTCGGCGACGGGCGCTTCACGGCGCCCGACACGATCACGGTCGAGGGCCACGCGCTGCGTTTCCACCGCGCGGTCATCGCCACGGGCGGCCGTGCCGCCCTGCCTCCCGTCCCGGGGCTTGCCGCCGCGAACCCTCTCACCAACGAAACGGTCTTCGAACTCGAGCAGCAACCGCGGCGGCTGGCGATCATCGGTGGGGGACCGCTCGGATGCGAGCTGGCCCAGGCCTTTCAGCGTCTCGGCACGACGGTCACGCTCGTGCAGGACGTGGACCGCCTGTCGCCGCGCGACGAGCCGGAAGCCAGCCAGACGCTGGCAGACGCTCTGGCCGATGATGGCGTGACCCTCGCTCTGGGGGCGCGGCTCCTTCGAGTCGAGACGGTTGGCGACTCGCGTGTCCTGACGATCGAGCGCCGCGGCGAGACCTCGAGCGTGTCGGTGGACCAGATCCTCGTGGCCGCAGGCCGCACCCCCAACATCGAGGGGCTCGGACTGGACGTCGCGGGCATCACCGCCGACCCCCGCCGCGGCATCGTCGTAGACGACGGGCTTCGCACCTCCAACCGGCGTGTCTATGCCGCCGGCGACGTGTGCCTGGACCTGAAGTTCACGCACGCCGCCGACGCGGCGGCGCGGCTGGTCATCCAGAACGCGCTTTTCCTGGGCCGCCGCAAGGCCAGCGCACTGACGATTCCCTGGTGCACCTACACGTCGCCGGAGATCGCGCGCGTCGGCCTGTCTGCCGACGACGCCGCGACGCAAGGGATCGCCGTGGACGTCTACTCGCGCGACTTCGCGGCCGTTGACCGGGCCGTGACCGACGACGAAACGCGAGGCTTCGTGAAGGTGCTCGCGGCGAGAGGTACAGGGCGGATCGTGGGTGCGACCATTGCCGGCCCGCGAGCTGGCGACATGATCGGTGAAGTGGCCGTGATCATGGCGGCCGGCCTCGGCCTCGGGCGCCTTGCCGGCGTCATTCACCCGTACCCGAGCTACGCGGAGTCAATCCGGCAGATCGGAGACCAGTACAACCGGACGCGGCTCACGCCCTTCGTCAGGCAGCTCTTCTCGCGGTGGCTGAAATGGCGTCGATGACACGCGGCGCGTGGGTGAAGGCGGGGGTGGCCGTCGCCGCGCTCGCCGCGCTGTTCCTGGCCGGCCGGGAGGTCGCGGGCGAGATCCCGCGCTTCGCGGCGTGGGTGGCGTCGCTCGGCGTCTGGGGGCCCGTCGCGTTCATCGCCGGCTATACCGTGGCGGCGGTGCTCTTCATCCCGGGCTCGTGGCTCACGCTCGCGGCCGGGGCGATCTTCGGCGTCGCGTGGGGTGTCGTGTATGTGATGACCGGGGCCACGACAGGCGCGGCACTGGCCTTCCTGATCGCCCGCTACCTCGCGCGCGACCGCCTCGAGCGCCGCCTCGGGGCCGACGCGCGCTTTGCCGCGATCGATCGCGCCGTGGGCGACGAGGGGGCGCGCCTGGTCGTGCTGTTGCGATTGACGCCGGTCGTGCCGTTCAACCTGCTCAACTACACCCTGGGCCTGACGCGCGTGCGGTTCACGCACTACCTTGCCGGGTCGATCGGGATGCTGCCCGCAACCATCCTGTACGTCTTCACCGGCCGCCTGGCCGGCGACCTCGCCACATTGGCCGCGGGCGGCGCAGCCACACCGCGCGGCGGGGCGTACTACGCGTTTCTTGGCCTGGGCCTTGGCGCGACGCTTGCCGTCACCGTTGTCGTGACGCGCATGGCCAGGCGCGCGCTCGGGGAAACCATCGCGTAGCCGCGAATTCCCCGCAGAGGCAAGTCCCCTGGAAAGATGCCAGTGGACTAGGAGCCGACGATCTCTTGTCGCAGGGCGTCGTACGCCCGATCCGCGCGCGCCATGCCGGCCATCACCTCTTCGGCGGTCACCCACGTCTCGGGGTTCAGGTCCTCGAGGCGCACACGCCAGATCTCCTTGGCGGTTTCGTCTGCCGGATGGGCCGCCAGCCGCGCGCTCAGTTCGGCATAGCGACCGCGCAGACGGGTCGCAATGCCACGGCCGACGAGCTCGTCAAGCAGACCGGCGGTCGGGGCGGCCTGGGGCGAGTCCGAGCCGTGCACGAAGACGGCATCGAGTTCGCTGGCCACGGCGGCCTCCGCTTCGGTGGCTTCGGGCAGCAACCCCTCCGGATCGGCGAGGTCTTCTGAAGGGTCGGCCTCATCGGCCGTCGCGTCGGCGTCCGCCCGGAGGGGCTGGGGGGCGGGCGGGGGTTCCGGCGGATGAGGCGGGCGGCGATCGCGCGGTTCCTCGCGCGGCCGCTGCGGGGCGCGCTTGCGCGGAGGCCGCGGCGCCTCGACTTCGGGCTGCGCGGTCGCGCCCACCTCGAGGATCTCGGACCAGTCGAACAGGATCTCCGGGTGCGCGGACTCGATCTCGCGTATCGCGTCCTGATCGAGGGCGGCACGCCCGACGCGGACCTCCGGCGCCGTGCGAAACCAGTAGAGCACCCTGGGACGCTCGCCCGGGTACGCGGCGTGGAGCAGGAACGTGTTCTCGTAGCCGCGCCGGTCGCGCGTGAACCGAAGGTAGGGCACGTTCCTTTCCTAGCGGCGCCTGGCGGCGGGCTTCGCCGCAGGCTTCTTCGCGACCGCCTTCCGTGGGGCCGGCTTGGCCTTCGATGCCGTCTTGGGCGCGGGCTTGGCTTTGGTCGCAGGCGGCGTCTTCGCCGCCGCCCTTGCCTTCGGTCGTGCGACTGGCGTCGCCTTCTTTGCCTTCGCGCCCTTCGGTTCCTTCACGGCCTTGGCGGCCTTGGCGGCCTTGGCGGCCTTCGCTGGCTTCGTGCTCTTCGTCTCCTTCACGCTGCCGCCAGGCATCGCCGGAGCGTTTGGCGAGCGATGAGCCAGGATGAAGCGGACCTGGTCGAAGTTGACGTGATACGTCCAGATTTCCGCAGGTTCGGCGCCATGCGCGGCACAGAGCCGGCGCGCCGCATCGAGCGCCGGCGGAGGCACGTACAGGATGAACGGCGCCTTCAGGCGGCTGAAGGGCACCCATTGGGCCATGGCCTCGAGCGAGTTGACCGATTCGCCGGTCTCGACCTCGATGGTGCCTTGAAGCCTGCGGCCCTTGTCCTGGGCGAAGAGCACCAGGTCGGGAAACAGGTGACCGGTGCCGACCTGGACGGGTGTGGTCTGCTCGAGGCCCACGTTGATGGCCACCTCGTGCTTCCGCCGGTACTTCGCCTGCAGGAGTCGAATAACGCGGTCGTGCTCGAGCTGCTCGCGCACCGGCCGGACGAGAATGGGGCTCACGCTGCCTCCGGACTCAAAACAAACCCCATAATATAGCACGCACACCTCAACATGACGCCACAACTTGCGGTCTTCGCACTCTTTCTGCGTACTGCGCGATTCGGCTTGTGCCTCGGGCGCCTCAGGCCTTCCGCTATGCTTGTGGGAGCATGACTCCCTCCGCACCCCTCGCCGACTCCCGTTTTCTTCGTGCCTGCCGACGCGAACCTGTCGACGCCACACCGGTCTGGTTCATGCGGCAGGCCGGCCGTTACATGGCCGACTACCGCGCCTTGCGAGCCAAGCACACGCTGCTCGAACTCTGCCGCGAGCCGGCGCTTGCCACCGAGGTGACGCTGCAGCCCGTCAACGCCATTGACGTCGATGCGGCCATCCTCTTCTCGGATCTGCTGCTCCCCCTCGAGCCGATGGGCATTCCGTTCGACTTCGTGAAGGGCGAGGGTCCGCAGATCGAACGGCCCGTGCGCACACGGGCCGACATCGACGCCGTCAGGGTCTTCGAGCCGCGCGAAGCGCTCGGCTTCACGATGGAGGCGATTCGCCTCGTCAAGGCGGCACTCGGTGGACGCATCCCGCTCATCGGCTTCGCCGGCGCGCCCTTCACGCTGGCCTCCTACGCCATCGAGGGTGGGCACTCGAACAACTTCGCGCTCACCAAGGCCCTGATGTACGGCGACCCCGAGGGCTGGCATCGCTTCGCGTCCCGCCTCGCCGACATCGTCTCCGACTACCTGGTGGCGCAGATCGACGCCGGCGTGGACGCGGTGCAGGTGTTCGACTCGTGGGTGGGTGCGCTGAACGCCGCGGACTATCGGGAGTTCGCCCTGCCGCACACGCAGCGGATTTTCGCCGCGCTGGAGGGGCGTGGCGTCCCGACGATTCACTTCGGCGTCGCGAGCGCGTCCATCCTGCGCGAGATGCGCGACGCCGGCGGCGACGTGATCGGCGCCGACTGGCGGATCACCCTGGACGAAGCATGGGACCGCATCGGCCACGACCGCGGGATCCAGGGCAACCTGGATCCGACGCTGCTGCTGGGACCCGAGGACCGGCTGCTGGCGGGCGCGGGCGACGTGCTTCGCCGGGCCGCCGGGCGCCCGGGCCACATCTTCAACCTCGGTCACGGCATCCTTCCCCCGACGCCCCTCGAGCGCGTGCAGGAGGTGGCCCGCTTCGTCCACGCCTGGAAGCCCAGCTGATCGCTGACCGTCCACCGTTCACCGTCCACCGATCACCGATCACCGTCCACCGCCCATGCCCTCCACCCCTCAGGTCGTCATCATCGGCGGCGGCATCGCGGGCCTCACCGCGGCGTGGTCGCTCGCGACTCGGGGCCTGAGGCCCGTGGTCCTCGAACGCGCGACACGTCCCGGCGGCGTCATCCTCACCGAGCGCGTCGAGGGGTTCACGGTGGATGGCGGCCCTGACGCGCTGCTCATCCAGAAACCGGCGGCGCTGCAGTTGGCGCGGGAGCTTGGCCTCGGCGAACGGCTCTTTCCGA
>CAZNOC010000285.1:0-5301 GCA_964574545.1 uncultured Bifidobacteriaceae bacterium | reverse complement strand
TTCGCTTCGCCGCTCGCTCCCGGATCGCCATCCGGATTCCGCGTGCCAATGACTCTCCAGGCGCGGCCATCGCGGGATAGCAGCGCACCGGCCTCTTCCGGCCCGTCGCTGCCCGCCGTGTACGTCGCCAGACCACAGGCGTTGGACTCCCACGCCTGTAGCACTGGGTCCACGAGCGCCCAGCCCGCTTCGATGACGTCCGCACGCTTGAACAGGCTGCGGTCGCCGGTCATCGCATCGTACAGCAGCGTCTCGTAGCCGGTGCGGCCCGCGACCTGGAAGTGCTCGTTATAGCAGAACCGCATGCGGACGGAGGCCGCGGTCACGACGGGGCCGGGCACCTTGGCGGCGAACTCGAGTGAGATGCTTTCCTCGGGCTGGATCTGCAGCACGAGCTGATTGGCCGAAGGCGCCTCGACATCCGACTGCCTGAACAAGGCGAGGGGCGCGCGACGGAACTGGATCATCACCTCGGTATCCTTGCGCGACAACCGTTTGCCCGTGCGCAGGTAGAAGGGCACCCCCGCCCAGCGCCAGTTGTCCACCGACAGCTTGAGCGCGGCGTACGTCTCGGTCGAGGAGGCCGCGTCCACGTGCGGCTCCTCGAGATAGCCGGGCACCCGATCGTCCTTGAGCCGGCCGGCGATGTACTGGGCGCGGACCGTGTTCATCCCGCAACTGGCCGGCTCGATGGGTGTGATGGCCTGCAGGAACTTCGCCTGCTCGTCGTGCAGCGCCGAGGGGCTGAAGGAACTCGGCGGCTCCATGCCAACGAGCGTCAGCAACTGGAACAGATGGTTGGGCACCATGTCGCGCAGTGCACCCGTGTCGTCGTAGTAGCCGCCGCGCGTCTCGACACCGACCGACTCGGCCACGGTGATCTGCACGTGATCGACGTAGCGCCGGTTCCAGACCGGCTCGAAGATGCCGTTGCCAAACCGGAATACGAGGATGTTCTGCACCGTTTCCTTGCCGAGGTAGTGGTCGATCCGGTAGATCTGAGATTCGTCCATCACCCCGGCCAGCGCCGCGTTCAACGCGCGCGCCGACGCCAGATCCCGCCCGAACGGCTTCTCGACGATGACGCGGCGCCAGGTGCCCTCCGCTTCGTCCAGCAGGCCCCGCGCGCCGAGCCGCTGGCTCACGCCCTCGAAGAACTCGGGCGCGGTGGCGAGGTAGTAGAGCCGGTTCGCCGTGTCTCCATTGTCCGGGTCCACGGAGGCAAGATGCTCTGCGAGCCTGTCGAATCCCGCATCCTCCTCGAACGACCCCCGCACGTAGGTCAGCCTCGAGATCAGCCAGTCGAGCCGGGCGTCATCGACGCCGGCAGCCACGTGCGTCTTCACGCTCGCCCGCAGGCGCGCGCGCAGCTCCTCCTCCGAGATCTCGGTTCTGGCGTAGCCGACGATGTGGAAGGCCTCCGGGAGGAGGTCGTCGACGGCAAGATGGTAGAGGGCCGGCATGAGCAGCCGGCTCGTCAGGTCGCCGGCCACCCCGAGGATCACCACCGTGCACGATCCCGCTCGCTCTGCGTGTGTGGAAGCTCCCATGCTCATCGTCCCGCAGCGGCCGCATCGAGCAGCCAGGTCAGCGTACCGGTGTGAGGGCGGACCCGCGCCGCGGGCGCCAGCGGGAGGCCGGCCGGGGGATCGAGTACGCGCTGAAGGGCGCCAGTCTTGTCGCCCCCCGCCACCATGAACACCACCGCTCGTGCGGCGTTCAGCAGCGAGAAGGTCATGGTGAGGCGATGCGCGTGCAGGTCTTCCACCCACGTGGCCGCCACGAGGCCGGAGCCCTCGTCTAGCGCTGTCGTGCCTGGAAAGAGCGATGCCGTGTGTCCATCGGCTCCCAGTCCGAGCAGCACGAGATCGAGTCGGGGTACGTCACCGGGCGCATGAGGGATCGTCGAACGCACTTGCGCCTCGTAACGCGCCGCCGCCTCGACAGGGTCCGGGCGTTCGCCCTCCATCCTATGCACTGACTCCGCGGGCACAGGGACCCTCGACAGGAGGGCTTCGTGAGCCATCCTGAAGTTGCTGTCGTCGTGGTCGGGCGGCACGCACCGCTCGTCACCAAAGTAGACCTGCGAGCGCGCCCACGGCAGCGCGGACCAGTCCGCGTCACCAGCAAGACGCTCGTAGAGGCGTCGTGGCGTCGAGCCGCCGGCCAGCGCCACGTGAAACACGCCCCGATCGCGCACCGCGGCCCGCGCCGCGATGTCGAAGCGGCGCGCGGCCTCGACGGCAAGCTCGTCGGCGTTCGCCGTTTCCACGATCTGGGGTTCGGCTGTCATCTCGTCCAACTGTCCCGGGAAAGGCCCTTCATGCCGATCACTCCGGCAGGGGCATGCGCTCCGATTCGTCGGGCACCAGATCGAACCGGCCCGCCGTCCAATCGGCCTTCGCCTGCTCGATGCGCTCGCGCGAACTCGAGACGAAGTTCCACCAGATGTGCCGAGGCCCGTCCATGGGCGCGCCGCCGAGCACGACGACGCGCGAGGCCGAACGAGCGGTGACGGTCAGGTCAACACCGGGCTTCAACACCAAGAGCGGACCCGCATCGAACGCCTGGCCGCCAATGTCGATGTGGCCCGACGCGACAAACACCGCGCGCTCGTCGTGTGACGGCGGCACCGGAAGCCTGGCGCCAGGCTCGAGGACTGCGTCGGCGAGCAGCGTCTCCCAGCGTGTCTCGACCGGCGAGCGCTGGCCCAGCCATTCGCCGGCCACCACCGTCACCCGCGCGCCGCCATCCTCGACGACCGGCAGCTCGTCCGGTTGGTGGTGCGCGAAAGCCGGTGGCGTCTCCTCATCGGTCTGCGGCAGGGCCACCCACATCTGCAGACCGAAGAGGCGGCCACCCGCCGCGCGGGCGTCGGGCGAGGTGCGCTCCGAATGCGCGATACCGCGCCCCGCCGTCATCCAGTTCACTTCCCCCGGGCGAATGGCCTGCACGCTGCCGACGCTGTCACGGTGCAGCAGCTCACCCTGAAACAGGTACGTCACCGTCGAGAGCCCGATGTGGGGATGCGGGCGGACATCGAGACCCGCGCCCGCCTCGAAGATCGCCGGCCCCATCTGATCCAGGAAGATGAACGGACCGACCATCTTCCGCCGGCCGGACGGCAGCACACGGCGGACCTCGAAGCCACCGAGATCGCGGACTCGTGGCACGACCACCAGGTCCACGGCGGGATCCGGGCGCTCGTCCACGCTCGGCTCGGGCGCGGGTTGATAGCTCACAGGCTGAACTCGAAGCGCGGCTGGTAGCGCTCCAGCGCCCGGTAGGGGTCCGGCCAGGCCAACGCGTGCTGCTGCATGTGCGCCGCGTGCCGCGTCCAGTAGGGATCGAACAGGTGCGCGCGTGCCAGGAGGCACAGGTCGGCGCGGCCCGCGGCGATGATGGTGTTCACGTCGGTATACGACGAGATGTTGCCTACGGCCATGGTGTGGATGCCGGCCTCGTGCCGGACACGGTCGGCAAACGGCGTCTGAAACAGCCTCCCGTACACGGGGCGCTGATCCGGCACCGTCTGACCGGCCGATACATCCACGATGTCGCATCCGTGCGCGCGAAGCAACCGTGCCACCTCGACCGCATCCTCCGCCTCGAGCCCGCCCGGCACCCAGTCCACCGCGCTGATGCGCACGCTCATTGGTCGCTCGGCCGGCCATGCCGCCCGGCACGCATCGAACACCTCCAGCGGGAACCGCATGCGGCAGTCGAGCGCGCCGCCGTACTCGTCCTCCCTGGTGTTCGTGAGCGGCGAGATGAACGACGCCAGCAGGTAGCCGTGCGCCATGTGTACTTCGAGCAGGTCGAACCCGGCCTCGAGGGCGTAGTGCGTCGCCTGCACGTAGTCCTGCACCACCGCGTCCATGTCGGCGCGGCTCATCGCGCGCGGAATCGGGCTTCGATCCGGATAGTACGGGATTGGTGACGCCGACACGATCGGCCACTGCCCCGCGAGCGGAAGGGGCTCGTTGTCTCCCTCCCACGGCCGCTGCGTGGCGCCCTTGCGTCCGGCGTGGCCAAGCTGGATCCCCACCTTGGCGTGAGTCTCCCGGTGGATGAAGTCCACGACACGGCCCCACGCGCGCGCGTGATCGCCCGTGTACAGCCCTGCACATCCGACCGAGATGCGCGCCTCGGCGCTCACATCGGTCATCTCCGCCATGACCAGACCTGCTCCGCCCATCGCCCGGCTGCCGAGGTGCACGAGGTGCCAGTCACCAACCGTCCCGTCCTCGGCGACGTACTGGCACATCGGCGAGACCGCCACGCGGTTGGGAATGACGAGGTCGCGCAGGCGGAAGGGCGTGAACATCGGCGGCGGAACATGGGGACTGTCCCCCTTGCCCAGACTTGGCTGCCGGAAACGGGGACTGTCCCCATGTTCCGCCACCTGCCCTGCCGCCTCCTCCGCAACGAAGCGGTCGAGTCTCGTCACGAACTCCGGATCGCGCACCTTCAGGTCCCCGTGCGTGATGCGCAGCGACCGCGTGAGCAGCGTGAATGCGAACTGGATGGGCGGCAGGCGCATGTAGCGCTCGGTGTCCTCGAACCACTGCAACGACGCCTGTGCCGCGCGCTGCAGGCTCTCCACCTGAGGCCGGCGCGCGGTCTCGTACGCGTCCAACCCCCGACGAATCGCAGCAGCGACCTCCCCACCCTCGCCGAGCGCCGCGTCAAGCGCCCCGCGAAGCGCCACCGCATCCTCCATCGCCAGTCGCGTACCGGAGCCCACCGAGAAATGCGCGGTGTGCGCCGCATCACCGATCAGCACCACGTTGCCCGCCGACCAGGGCGCCACGCGAATCGTCGGGAACTGCCGCCAGATGCTCTTGTTCGCCACGAGCCGGTGGCCGTCAAGCTCCCGCTCGAACAGCGACTCCAGATACGTGACCGTCGCCTCGTCGGTGGCGTCCTCGAGCCCGGCGGCGCGCCAGGCCTCGTCGCGGCACTCGACGATGAACGTCGAGGCGCCCGGCCCGTACTGGTACGCGTGAACCCGCCACAGCCCGTGGTCGTTGTGCCTGAAGTAGAACGTGAACGCCGGAAAGGGCTTCGTTGTGCCGAGCCAGACGAACCGGTTCGGCCGCACATCCACCTCGGTGCGGACGGCTCCCACGAGCAGCCGTCGCACGGTGCTGTTCACCCCGTCCGACGCGACGACAAGGTCGGCATCGTCACACGCCGACAGGTCACCGACCTCCCGCTCGAAGACCAGCGTCACGCCGGCCGCACGCGCGTGCTCCTGCAGCACGCGCAGCAGCGTATGCCGGCTCATCCCGCTGAACC
>CAZNOC010000284.1:0-5337 GCA_964574545.1 uncultured Bifidobacteriaceae bacterium | reverse complement strand
CCAGCTCGCCCATTCCCGCCGCGCGTCGCGCGCCGAGGCGATCGCCTGACCCACGTGCTCGGGGCCGGCCATGTGCACGTCGCCGAGCACGTGCGCGTGGCGATGCGGCATCACGGCATGTCCCAGCTGTCCCGTACGGATCTCCCGGCCGCCGATGACGATGGGGATGTCGACCCGTTCGGAGGACATCTCCGAGAGGCGGGCCTTC
Source organism: uncultured Bifidobacteriaceae bacterium (assembly GCA_964574545.1). Lineage (GTDB taxonomy): Bacteria > Acidobacteriota > Vicinamibacteria > Vicinamibacterales > UBA2999 > JAUXWO01. Next base: position 5,129 of record CAZNOC010000284.1, on the reverse strand, counting down.
AGCGACGCGCGCTCGGGGGACCCGGGAGCGTAGGCACGGATGGGATCGTTGACGGGGGGGGTGACACGGCGCGTGCCAGCGAAGTCTGAGGCCATCGTCGGATTCCTTGTGAATGCGAAAAGACCATCTATCATAGTCCGTTCATGCAGCCATCGCCGCCTCCTCTCGAGCCCTCCCCGGCCGCCGGCGCCATCGGCTTCGCCGGGCTGGTGGTCCTTGTGGCCCTCATCGGATACACGGTGACCGCGGCACTCGACAACTGGCCGGCCCTGATGCTCGCCACGCTCGGGGCGATGCTTGGCGCGTCGTTCGCCACCTCACGCATCGTCGCCTGCGACCTGGACCATCGCCCGCTCCTGCCCCTGCCGGACGGATGGACGCCGCAGGTTCTGGGGATCGCGCTGACGTCGCCAAAGGCGCGCGCAAGAGCACGGCGAGGCCTCCACCTGACGATCGCCGCGATCGCGGCCTCGGCGCAGCTCTCGGGATGGCTGGAAGAGCCGCGCATCCTGACGGCAACCCTGATGCTCGGGGGACTCTGGTACGTCCAGTTTCGGGCGGTCGTCGATCTGGCGTCCCCGCCCGAACAGCCCGGCGAAGACCACGGCTTCGTGCCGGGCGTGCCGCCTGACAGCGTCTTCCCGACGCTCTTCCAGGCGAGCACGTCGGTGCTGGCAATCGCGCTGCTCTACCTTGCCGTGGCCGCCGACACCCCGTGGATCTGGCGCCCGACGGCCTGGGACCACTTCCAGGGTCCCCTGCTTTTCGTCCTGCTGGAGGCGGTCTCCGCCCCAGTGGCCGCGATAGCGGGACGAAGATAGCGAAGCGGAACGGGCGGTGGCGCCGGCGCCCGTCATTGGTCGGCTCAACCGATGACCGGGTCCAGCCCCTCCCACATGCTCACGAGCGTGGCGCGCATCGCGCGCACCCGGGCGAGACCTGCCGGGAGTACGCGAAAGTAGCGCCGTGCCTTGCCCCCCCGCTCGGGTGTCGGCTCTCCCAACCGCGACTGGACGAAACCGCGACGCTCGAGCCGCGTGAGCGCCACGTAGACGGCCGCCCGCGAAGCCGTGCGGCCGGTCCGCCGCTCGATTTCCTCGACGATGGGGACCCCGTAGGCCTCCTCGCCGAACCGGAGGATGGCGAGGAGCACGAGCTGCTCGAGTTCCCCGAGCGCGCGGTCAGTCATGGCGAAGGGCCTCGACGGGATGCACGCGCAGCGTGCGGAGCATCGGCACGAAGCACGCGAGCATGCCCGCTGCCGCCATCGTTCCCGCAGCCATCACGAGCAACTGCGGCCCCGACGCCGACATGCCGATCGGGATGGACGACAGGAGCCGCATCAGCGCCCACCCACCCGCCGATCCGAGCAGCAGACCGAGCGCGATCTGCCGAAGGCCGCGCTGCAGGATGGCTGTGGCCACTCTCGCGCCGCCTGCTCCAAGTGCGAGCCGGATGCCGATCTCGCGCGTCCGCGCGGTGACCGAGAACGACATGACTGCATAGAGCCCGAGCACGGCCAGGAACAGCGTCGTGCCGCCCAGGCCGACGAAGGTCAGGCTCATCATCTTGTAGGAGACGAACATCCGCTCGGCCATCTCGGCGTGGGTCTCGAGACCGGCGACGTCGAGGCGATCGTCGATCCGACGGACCGCCTGCTTCACGGCCGCCGCGAGAGCCGTGGGCGTCCCGTCGACCCGCGCGGCGAGGCTGAAAGTCGCGCCGTGCCCCTGCGCAAAGGCACGATAGTACCCCGGCTGGCGGTCGCCGGCCGGGTTCATCGGCACCCCGTCCACGACGCCGACGATGGAGAGCCACGGGCCCGTCGTCGTCGTGACCGGGCGGATGCGCCGGCCTACAGGGTTTTCGACGCCGAACAGGCGCTCGACGAGCGGGCGGTTCACCACGACGACCGGCTCGGAGGCGCGCGTATCGGATCGCCCGAGCAGGCGGCCCGCGAGCAGGTGGCCGCCGAACACCTCGAAGTGCTCGGGGGTCACCTCGGTCTCGAGTACGCGCACGCCAGCGGGCGGCTCCCCGCGGGCGGGGCCGTCGATCTCGATCTCACCGCCGCGGTGCTGCCGCATCGGGAGCGCGGTCGCGAGTGCCGCCGCTCTGACACCGGGCAGGGCCGCCACGGCCAGGCGGACCTCTTCGGCAAGCGCGGGCCATCGCTCGGCAGGAATGTCGCCGGCAGGTACCGCGACGGTGCCGTCCGGCCGCACGCTGTAATCGTCGGCGATCCTGACGTCGGCAACCAGCGTCTCGTGGCCGGCCAGGGCCGCCGACGCCCCAGTCGCGTCGAGGAGGCTCCGCCCCGCGAGGCCTGCCGCGGCGAGGAAGGCGACAGCGATGCTGATCTCGGCCACGGTGAGCGCACCGCTCACCGCGCCGAACCGTACCCCTGACGCGCCCCGCTGCTGGTCCTTGAGAACGTCCGCCAGGGCGCCGCCCGTGGCGCGCAGCGCGGGCGCAATGCCGGCCAGCACCGCCGCGACGAAGGAGGCAAGCACGGCGAAGACCACGGTCGGCGGGCTGATGCCGAAGCGTACCCAGAACGGCAGGTTCTCGACGGGAATCCACGCGTTGAACCATCGCAGGCCGAGCGCCGCGGCACCGACGCCGATCAGGGCGGCCACCGACGTGATCAGCAGCGCTTCGAGCAGGAGCTGGGAGACGAGCCTCGCGCGGCTCGCGCCCATGGCCGCTCGTACGGCGATCTCCCCGCGCCGTGCCATCGTCCGGCACAGGAGCAGGTTCGCGACGCTCGCGCAGGCGACGGAGAGGATGAGCAGCATGAAGGCGAACATCGCAAAGAACATCGCCTCCGCGCCGGCTTCCGTTTCGGACTGCACGTAGGGGATGATCGTGGCGCGGCGGTCTCCGAGCTCGGTGTCCTCGGGATGGGCGGCGGCGTAGCCGGCGCGGATGCTCTCGAGCTCCGCCTCGGCCTGCTCCATCGTTGCGCCCGGAGCGAGCCGGCCGAAGACGCGTATCCACCGATCTTCGGACAGCGGAAACCGGAACCCCTCGGGCATTACGCCAACGATGCGTCGCATCTCACCGTCGACGTCGAGCGTGCGGCCGACCGCGAGGGGATCGGAGCCGAAAAGCGTGGTCCACGCCCGGTGGCCGAGGACGACGACCGGTTCCGCGCCCTGGGCCTCGTCGGCGTCCCACAACGCGCGGCCGTACAGCGGTTCGACGCCGGTGACACGGAACCCCGAGGCCGTCATGGTCGACACCGGATAGCGCACAAGGCCGCCGGCGCCGTCGGCGATCTCGCGCGGGCGAGAGTAGGCCGCGCCAATCACGTCGAGGCTGCGCTGGTGCGCCCGCCACTCGCGGACGACACCGAGGCGAGGCGAGGGGCTGCCCCCGCGCCGCTCGTCGAGGTCGCGCACGGCGACGAGGCGGTCGGCGTGGGCGAACGGGAGTTCGGCGTAGTAGCTGTCCCAGAACAGGCTGAAGCCAGCGATGGTCACAGCCATGGCGCCGGCGAGTGACACGGCCGCCACCGCCGACATCCACGGATTCCTGAGAACCATGCGCCACGCGTAGCGCATATCGGTGGCCACACCGCGCATCGTACCTCCTGGTGTCGTGCCCGGCGTGCGCGCAACGAGCCCGCGCTCGCGGACGAAGGCGGCCGTCATGGCAACGGCCGTGAGCCAATACCAGATCCACGCCGCCACCCGGCCGTCCGCCACTACACGGGACGCGAACACCTCGGCCAGGTCGCCGAGGATTGCGTCCCGATGGACCGAAGGCAGGGCCCGGGTAAGGATCAGGGCCGCCAGGCGGGGGGAGCAGGCATTCCCGATATTAATATCACAGTTATCAATATTGCGATGCGACCTCCACGTGCCACATGCCTCCCACATGGTCACCTACCGATGACTGGACCGCCGAGGACTTCCAGCGTGCGGAGGCGGCATGGCCGAAGCTGCTCGCCCTGGTCAAGCGGTACTACGAGGGCGGCATACTGCTCGCCGCCGGGAGCGACACGCCAAACCCGTGGGTGATCCCAGGTGAGAGCCTGCATCGGGAATTGGAGTTGTTGGTCGATGCGGGGATCTCGCCGGGGGACGCGCTCCAGATCGCCACGCGGCAGAGGCGCTGCGGCTGTTGGAGGAAACAGGCACCGTGGAGCCGGGGAAGCGGGGAAGCGGGCCGACCTCGTGCTTCTCACAGCGGACCCGCTCACAGATGTCTCGAACACGCGCCGGATCGCGTGGGTGATGCGCGGCGGCGCGCGGTTTCGCCCACGCCGCCCGCAACGGGCGTGCGCCGCGGCATGCACCTGACGATCGTGGCGCCCGCCGCATCCGTGCAGGTGGCGGGGTGGCTAGAGGAGCCACGCGTGCTGGCCCTCACGCTGGTGCTGGGTGGGCTGTGGTACGCGCTCTTCCGCGCCGTCGTCGACCTGGCCTCACCGGTTAATCCGGCCCGCCGGTACGGTATCAGCGTCGATATCTGTTGAACCATCGGTTATAAACCTCCCGGCTAACGATTGCGGCTCACCCGTGGCGCTCGAAGATTCCCCGGCGCCGTCGGGTGCAGCCGCATGTTAGCCGCTCACGCCGTCGCCGGCCACCTTCACAATCAGCGACGTTCTCTGAATGAGAAATTGAATGGATGAAATCGTCTTACCATTGTGTCGCCATCCTGAAGAAACGCGTGCTCAGCACGTACACTAGAACCGTCGGCAAGACCCTCGGCAGAAACCCTCTGTGATTGTTGCTGAACGAGGCTCAGTATCACTTCCCGTCCTCCGACAGCATTGCCTGACCGAGCATCGATCGCTTTAACATGTGTGGTATCTACTGCCTGACGGAACCCAGCCGGAACGGGAGCCATGTATACGCTTGATACCGGGACCATCAGACCTCGCTGAAAGGTCCCGTCATCCATCCTGCGCTCGGCGTTGGTCGCACCAGAAAAGGGATCCTGTTCTGCTAACCACACCGGCACAAGATGCTGGTCCACTGTGAATGCTGCAAGTTGTTGATGCAGACCAGCATTCTGGTTTCTCAGATCGACGTGCCACTCGTTTGCCTCCAGTAGTGGCCATCTAGCTACTTTCCGGTGAAGAAATCGGTTCACGGAGCCTGAGTCCGCGCGCCGAG
>CAZNOC010000283.1:3404-5343 GCA_964574545.1 uncultured Bifidobacteriaceae bacterium | reverse complement strand
TCGTCTCGTCGTCCGGTTCTGGTGTCCGAGCCAGGAGCGCCGCCGCCGCCATCACCTGCCCCGCCTGGCAGTACCCGCACTGTGGCACGTCGATCTCCTGCCACGCGAGCTGCACGGGATGCGCATGGTCCGGCGCGAGGCCCTCGATCGTCGTCACGCGCTGGGCCCCAACGGCCCCGACGCGTGTCGTGCAAGCCCGGCGCGGCGCCCCGTCGAGATGCACGGTGCAGGCGCCGCAGAACCCGCCGCCGCATCCGAACTTGGTGCCGAGGAGCCCGAGTGTGTCGCGCAGGATCCAGAGGAGTGGCGTGTCGGGATCGGCCTCGAACGGCCGAGGTTGCCCGTTGATCATCAAGGTGTAGTTGGCCATGTCCCGTCATACGTGCGCGAGCCCCGGGCGGTCCCGATCTCCTGCCGAGGTTTGGCTGAGGCTTCGCCTGGCGGAATCCGGCCAGGAAGAAGGTCGCTACGGCCCGGACCGCCGTTCGCGCGTCTAAATGCTTCGTGCCAAACGACTTCCGAATCGGCGGCTGGCTCGTTCAGCCAAGCCTGAACCGGCTCACCCGCGGGGACCGCCAGGTCCGCCTGGAACCGAAGGTGATGCAGGTCCTCGAGGTCCTCGCCGAACACCCCGGTCAGGTCATCAGCCGCGACGACCTCGTGGCCCGCGTCTGGGCCGACGTCTTCGTCACCGACGATGTGCTGCACAGGGCCGTGCGGGAACTGAGACGGGCGTTTGACGACGACCCGGTGCAGCCGAGGTTCATCGAGACAATCCGCAAGCGCGGCTACCGGCTCGTCGCTGAAGTGACACAGGTCGAGCGTCAGACATCACGGCTCACGGCGGGTTCGGTGGTGGGGAGCGCGCCGGCCGTCCGCCCGCCTGCCGGCGTCGCTCCATGGCCGAACCAGGGCTGGCGGCTCGCGCCATCGGCTGTCTTCGTCGGGGTGGGGATGATGGCCGTCGCGGCCGCGCTCGCCTGGCGTCCGGCCGCCGTCGAGACGGAAGCGCACGTCACGTTCGCCGTGGTCGCGGCCGGGCCCGGCAACGAGGCCGAGCCCGCGATCTCCCCTGACGGCCGGCGCCTTGCCTACATCGTCCGCGCGCTGCCCGAGAGCGGAGAAGCGACGCACGTGTACCTGAGCGGCATCGCGGGTGATGCCCCGCGGCAGATTACCGAGGTTCATGCCGAGCACCGCGCACCGGCGTGGTCGCACGATGGCACGATGCTCGCCTATTCCCGCTATTCACCAGATGGCGGATGCGACCTGATGGTGCGTGCGCTTGCTGGCGGGAGCGAACGCCGTGTGCGCACATGCACGAACCCGTGGGAACCGCGTCTCGACTGGGCGGCCGATGGCGGCAGCCTGTACGTCTCTCTGGCGCGGGTCGAGGGGGGGCATCGCGGCTGGCAGATCGCGCGGCTCGACATCGAGACGGGAGAGGCGCAACCGATCACCTTTCCCTCGGACGGCCTGGTGGGCGACCACAGCCCGCGCCTGTCGCCGGACGGCCGGCTTGTGGCCTTCATCCGCACGGTCGGCGGGGCACGCTCCGAGATCTACACCGTGCGCACAATCGGCGGGCTGCCGGCGCCGCTCACGACGGATCACGCGGGCATTGCCGGCTTCGACTGGAGCCAGCGGGGCGACGAGGTCGTGTACTCGAGCGCGCGCGCGGGCGGGTACAGCCTGTGGCGCACGTCGTTGGCGGGCGGGTCCCCGCGACTCGTCGCGGGCGGTGCGGCCCGGCTGAAGCACCCGGCGGTGTCGCGTGCCGACGACCGGGTCGTCTACGAGAGCTGGGCGTACGAGATCAATCTGTGGGAAGCGCCGGCCGGCGAGGCGCGGGCCGCGTACCCTCTCACCACGGCGTCGGAGCTGTGGCACTTCTTTCCGCAGGTCTCGCCGGACGGCACCCGCCTCGCGTTCACCTCGA
>CAZNOC010000283.1:0-3394 GCA_964574545.1 uncultured Bifidobacteriaceae bacterium | reverse complement strand
TCGCACGGGTCGCGACGAAGTATGGATTGCCGCGCGCGACGGCCGCGACCCGCGGCAGCTCACCGACTTCCGCGGAGGCTACACGGCGCTTCCGCGCTGGTCACCCGACGGCCAGACCCTCGTCGTGCAGGCGCAGATCGAAGGCCAGTCGGACATCCATCTCGTGGACGCGAACACCGGCGACGCCCGCCGTCTCACGTCGGACCCCGGTGCCGAGGTGGCGCCGTCGTGGTCGCGCGACGGCCGCCGGGTCTACTTCGGCGCGCTCACCGCGGGGGAGTGGCAGGTGTGGCGGATCGACGTGACTACCGGTCAGCGCGAGCAGGTGACGACGGCCGGCGGCTATGCGGCCCAGGAGTCTGCCGACGGACGCGAGGTGTTCTTCACCCGCGCCGACGGACGCGGGCTGTGGCGCCAACCTCTCCGGGACGGGGCGCCGTCGCTGGTGCTCGAGTCGATGTCGGCCGGGGCCTGGGCCAACTGGCAGGTGCACGAAGACGGTATCTACGTGCTGCGCGCGGATGCGAACGGCGAGGCGATGATCATGCGTGAGCGATGGAACGGCGGGACGGAGCCCGTGCGGTCGGTGCCGCGATGGTCGTGGCCGGGTTTCGCGCTGGCGCCGGACGGGGGCGTCATCTACGCGCGGTGGGATCGTCGCGAAAGCAATCTGCTGGCACTCGAGTCCCGCTGAGAGCGCGCACGCGGCGGCGCCGCCCGACCCGTCACCGGCGTCAGGGCAGGGAGATTGCGACGAGGCACGACCTCATGCGGTCGGGACGTGTGGCCGCCACGCTCGGGGCAGAGATCGTCGACACGCCGGCCTCGAACGCGTTTACGTCGAGCACAAGCGCGCCTGAGCCCCCTGGAACTCCCAGCCTCGCTAGAACTGCACGACCAGTCTGGCGACGTCTCGAGCTTCCGATCGATCGTGACGTCCGTCGTGCGGCCGCCAAAGTCCGCGCGTGACGTGCCAAGCGTGGCGCGCAACCGAAGGGGGCCCGCGAGCTGCTGTTCAAGTCCCCCGCCGAATCGCAGCAGGCCCTGTTCGTCCCCGTCCGTCACGGCGTCGGTCCCACGCGAGTCTCGCGAAGGCCCCGAAGGAGCTTGGCCGCCCGCATCCGGACGCGGCCGTCCGTCTGCGAACACCAAACCGGGGCATCCACCTTCGGCTGGTGACCCTCAACTGGTTGTCGTCAAGCGGTTTGCCGGAACGAGGATCCCCTGGCACGACCCTCGCTCCTACCCGGGCTCCACCCGCGGTGTCTTCGGGGAGACCTCATGCGCACGATCGCCTACGACATCCGCTATGCCGTCCGCCTGCTCCTGAGGAGCCCGGTCCTTACCCTGGTGGCGACCGTGTCGCTCGGCTTGGGCATCGGCGCCAACACCGCCATCTTCACGTTGATCAACGAGGTGTTCCTGCGGCCGTTGCCGATGCATCAGCCCGAACGCCTCGTGTCGGTGTTCACGATCGACGAGCGGAACGCGCAGGGGGCCTTCGGGCAACTGCTGCCCGTGTCGCGTCCGAACTACCTCGACCTCCGCGATCGAAACGAGGTGTTCGACGGGCTGGCCGTGCACGCCTTTGCCCTCGTCAGCCTCGCGGACGGGACCGGAGAGCCCGAGCAGGTGCCGGCGGAGCTTGTGTCGGGCAACTACTTCTCCGTCCTGGGCGTGCCCCTGCGCCTCGGACGCGGCCTGCTGCCGGAGGAGGACACCGTCCCCGGCGCGTCCCCCGTCGCCGTGCTCGGCTACGGGCTGTGGCAGCGGCGCTTCGGGGGCGACCCCGAAATCGTCGGGCGCACCATCACACTCAACGGTCGAGCGTTCACCGTGGCGGGGGTCACGATGCAGGGCTTCAAGGGGACCAACGCCATCGGCGGGCCCGACGTCTGGGCGCCGCTGGCGATGTACCAGGAACTCGGCAACGAGTTCCAGCGCGAGACCTGGGACTCCCGCCGCGCGCTCGTGTACGCCGTGACCGGACGGCTCCGCGACGGCGTCGCGCCCGCGTCGGCGGGCGTCAATCTCGCGACGATCTTCGCCAGCCTGGCCGACGCGTATCCGGACGCCAACCAGGGCCGCAGCGCCGCCGTGCTGCCGCTGGCGCAGGCGGCGATCAACCCCGGCTTCCGCGACAACTTCGTGACGGCGGGCGGGCTGCTCATGGGGATGGTGGGCCTCGTCCTGCTCATCGCGTGCGCCAATGTGGCGAACCTGCTCATCGCGCGCGCGACCGCGCGCCGGCAGGAAGTGGCGGTGCGTCTCGCGCTCGGCGCCAGCCGCTGGCGGTTGATGCGGCTCCTGCTCGTCGAAAGCCTCGTGCTCGGGGTGGCCAGCGGCGCCGCGGGGCTGCTCATCGCCATGTGGATGCGGCCGGCGCTGGCGGCGATGCGGCCGCCGTTTCTGCAGGAGAACGCCTTCGCCCTCGAGATGGACGGCCGCGTGCTGGCGTTCACAGCGCTCGTCGCGCTCGCAACCAGCCTGCTCTTCGGGCTGCTGCCGGCGATCCAGTTCTCCCGGCCCGACCTCGTGACCGAGCTCAAGGCGCGGGGCAGCCAGCCAAGCAGCGGCGGCCGGCGCATCACGACGCGGCAGGCGCTCGTGGTTGCGCAGGTGGCGCTCTCGTTCGTGGCGCTCGTCGGCGCCGGGGTCTTCCTCCGGAGCCTGATGAACGCGCGAGAGATCGCGCCGGGGTTCGACGCCGAACGCCTGGCCGTGCTCTCGTTCAACCTCGCCGCCCAGGGCCTGCCGCCGGACGCAGTGGCGGCCAGGCAACTCGAGATCGTCACGCGCGCCCGGGCGCTGGCCGGCGTCGAGCGCGCCAGCCTGACCAACACCACACCCCTTGGTGGGGGCGGCTTCCTGCGCAGCGTCTTCCTGGACGGCCAGGACACGCGCGATCCGCGTGCGGGACGGCTCGTCCAGATGGCGGTGATCGGCGATGGCTACTTCGAAACGTTCGGCATCCCGCTGCTGCGGGGCCGCGCCTTCAGCGACCGGGACGACCGCATGGCGCCGCAGGTCGTGGTCATCAACGAGACGATGGCGCGGCGGTTCTGGCCCGACGCCGATGCGATCGGGCAACGGTTTCGATTCGCGGGCCAGGAACAGCCCATCGAGGTCGTGGGCATCGCCCGTGACAGCAAGTACAACTTCCTCGGCGAGGAGCCGCAGCCGTACATCTATCAGCCGCTCGGGCAGGCCCCCACCGGGGCCATCACCCTGGTGCTGCGCGCCGAAGACAGCCCGAGAGCGGCGCTTGGCGCCGCGCGCGGGGCGGTGCAGCAGATGGAGCCCGGCGTCCCGCTCACGGGAGTCTTCACCATGGACGACGTCTTCGGGCAGGCGCTGTGGGCGCCACGCATGGGCGCGACGCTGCTCGCAGTGT
>CAZNOC010000282.1:0-5346 GCA_964574545.1 uncultured Bifidobacteriaceae bacterium | reverse complement strand
GATCAGAAGATAGATCGAACATCTGAACATCGACACATCCATCTCCACATCCCCACATCAGAAGATCGCAAGATTCTCAGAATCTTGCGGTCAACCCCACCCTGATGATCCGCGGGGCGAGGATTCGGGTGGGGCGGCCCCAGGTCGAACCGAACTGTTCGGTCTGCAGCAGCACGTGGTTTGCGTTCAGGATGTTGAAGACGTCGAACGTGGCCTCGAGGTTCGAGAGGCCCACGCCGAACCGCTTCGACAGCCGCACGTCCACGAACTTCGTCACGTCCTCCGTCCGATCCGTGCCGCGCGGCACCAGGCGGATCGTTTCGCTCGCCTGCGACGCCGTGAGGCCGCTGAAGGTGGTGGTCCTGTTCAGGGGATCGCCGGCGCGGGCCGTGTACTTGCCCGACACCATGACCCGGTACGGCAGCATGTAGCTGCCCGACAGCGTGAACGTCCACGGCAGATCGATGAAGATCGCCGAGTCGGCGCGATTGATCGAGACGTTCGGGTTGCTGAAATCCACGGCCGTGTACGTGCCGTTGTGGTCGTAGCCGCGGTGACGCTGGACGCTCAGCCCCGCCAGCATCTGCCAGCGATTCGACATGCGCTTCTGGAAGTCGAACTGCACGCCGTTGTAGTCGCTCTGCAGGAAATCGACGTTGCTGATGTAGCGGTCCCGGGCCTGAATGAACTCCGGGCGCAGGTTGTAGATGGTGAGGCTCTCGACCTGGCCGTTCGTCGGGTTGGTGTACGTCCTGGTGATCGGCGCGTAGGCGTCGGCCGTCCTGGCACGGTCGAGGATGCCGAGGCCGTTACGGTGGTGCCGGCGGTGGTAGCCGATCGTCAGCGCCATGTCCCCGCCGAGCTGCTGCTCGATGCCCGCGTTGAACTCCTCGCTGTATGGCCGCGTCGCGCCGGAGTCCACCGTCGGGAACAGGCCGCGCGGGAAGCCCGTGAACTGACCAAGCTCGCCGGGATCGACGGCGAGGTTGCCGTTCAGATCGTTCCACGCCACGGCCTGATCCACGATCGCGTTCGGGTTAGCGGCCTCGGCGAGCTGCGACCCGAACTGGTTGTAGAAGCGCCCGTAGTAGGCCTTCACGGCGGTGCGGCCGTTGCCGGAGATGTCGTAGGCCACGCCGATGCGGGGCGCCAGGTTGAAGGGGAACGAGAAGACGTCCGTCTTCGGGAAGTTGCGCTCCTCGACGAACGCACCCGCCGGACTTGTCTGCGCGGGCAGGTGCGCGCTGACGCCGTCCATGCGGAGGCCGGCGTTGATCGTAGCGCGGCCCACCACCCAGCGGTCCTGCACGAACACCCCCCACGTCTGGAGTCGGTGGTCCGAATCGATGGGCGTGTTCGACAGCTGCGCCTGGAACGGCACGCCGTCACGCAGCTCGAGGAACAGGTCCCCGTTCCGCCGCCTGATCCACTCCACGCGCTCCCACGAGAGCTGCACACCCATCTTGATGTCGTGCGTGCCCCCGCCCGGGGTCTGGACGAAGTAGCTTCCCGTCAGCGCAGCCTGATAGCGGTGGTTCGGGTTGTCGGACTGCGTTTCGATGGCGTTGATCCGGGTGAGTCGGACCACGTCGCGGATCGCGATGTCGTTCGGGCCCACTTCCTTCTGGAAGCGGAAGGGGAAGATGCCCCACATCCGTCCGAAGCGGGCGTCGACGATCATCCGCGACCCGAGCACCTGGTTCCACTGCGCCACGTAGTTCTGCGCCGGCTGCTCCTGCAGCCCGGTCGCCTTGTCCTCGACGAAGAGATACGGCGGGTTGCGCCGATGGAACCGGTCGTTGATGTTCTTGTTCAACAGGAACGACGTCTTGATGTTCGGCGTCGTCTGCCACGTGGCCTTGCCCATGAAGTTGCGGATGCGGTTGTCGTCAATCGCCTGCGACCCGTCGGGGTTGAGCGCGCCGATCTGGAACTGGTCGAGCCGCCACCAGCGGATCGCGCCGAAGAACCACGCGCGATCCTGCCTGATGGGCCCTCCGAGCGTCGAGCTCCAGTCGTACGAGATGTCGATGGGGTTGCCGGCCGCACCCGTCTGCTGGCCCGACTGCAGGCCGAGGCGCGCGCGCAGGTCGTCGTCGAGGTTCGACCCCTGCATCGACTCGTTCATGAAGTAGAAGTTGTGGTCCGAGGTGACGCGGTTGCCGCCCGACTTGGTCACCATGTTCATGTACACGCCCGCCACGTCGCTCTCGGCCGTGCCCGACGCCGTCTGCATGTTGTACTCGTCGTACATCTCGAAGCCGTAGTACATCATCGTGGCGCCGCCGTCGCCGCCGGCCCAGTTGACCTTCAGGCCGTCGATGCTGAACGACTTCTGGCTGTTGGCCGAGCCGAACGCCTCGATGTTGTACTGCTGCGCGCCTTCGGTGCCGCCGACGTCGAGCCGGCCCGCGACGACGCCGGGGACGAGTCCCGCCATCACCCACGGGCTTCGGCCCGTCGGAATCGCCTCGTACAGGTCCTTCGAGATGTTCGTCTGCGTCACCGTTGACGACACGTCCACCACGGGCGATTCGCCGCTGACGGTGACCGTTTCCTCGAGCGTGCCCACGCCCAGTTCCACATCGAGCCGGATCGTCCGGGCCACCTGCACGACAACGCCCTCGCGGCGAAGCGGGGTGAAGCCGGCCAGCTCGTACGAGACCGTATAGGTGCCTGGCGGGAGCGTCGTGAACTGGTACGCGCCCGCCTCGCCGGTGACGACGACGCGCGAACCGCCGATGATGGCGTCACCCGCAATGGTGACCGTGACGCCTGGTAGCACGCCTCCCTGCGCGTCGCGAACGGCGCCCACGACCGTGCCGGTCTGCTGTGCATAGGCCAGAGCCGGCATCATCAACAGAACAAGGAGCCCGACCCGCGTGCAGAGATATCTCCCAGTCATCGCCTGCCCTCCGTGTTGTCTGCGGCAGGATTGCCGCCGTATGCGTGAACCGTCGAAGCAGCACCGTGCGCTGCCCGCTGCACTACTGGCTCTGTTGGGGGGAGCCGTTCTTCAGGTGCCGATCGAAGAAGTCCTCGACGCGGCGCCAGGCATCGCGCAGGATGTGCGCGCGGCGGAAGAAATGAATCTCGCCAGGGTAGACGCCCATCTCGAAGTCCTTGCCGAGCTTCAGCAGCACGTCGAAGAGGCGCAGCGAATCGCGGAACGCCACGTTGCGGTCGAGCGTGCCGTGCAGGACGAGGAGCGGGCGCACGAGGTGCTCCATGTGATGGATGGGCGCGGACTCGTGGTAGATCTCCGGGTTCTCGACCGGCGTGCCCAGGCGCGGGGTCGTGTAGCCCGCGCCGTAGGTGGCCCAGTCCACGACGCCGGCGACGTTGATGCCGGCCTTCCACAGCAGCGGATCGCGGGTCATCGTCTGCAGCGTCAGATAGCCGCCGTAGCTCAACCCCCAGACGGCGATGCGATCCGGGTCCACGTAGTCGAGCGTCTTCAGATAGTCGGCGCCGGACGCCACGTCCGCGGCGTCGGTGACGCCGAGGCCCATGTGCACGCCGGTGGCCCAGTCGCGGCTGTAGCCCGAGCTGCCGCGATAGTCCGGTGTCAGCACCACGTAGCCCTGCTGCGCCAGGTACACGCTGGCGGAGTAGTACATCCGGTAGCTGCCCGGGTGCCAGCCGATGTAGTTCTGATCCGACCCGGAGCCGTGAATCCACACGATGGCGGGATGCTTCGTGTTGCGGTCGAGCCGGTCGGACACCATCAGAGTGGACGGCACGGGCTGCTTGTCCACACGGCTCGGGAAGTACACCGGCGTCGGGACGGGGATGTCCGCGGCATCGATCCCTGCCGGCATCGAGTTGCTCAGCCGCACCAGCGGTGTGCCGGGCCGGGCGTCCGTGACGTACAGGTCGAGCGAGTTGTGGACGTCGGTGCGCTGCACGAGCAGTCGTCGTCCGTCAGGGGAGAACAACGGGTCGATGTTGACACCGCTGGCCGTCACGATTGCATCGTGGCGGCCGGAGCTCACGTCCACGGTGGAAACGAAGCGCTCCATCTGGTTGCCGTCTACGCTGTGGTGGTACGCGATGCGTGCGCCATCCGGGGACCACGCGGGAAGCCCCACGCCAAAGGTTCCCGATGTCAGCGCGCGGCCCGCGCCCGGGTCCGTCGCATCGGTGGGAATCACGTACAGATGAATCCACCCGGTGCGGTCGCTCACGAACGCGAGCGTACGGCCGTCGGGCGACACGGCGAGCCTTGAATCGCGGTTCGTCGGAGACCACCACTTCTCGTCGTGGTCACGCCAGATCGTGCGTGGAAGGCCGCCGACGGCCGCGGTCTTGATCTCCCGCGTCTTGCCGTCCGGCGACTGCTCCTGATACACAACGGATCCGTGCGCCGTCCACTGCACGCCGCTGACGTTGCCAATGGTGGGGATCCACGCGACGTCGCCGCCCTGTGCCGACACGATGCCGAGGCGGCGGTCGGTCGTGGCGTTGACGAACGATCGGACGAGGTTGCCGTTCCATGGCAGCTGTTCCTGCTCGAGCCCGCTGCGCGACGCCGCGAACGCCAGCCAGCGGCCATCCGCCGAGAAGACCGGGAGCGAGGCTGTGAGGGGTTCGGCGAGTTGCGTCAGCTGGCGGCGGTTCTTTGCCGACACCGAGGCGAGCCAGATCTGTCCGTTCCGGAGAAACGCCATCTGCCGGCGGTCTGGCGACAGCACGAAGCTCCCGGCGTCCGACAGACCCGCGAAGAGGCCGGGCTTCGGCGCCGTGGCCGACACGGTCCAGAGCTGCCCATCCTTCCCCACAAGGATCTCGTCGTTCGAAATCCAGCCGATCGGTCCGACGTCCGACAGCCACAGCGCCGCGTCCACGGGGAAGTCGGTGAGCTGCACGGGCGGCTGGCCCGGTGTGACGACAAACACGTCCTGCTTGCCGGCGGCGTCCCAGATGAAGGCCACCTTGCTGCCATCGGGAGACCACACGGGGCTCGTGGGGTACTTGATGTCTGAGATGCGTTCGATCGTCAGGCTGCCGCGCGGCGGCTCGGCGGACGCCACGGTCGCAAGCAGGCCAACGGCCAGAACGGCGAGGAGTGTGCGAGGAACCCGCATGCGCTCAACCTCTGCTGCACCAATGACAGCGCGCGATCTCACTCACGCCGGTGTATCGCTGTCACGACGGGGAAGTCAAGGTCGATCGGATGCGACACCTAAATGAGGATGCAACCATGCGTTTCTTCGATGATCGAAGCTTGGCTGTTGCATGAATGTGGTGATCTTGTGATGTGGTGATGTGGTGATCGGATGTTCGATGTCACGATGTTCGAACTATCTCGTGATCTGCAAGATCAGAAGATAGATCGAACATCTG
>CAZNOC010000281.1:0-5353 GCA_964574545.1 uncultured Bifidobacteriaceae bacterium | reverse complement strand
ACCCGCGGTTCCGGCGCCGTGGGCGAGCAGCACCGCGACCGCCCGCGCCTCGTCGCCCGGCAGGGCGGCCAGAATGCCCGAGCGGACCGGCGCGTCCATCCGGCGCAGCAGCGCGGCGGCTCCCTCCACGCGCATCTCCCCGAGTACCGCCGCCGCAACAATGGAGGGCAGGTCGGCGACGATGCGAGCCGCGTGTCCCTGGGCCAGATGAGGCAGGAGGGCGGCGGCGGTTGGAGGCGGCAGTGCTGTAAGGACCACCGCGGCGTCCCCTGGATCCAGGCGCTCGACATGCCGCGCCACGTCGTCGGGACGAGTGGCCGCGTAGTGATCGACGAGGTCGCGCCGGCCGCTCACGATTGGCCTCCTGCGACGAGCGTGGACGTCTCGTCGCTGAAGCGGTGGCCGGGCACGAGCACCCGGCCCTCGGGCGAGGCGATCAGCACGCCACTCTGCATGATCTCGACAATCGGCCCTTGGATGTCGCCGATCCTGACAACCTGTCCGACACGATAGATCTTGAGCAGGTAGAAGACCGCGACGATGTTGCTGACGGCCATCCGCGACCCGAGGCCGAACGCGAGCGTCGCACCACCCAGCACGGCGCCGACGGCGGTGGCGACGACCACGGTGAGCAGCGTGCTGTGCACGCCGACATGGTCGGCGCCGGTGACGATGCCGAGGAAAACCAGGATGACCTGCGCCGAGCGCGCCAGGAGGGCTGCTTGAGGAAGGCCCGCGGCGAGCGACGCCCGCTGCACCGCGCCAAACGCCACCTGGCCGGCGATGATGCCGCCGAAGACGAGCACGAGGCCGACGAGCACGCGCGGCAGGAATGCCGCGAACGCACTGACGAGTGCCGCGGCGATCGTCAGCTCGAGCCGTTCAACCGCGGCCGCGACGAAGAGCGTCAGCACGAACCAGTAGACGACGCGGCCAATCAGCGCTGCGAAGCCGGGGCCGAGGCGGCTGCGCTCCACGGCGCGTCCCAGGGCCGGCTGCCGTGCAAGCAGGGCGAGCACGGCGCCGAGCACGCGCACGACCACCGCGCGGGCCGTCCACGCGACCATCCAGCCCACAAGCACGAGGCCCAGGGCGGCGGCCAGATTCGGAAGGTACGCCACCGTTCGTGCCGCGAGCTCGCGAACGGCCGAAGCGAAAGTCGATTGCCACACCGCAAGGTCCATGGAGTCCTCCCTGTGAGGCCATTATCCTCAGGACGGCAAGGGCTGCGCGTCTGGTAGCATGAGCGCACGCCGCCTCATCCTGGCACCGGGACAGTGATCGAGACCCACGCTTTCCGCTACACGTATGCGCACGCGCCCAGGCCGGCCGTCCGCGACCTGACGTTCAGCGTCCAGGCGGGCGAGATCTTCGGGTGTCTCGGACCCAGCGGCGCCGGCAAGAGCACGACGCAGAACGTGCTGATCGGCCTGCTCGGCGGATACGAGGGGTCGGTCTCGGTCCTCGGGCGCGATCTGCGCGCCTGGGACCGCAGCTACTACCGTCGGATCGGCGTCGCCTTCGAGTCGCCGAATCATTACCTCAAGCTCACTGCGCGGGAGAACCTGACGCTGTTCGCGGGCCTGTACGGAGGGCACACGGAGGCGCCGGACGCCCTGCTCGAACAGGTCGGCCTGCGCGAGGATGCCGACAAGCGCGTGGGCGAGTTCTCGAAGGGGATGCGCGGCCGATTGACGCTCGCCCGTGCGCTGCTGCACCGGCCCGACCTGCTTTTTCTCGACGAACCGACTTCCGGACTCGATCCGGTGACGGCCCGACGCATCAGACAGGTCATCCGCGATGCGCGGGCCGCGGGTGCGACCATCTTCCTGACCACCCACGACATGGTGACCGCGGACGACCTGTGCGATCGCGTGGCGTTCCTGGTGGACGGCCGGATCGCCGCCCTCGATGCGCCGCGCGCCCTCCGCCTCGCACACGGCCGGCGCGTCGTACGGGTGGAGACGGCGCGAGACGGAGCGACCCTGACGAGCGAGTTTGCCCTCGACGCACTCGCAGACAACCCCGAGTTCCTGGCGGTCGTGCGGGCGGGCGGCATCGAGACGATGCACACCCTCGAGACGACGCTCGAAGACGTGTTCGTGCAGGTGACTGGCAGGGCGCTCGGATGAACACGTTCGTGACCGCCTTCCGGTGGGATGTGGTCCTGCAGGCGAGGAACGGGTTCTATTGGGCCACAGGCGCCCTCGTGCTGGTCGTCGGAGGGCTCCTGGTCGCGGTGCCAGAGACCGTCCGTGCGGCCGCCGACGTGTGGGTGCCCGCCGTGGTCGCCGTGAACCTGCAGGTCACGACCGTGTTCTTCGTGGCCGGCCTCATGCTCCTGGATCGCGATGAGGGGACGCTCACCGCGCTCGCCGTATCGCCCCTGTCGCCAGGTGTGTACGTGGCGGCTCGGATCACCTCGCTCACGGCGCTGGCGGCCGTCGAGGTCCTCGTTATCGTCTGGCTGGCGTTCCACGTGGGCCGTGCGCCGCTGTGGCTGGTCTCGGGAACGGTGGCGCTCGGAATCGTCTACACGGGAGTGGGCACGGTGGTGGCTTCGCGCTACGCCTCCGTCAACGGCATGCTGCTCCCCGCCTCTGCGGTCGTGGCGTTGCTGCTGCTGCCGCTGCTGCCCCACTTCGGGTTTGGTCCGCGCATGCTGCTCTACTGGCACCCTGTCGAGCCGGCGCTCACGTTGCTGCGCGCTGCGTATGTCGAGGCCAGCTTTGGAGATCTCGCGTTCGGGATTGCAGGCTCCGTCCTCTGGAGCGCGGCGGCGTTCCTGGCCGGGCGGAAGGCCGTGGGACAGCTGATGCGCGATACGCGGGCCTGGGGCGGGCGATGACCCCGGCGACGTGGAGCGCCCTGGCGCGCGCGGACTCGCGGCTGATGTGGCGGGACCCGCTGCTCGGGTGGGTCGTGTGGCTGCCGTTCGCGCTGTCGCTCCTGCTGCGCCTGCTCATCCCGGGAGTCGGTGACGCCCTCCTCGTGTCGCAGGCCTTCGACCTCTTGCCGTACCACCCGCTGATCATGGGCGGCTACCTGATGACCGCGCCCGGCATCGTCGGCATGGTGGTCGGCTTCCTCCTGCTGGACGAGCGAGATGCACGAACCCTGACGGCTCTGCGCGTCACGCCCCTCCCGATGTACGGCTATCTCGCGTATCGCGTGGCGCTGCCCCTGGCGGTCGGGACATTGACGACGCTGGCCGGTTACCCGCTCGTGGGCATTGCGCCGCTGCCCCTCGCGTCGCTGGTGCCCATCGCCCTGGTCGCCGGACTCTGGGCCCCGCTGCTGGCACTCGTGCTTGCCACGGCCGCGCCGAACAAGGTGGCGGGCTTCGCCGTCATGAAGGTGTTGAACTCGGTGAATCTCCTGCCGGTCGCGTCGTATTTCCTGCCCATCCCCGCGCAGTACATCGCGGGGGTGCTGCCGCCGTACTGGCCGATGCGCGCGCTCTGGTCGGCCGCGGCCGGCGAGCCGTTCGCGGCGTTCCTCGCGGCGGGCGCCGTGGCCGGCGCGGTGGCGATAGGACTTGCGGTGATCATGTTCGAGCGGCAGATGCTGCGGCGCGGGGCGTGAACAGGCCCTGACGATCTCCGCGCGCGGCGCGGGACGACGATCGGCGTGGGGCAGCGCGGGCTGGTTCCACCGAGCCCGTCAGGCCGGCCGCGAGGCCGTCAGGATGGAGCCCCGCGCGAATCGTGGTTGAGGTTCCGGTGGATGTCGCCCGGCACGGCAACCGGCAGGGAGGGTTGGTGCCTGCCAGGTGCAGGAGCACCGGCAACGGGCGGCGGTGGCGGGACGGTGGCGTGCGCGAGCCAGCGCGTGCGATCGATGACGAGCACGTGCCTCGCGGCGCCGACAGGGTGGTACTCCCCGCTCTTCCGATCGACGGCGTAGCGAGCGGCGTAGTCACCACGCGCGATGCGATCGATCGTCTCGACAAGTAGATCGATCTCCTCGAACGTGTTGTAGGCGCCAAGGCTCGCGCGCACCATGCCCGGCCGGTCGCTGCGGTCGCCGGCGCGCAGGTGCCGACGCTGCCGGGCAAGGTCGGCAGCGGACAGTCCGAGGAGCCTGGCGACGTAGATCTGCGCACAGAAGCACCCGCTGCGGACGCCGATGCCCCCTTCGTACCCGAGCACGGCCGCCACGAGAGCGTGAGGCGCCCTGGCGACATTGAACGGAATCACCCCAAGGCGATCGCCGATCGCCGCGGGACCGGAGCCGCCGTAGAGCGTGACGCCGGGAATCCGCCCGAGGCGCGTCAGTGCGTACGCCGTCAACTCCAGTTCATGACGGGCGATCCGATCGAGCGACGCGCGGGTCAATGCACGGGCCGCGGCGGCCATGGCGACCGCGCCCACCACGTTGGGGCTGCCGGCCTCCTCGCGATCAGGCAGGTCGGCCCATTCCACGTCCGATTCGGTGACCAGGTCCACGGTGCCACCGCCGCGGTACTCGGGCATCCCGCCCGCGAAGGTGTCGCGCCACCCGACCAGCGCGCCGGTGCCGAAGGGCGCGTACATCTTGTGAGCCGACAGCGCGACGTAGTCGAGATGTTCGGGGTCGTCGTCCGGCCGCACGTCGATGTGGCGGTGCGGGGCCAGTTGCGCCGCGTCAACCAGGATCCGCGCTCCGACCGCATGCGCCTTTCGCGCGATCCGGTGAACGGGCTGCACGTATCCGGTGACGTTCGAGGCTCCGCTCACCGTCACCAGCGCGACCCGCCCCCGGCTGGCGCCGAGCACGCGATCCAGGTCTGCTTCGTCGAGGCGACCGTCGCGATCGACCTTGACCCGAATGATGTCCGCTCGGCCCCGCCACGGCAGGTCGTTCGAGTGGTGCTCCATCTCGGTGGACACGACGACGCCCCGTGGGGGCAGGGGATACCGGTGCGCCAGCTTGTTGATCGCTTCAGTCGTGTTCTTCCCGAAGACGACGGTGTGCGTGCGGGCGTCGGCGCCGACGAAGCGGGCGATCGTCTCGCGGGCGTCCTCGTAGGCGGCCGTGCTCAGGCGCGACTTGAACCCCGTGCCACGGTGCACGCTCGAGTAGTACGGCAGGAAGCGCTGCACCTCGTCCATCACCGTGCGCAGCGGCGGGGTGCTCGCGGCGTTGTCCAGGTTCACGTAGGGAACGACGCGCCCGTCAAGGAGCGGCGTCGGATGGTCCAGTCCGACGATCCGAGTTCGCCACTCGTTGGTGTCGTGCTCGCGTGCTGATGACATCCGACATCCTCCGTCGTTCCCCCGAGCCAAGCGCCGTGCCGCGTCCTGGGTTCAATGACGCAATCGGCCGCCGGATCCGGACACGGGGTCGGGGCGGGTTCGGGCAGGTGGGTCAG
>CAZNOC010000280.1:0-5372 GCA_964574545.1 uncultured Bifidobacteriaceae bacterium | reverse complement strand
ATCGACGGGTTCTACCAGGCGTCTTCGGATCCGCAGGCGAAGATGACGCCGATCGTCGGCAACGGTCTGCCCTTCCGCTCTCAGCAGGTGTCGCTCAACGGCCAGCTCGTGGCCAGCGACCCCTTCTCGGGCAGCGCCGGACCCAGATGGGATGTGCCGACCTTCGCGAACCTGCCCGTGCAGCCAGGCGCGTCGGCGGCCGATCTGAGAGTCGAAACTCCGTGGGTCAACGACATCAACTGCCTGGCGTTCAGCGCGGTCGTGTTCAGCACGGGCGTCCAGGACAGCGATGGCGACGGTCTGCTGGACGTGTGGGAGTCATCCGACCAGCCCGTGCTCGACCCGAACGGCCAGGCGCTGCCGAACCTCAAGGCCATGGGCGCCGATCCATTCGTGAAGGATCTCTTCATCGAGATCGCCTACATGTACATCGACGACGACCCGGTCCACGGTCCCCCTGCCTACGGCGGGGTGCCGAAGCCCGCGCACTCGCATCTGCCGAGCCACGAGGTGCTCAAGCGTGTGGGCGACGCCTTCGCCAACGCGCCGACCGGACGGATCAACGTGCACTTCGACGTGGGCGAGGGCTATCCGTTTGGCGAAGCGGATCCCTACATCATCCGCGGCGCCGGCCTCGCGCGTGGCGGAGCGGCGATCGACGAGCGCGTCACCGTGTGTACGGGCGCCCCCGGTGATCCACCGGACGTGTGCCAGTTCTCCGCCTACCCCGGAACCGTCGGCTGGAAGACCGGCTTCCAGTTTCTCAGGGACGAGGTGCTTGCCGGGCCGCCCATTGACGTGTCGGGTGAGGATCCGTGCGAGGTGGCAGGCGCGGGCTGCGTGCGCCGCTTCGATCGCAACCGGAAGGACATCTTCCGCTTCGCCCTCTTTGCCCACGCGATTGGGCTTCCGCAGTCCGAGTCGCCGCTTGATCCCGGGTTTCATGTGCCGCGCACGGCAACCGGCGTCGGCGACTTCCCCGGTGGGGACCTGATGGTCACCCTCGGCGCCTTTGCCGATGTTGACGGCCTGCCTGTCGGCACGCCGTTCATGCAGGCATCCACGCTGATGCACGAGCTCGGCCACGGCCTCGAGCGACGCCACGGCGGCGAGGCGCTGGAGCTCAACTGCAAGCCGACCTACCTGAGCGTCATGAACTACCTGTACCAGCTCCGCGGTCTCGTCGATGATGGCGGCGTGCCGCACCTCGACTTCTCCCGCGATGCGTTCCCGGGCATGACGGTTGACGAAACGGCGCTCGTCGACGGCTCCGTTGCCATGATGCCGTATCGCATCGGCTGGTACGCGCCGCTCGCGACCAGCTACCTGGCGTCGATTGCCGGCCCGGTGTCGAAGCACTGCAACGGGTCGCCGCTCCTGCCCACGGACGTGCCGATGATCCGGGTCGACGCGCGGACGAGCGCGGCGCCGATCGACTGGAAGGCCGACGGCGTGCTGGACGTGACGCCTTTTGAGCAGGATGTGAACTTCAACGGCCGCATCACGAACCTCGACGCGTCGCCGGAGCAGCATCGCGGTTCCGACGACTGGTCGAACATCGTGATGAACCAGGTCGGCAGCCGCCGCACCGCGGGCGGCCTGTTCATCGACGCGCAGGGCCGTCCCGCCGTAGGGCCGCTGTCCCTCGATACAGGACGTGGCGACCTGGGACGCGGCGATCTCGGCCGGGGAGACCTCGGCCGCGGCGACCTCGGGCGCGGCGATCTGGGACGCGGCGATCTTGGCCGTGGCGACCTCGGCCGCGGCGACCTCGGGACCCTGTTCGGCCGCGGCGACCTTGGCCGCGGGGACCTCGGCGGCGGCGACCTGTTCCAGGGCAACCCGGCCGAGCCATGGGGCGAGATCGATTTCGTGACGGCCGTCGATCTCGCCAAGGCGCCGCCCAATCAGTTCAGCGCCTGCGTGATCGGAGAGACCTGTGCCGGAGTGGTCGTGCCGCGGCACCGCGTCCGCCTCGAGTGGACGTCTCCGAACATCGGAGGGGTGGCTCAGTACGAAGTGCTGCGGATCCCGGGCGCCGACCTCACACCCGCCGCGGTTGCCACGGCCGTCTCGGTAGGTCAGCTCAACGCCGTGCCGGGCCAGAGCGTGTACACGCTGATCGACGGCACGCTGCTGCCGGACGGCCAGGCATTCACCTACTTCACTCGCGCCCGCTATGCCGACGGCATCCTGAGCGATCCCTCCAACGTGGTGACGATCGTGGCGGTCAGCGATCCGCCGATCGCGGTGGACGACAGCTATGCGACCGACCAGGGCACGGCGCTCGTCGTGCCGGCGCCCGGGGTGCTCGGCAACGACCAGGATCCTGATGGTGGCGGCCCCCTGTCTGCGGTGCTCGTCAGCGGCCCTTCGCACGGGACGCTGCTGCTCGACCCCGACGGCTCCTTCGTCTACACACCGGCTGCCGGCTTCCATGGCACCGACGCGTTCACCTACCGTGCGGTTGACGGCGCCCGCCAGAGTGCGCCGGCCACCGTGTCGATCGCGGTCAATCCGGTCGTCACCGACTATGTCTTTGTCGGTGTGAAGAACGTGCCGCCCGGCCGCGCGACGATCAAGGCCGGGAGCACGATTCCGATGCAGTGGCGCTTCAGCGACGGTTCAACCGTCGTTGACAGCGCGCACGTGGACCACGTGGTGACCGTGCGCGGGCCGCTGCCCGATGGACCGGTTCGTACTTTCACGAACCCCGCCGCGGGAAACAGCGGGTTCCGCTACTCGAAAGGGTCCAGGACCTGGCGGTTCAACCTGCAGACCAGCGATCCGAATGGCAAGCACTTCGCGGAGGGCACCTACGAAGTCACCATCGTGCCGACGACACCTGGATTCGCATCGAGCCCGGTCTTCGAGATTCGCCTGCGGCGGTAGGGCGGCGGCGGAGCGTCGTGCCGGGGGACGTCAGCGCGCGATGCGCTGGCGGACGTCCGCTACGAGCGGGTCGGTGGTGGAGGCACCGCGGATGTCCAGGTACGCCCGGTACGACTCGGCGACGTTCGCGCTGTTCAGGCCGTCGCGCGCGCGTCCCTGGTAGTAGTAGATCGGGGGGAAGACGCCGAAGGTGGGCTCTTCGTCGAGGAAGAGCGACAGCGCCTCGCCCCGTCTCGTCAGGCAGCGGTCGAATTCGGAGTCGGCCTGCGCGAATGCCCCGGCGTCCAGGTACGCCCGGCCGAGCTCGAAGTGGCCGATCCAGGTGTCGAGCAGGCGATTGGCGTCGGTCAGCAGCGTGATCGCCTGGCGCGCGTCTCCGGCCTTCATCGCCAGCATTCCCTGAACGATTCGACCGTAGGCTTGAGGCGCGGCCTGCAGCTCCGAGGCGAGGCCTTCGCCGAGCGACCGCGCTCTGTCGGCCGCTCCTGCGTCCACGAGGACGCGCGCTGCGAGGAAGCGCGTCTTCACCGTCTGGCTGGCGGCCAGGGCGCGCTCGGCCGCGGCCGCGGCCTCGCGCGCCTGTCCCAGCCAGGCGTGGATCCCGCCAAGGGCCACGAGCTTGCTGGCGGCCCGGTCGTTGTCGTTGCTGCGGAGGTCGGCGTCCGCGCCGTTGCTGTAGATCAGGATCGCGTCCGCGAACCGGCCCTCGTAGGTGGCCAGATCGCCCAGCCCGGAGGCGGCGTACGACCGGCCCAGCTCGTCGATTGAGGCCAGCGACTGATACGTGGCGCTTGCCGCCTGGCGCTGTCCCTGGCCGACCTGGGCGAAGGCCAGGGCCAGCCGGCCGAAGAGCCCGGGGTCGGCCATCTTCTGCACTTCCTGCGCCGCGGTGTCGAAGTCGCCGCTGTAGTTCGCGTAGAGCGCAAGGTTCTCGCGATAGAGCGCCCGGTTCGGCAGGATCCGCACCACCTGCCGCATCTCCTCGACGGCCCTCGGCAGGTCGCGCAGGTACGTCAGGCAGAGCGCGAGGTTGTTGCGCGCGGCGGCGTCGGCCGAGAAGCGCTCGATGAGATCGCCGTACTCGCGCACGCAGGCCTGGTAGTCGCTCGTGATGAAGTAGAAGAGGCCGCGCGTGCGGTACCGTTCACGCTCGGTCATCCCGTCGAGGTGGCGGATGGCCTCGTTGACGTACCGCTCGGCGTCCTGCTGGTTGTCGAGATTTCTGGACGCGATCGCGAGGCCCGCATACGCAAGGCCGAACGACGGGTCGCGCTCGACCGCCCGCCCGAACGCCTGCCGCGCATCGTCGAAGCGGCTTCGCGACAGCGAGTCCATGGCCGCGGCGTAGTCCCGGACGACCTCGATCGACGTGGCCGAGAGCGTGTCCATCGCGAACCGCTGCGCGGCGTCGGAGGTGTCGTCACCGAGCGCTTCGCGCACGGCGTCGGCCAGGCGCGTCGTGACGCCGAGCACCTGGTTCCTGTCTGACGCCGTCTCCGTGGCCTCCACGATCACGTCGCCCGTCACCGCCCGCGTGGCCTTGACCCAGACGGCGTAGCCGGCGCCTCGCGGCTCGATCCGGCCCGACAGCACGACCTCGACGCCGTTCTTGACGGCAAGCTCCAGCGCGGCGCGCTCGTCCAGCACCTCAGGAGGGCGGACGCCGAGGCCGCGCGTCACGCCGACACGGTCGTACGCGTTGATGAAGTCGGCGCCCTCGAGCGCGAGCTTCAGGACCGGTTCGAGCGTGCCGTCGAACGTCGAATCGCCAACCGGGTCCTCGAAGTCCGCGATCAGCACGGAGACGGGGGCGCGCACCACGGGCGTCTCTGGCGCCGCCGGCCCTCGCGTGGCGACCCACGCGGCGGCCACGGCGAGCAGCGCCACGGTGACGACCGCGGGCATGAGCCAGGCCTTCTGCGACGATCGCGTGGGCGGCGGCATCGAGACGGTGGATCCGGTTGCGGGCTTCCTGAGGCCGCTCTCATCCAGTTCGGTCAGCGCCGCGCCGAGCGCCGCTGTGCTCTCGAAGCGGGCGGCCGGATCGACCTGCAGACACCGGAGGAGGATCGCTTCGACGCCCTCGGGCACGTCGGGCGCGAGGGAGCGGACCGGTGTCGGGGGCGACTGGATCCGCTGCATCAGGTCCCGCAGCGGATTGTCCGTCTTCGCCCGGCTACCGCGGCCGGCCAGCATGTCCTGCAGGAGCAGGCCGAGCGCGTAGATGTCGGCGCGCTGATCGATCGGCTGCCCGGTCGCCTGCTCCGGCGCCATGTAGTCGAACGTCCCCACCAGCGAGCCCGCCATGGTGAGCATCGTGCTGCTCGCAATCGACCGGGCAATGCCGAAATCCATGATGAAGACGTGGCCGTCCTCGATCATCACGTTGGCGGGCTTCAGGTCCCGGTGCACGATGCCCTTTGCGTGCGCGGCCTCCATGCCCGCGACGAGCTGCCTGAAGATCCCGAGCGCCCGCGAGA
>CAZNOC010000279.1:0-5393 GCA_964574545.1 uncultured Bifidobacteriaceae bacterium | reverse complement strand
AGTGTTGATCAGCTATAGCGTTGCCCGTTCTCGCCATGCAGTCGATCAGCGGAGGCCAAACGATTTTAAGTCCCGTGCGTCTGCCAGTTTCGCCACCCCGGCCCGACTCCCAATAGTATGCGCACCGCGGTCAATCGGCCGCGGGTGCGGCCGCGGCTCCCGCCGGACCCGCCGGACCTTTCGGACCCCTCGGACCCCTCGGACCCTTCGGACCCGTCGGACCCGTCGGACCCGTCAGCACCCATACTCCCCCCGCCACCGCTCGACGCGGGGATCCATTACCCGTCGCCAGAGCGGGGGCATGAGCGCGAGGATGAACATCACGCCGTAGCCCGCGGGGAGTTGCGGCGCGCGGCGTTCGGCCCGCAGCGCGGGATAGCGGCGGCTGGCCGTGCCGTGATGATCGGCGTGCCGGGCCAGATTGATCAGCAGCCAGTTGCTCACGCGGTTGTGCGAGTCCCACGAGTGCCAGGGCGAGACGGGCTCCGGCCGGCCAGGCGCCACCTCGCGGCGCTCGAGGCCGTAGTGTTCGATGTAGTTGATCACCTCGAGCTGGGTGACCGCCAGGAAGGCCTGTGCGGCAAGCACCAGTGTGGCGAGGGGACCGAGCGTCCACCACACCCCGACATACAGCGCGGCCTGAAACACGCCGTACCGCCACATGCGGTTCGCCGGATGCCACGACCGGCGACCACGGCGGACCTGGCGGTCGGATTCGATTCGCCAGGCGCTGGCGAAGCTGCCGATGAGCGTCCGTGGCAGGAAGCGGAGGAACGACTCGCCGTATCGAGCGGTCGCAGGATCCCGCCGCGTCGCGACATGCCGGTGATGGCCGAAGACGTGCTCGATGGCGAAGTGCGGATAGCTCACGGTCGTCAACAGCACTTCGCCAAGTGCCCGCTCCCACGCCGAGGCGCGGTGGATGAGTTCGTGAGCGTAGGTGATCCCGATCGTGCCGGTGCAGACCGTTACGCCAAGCATCAGCCCCACGGTGGCTGCATGCGTGAGCGTGCCGGACGAGACCGTCAGCAGCGCCCAGATGAGGAGGCACAGTTGCACCGGGACCCAGAGCCACGTGACCAGACGGAAGCTCAGCGACTGCTCGACTCCTGGGTCGGCGTCGTGTTCGTTCAGACCGACAAGCGTGTCGATGACCGGTACCGCGAGGAAGACGACGAGGACGGTCGTGTACGTCCAGAGGCCCCCGAGGTGGCTCGTCCAGACCACCAGCGGCGGCAGCAGGAAGCCAAGCGCGTAGGGCAGAGCCGCCATCGTCTGCGGACTAGACGCTGAACAGTTGCCATGCCTCGCCCACGGGACCGACCGGCAGGACGCCGCGATCCTCGAAGACGACGCCGGATCCGGCGAGCAGGTCCCGCAACGTGCGCGACGCCACGACTTCGCCCGGCCGGGCGTGATGCGTCACACTCGCGGCGATGTCCACGGCGAGCCCCTCGACGCGTCCGGCCGACACCACGCATTCGCCCGTGTGCAAGCCGACCCGGGACACGCGCCCGGCCTGGGTGACGTGCGCGGCCAGATCGCGCGCGCAGGCGATGGCCCGGCCCGGCCCATCAAACATCGCGGTCAACCCATCGTCTGTTGGCGTTGCGTGGGTGCCTCGGGCGGACCGCACGACGCCGAGCCACGCGTCATGGTCGGCGCGGACCGGGGCGCCGCCGTCCACGACAAGCCTCAGCACGGTGGCCAGCATCCGTCCGGAGGGAACCGAAGACGCGACCCCTCCCGTCAGGAACGCTTGCACCTCGTCGAGCACGCCGTCCTGGTCGCCCACGAACGGCAGGTGGTCATCGCCGTCGAGCTCGACGAAGCGGGCGCCGGGGATGCGCTCGGCGACGTAGCGGCCCTCCTCCACGCGCAGGCAGCGGTCGCCGGTCCGATGGAGCACAAGGGTGGGCACACGTACGAAGGGCAGGACGTGGCGAACGTCCACGTCGGCATTCATGCGCGTCAGCGCGACCGCGGTCCCGGGGCTGGCCCCCATCCGGAGATAGGTGGCCCACCACTTGCGGAACTCGGGATCCTGGGCCCGTGAGGGTGCCCGCTCGTCGAGGCCCACCGGCTCTCCCCAGTGGTCCCGGATCTGCGCGCAGAAGCGGTCGCGTTCCTCTGTCGTCGTGCCCCATGGGTAGTCGGGTGCGCGCAGGCGGCGCGCGTAGGTGCCGAACGTGACGAGCGCGCGCGTCCGCTCGGGGTAAGTGGCCGCGAACAGCGCACACATCGGGCCGCCTTCGGACACGCCGAAGAGGGCCGCTTCGCGCGATCCCACCGCCTCGAGCACCGCGCGCACGTCATCCATGCGCTGCTCGAGCGTCGGCAAGCTCGCCACGGGATCCGAGAGGCCGGTGCCGCGCTTGTCGAAGAGGATCAGGCGGGAGAACGAGGCGAGCCTTGTCAGGAAGGCGGCAAACGACGGCTCAGCCCAGAAGTAATCGAGGTGCGATACCCAGCCCATCACGAACACGAGATCGAACGGGCCGTCGCCGACGACCTGGTAGGCGATGTTCACATCGCCGCTACGCGCGTAGTGGGTCGCGGGCGGCGTCGCGGACGCTCCGGCCAGCTGGCCGGGCTCATCCGGCAGCACGACGACGGGGGCGATGAACCGGTACCCGCGGCGGTGAGCGGTCTCGATGAACGTCGGCCGGACGGCATCGTCGCCAAGCGCCTTGCGCACTTCGCGAATCGCCACCTTCAGCGCCGCGTCACCGACGAACGTGTCGCGCCAGACGCGCTCGAAGAGCGCCTGCTTGGTGACGAGCCGGCCCGCGTGCTCCAGGAGGCACTGGAGCACGGCAAACGCCTTGGGTGGCAGCGACACGATCTCACTGCCCCGGAGCAGCGTCGCGTTCTCGACGTCGAGTCGAAAGGCGCCGAATCCGTAATTCATGCTGGATCCCGCCGGGCGATGTTCCCGGTGTCTACCAGATCCGAACGCGCTGCTCTTCAGGGAGGAACAACTTGTCGCCCGCCTTCACGTCGAACGCATCATAGAAGGCATCGATGTGCGGCAGCGGAAGCGTCCCTCGAAAGGTGGATGGCGAGTGCGGTCCGTTCAGCACCTGCTGGCGCAGCGCCTCTTCGCGATACTTCGAACGCCACACCTGTGCCCACCCGGCAAAGAAGCGCTGGTCGCCGGTCAACCCGTCGATGATGGGAGCCGCCGCGCCGTTCAGCGACAACGTGTAGGCGCGGTGCGCCATCACCAGCCCGGTCAGATCTCCGATGTTCTCGCCGAGCGTGAGCGCGCCGTTCAGCGTCAGACCGGGCAGCGGTTCGAACTGCGCCACGTAGTCGGCGAGCTTCTGCGCGCGCGCACGGTACTCGTTGGCGTCCTCTTCGGTCCACCAGTCCCGCAGGACACCCGCGCCGTCGTAGCTGCGGCCCTGGTCGTCGAACCCGTGGCCCATCTCGTGACCGATGACGGCGCCAATCGCCCCGTAGTTCACCGCGTCGTCGGCGGCGAGGTTGAAGAACGGCGGCTGAAGGATGGCGGCAGGGAAGACGATCTCGTTGCGTACGGGGTTGTAGTACGCATTCACCGTCTGGGGCGTCATCGCCCACTGTTCGGGGTCGATGGGCCGGCCCACCTGCGACAGCTGATACTCGTTTTCGAACCGGGAGGCGCGCAGCACATTGCCGACGAGGTCGTCAGCCCGCACGTCAATCCCGGAGAGATCGCGCCAGCGGTTCGGATACCCCACCTTGGGCCGGAACCTTGCCAGCTTGTCCAGCGCGTGCTGCTTCGTGTCCGGGCCCATCCACTCGAGCCCCTCCAGGCCCGAGCGGAACGCCGTGCGCAGGTGCTCCACCAGCTCGTCCATCCTCGCCTTGGCTTCGGGGGCGAAGTGCTTGTCCACGTACACCTTGCCCAGGAGCCAGCCAAGGTTGGCGTTGATGGAGTTGATCGCCCGCTTCCAGCGCGGCTGGTTCTCCTCGATCCCCTGAAGCGTCGCCTGGTAGAACTCGAACCGCGCCGTCACGAATGGCGCGCTCAGGTAGGGGCCGTAGGCGTTGATGACCGCCGCCTTCAGGTACGGCTTCCAGCGCTCTACCGGCCAGCGCTGCATCAACCCGCCGAGCGTCTTCAGGTAGCTGGGCTGGTAGACGACAATGGCCGGCGCTCCGCCGATGCCGAGCTCGCCGATCCAGGCTGGCCACTCGACTCCCGGGAACTCCTTCGGGAGATCGGCGACGGCGACCTTGTTGTAGGTGCGCACGGAGTCTCGGTTCTCGACGTTGGTCCAGTGCCCTTCCGCGAGCGCCGTTTCCATGGCCAGGATGTCCCGGGCCGCCGTCTCGGCCTCGGGCAGCCCGGCGAGCGTCAGGATCTGCGTCAGGAACTCGACATACTTCGCCTTGTACTCCTCGAATTTGGGGTCGTCGCGCAGGTAGTAGTCGCGGTCGGGAAGGCCCAGGCCGCCCTGGAAGGCGTAGAACGTGTTGATGCCCGGCTCCCGGGCATCGCTCTCGACGAACCCGACAATGGGCACATTGACGTTGTGCTTGAAGAGGTGCGCCATATGGCGCGCGACGTCCGCCCTGGTGCCCAACCCGTCGATGGCATCCAGCTCTGCCTGGAGCGGCTGAAGCCCGACGGCATCGGCTCGGCCTTCGTCCATGAATGCCGTGTAGAAGTCTCCGATCTTCCGGGACTCAGCCGAGCCCCCCGGCGCGGCTGCCTCCTCCACGAGCACGCGGAGCTGTTCCTGCGTTTCGTCGAACAGCTCGTTGAAGGCGCCGTAGCTTGGACGGTCCGCGGGAATCTCGGTGCGGGCCAGCCATCCGCCGTTGACGTGCCGGGACAAGTCATCCTGCGGCCGGACCGACTGGTCGAACAAGGCCAGGTCGAGGCCCGACACCGGGGCGGGCGGGGCGGCCTCACGAGCACAGCTCGCCGCGCAGACGGACAACATGACGAGGGTCAGGAGTGATCGGTGCATCGTGGACAAGTCTCCGCGGGACACGGGCGCGCGAGGACACGCTCGAGTCCCGCAGATCATATACCGGGCTGCAGACACCTTCACCGGAGTAGAATGCGCCCGACAGCCTGTGGATCGGCGATTGACAGGGGAAGGCGTGCAAGGGGACCTCGCGGCGTTGCTCATCGTTGGACTGGCTGCCCTCATGGGGACGGCCACCTGGCTGTTCATCCGCAACCGCGCTCTCGAGGAGCGGCTGCGGGAGGCGAACCAGGCGCTCGAAGTCCGAACCACCGAGCTCGAGTCGGCTCAGCTGCAACTCGGCCGGCAGAGCACCGAAGACTCGCTGACAGCAGTCGCGAATCACGAGCAGTTTCTGGGCTTTCTCGAGCGCGAGTGGCGCCGCTCCAGGCGCGAGCGCTGCGCTGTCTCCCTCGTGATGCTCGATGT
>CAZNOC010000278.1:0-5393 GCA_964574545.1 uncultured Bifidobacteriaceae bacterium | reverse complement strand
GGAGGCGTGCGGCGCGTGGGCCTGCTGAGTCAGGGGAGCCACGCTGTCGTGACGATGCCGCCCTCGCCGAGTTCGGACGTCACCCGTCTGCTCCGCCGATGGAGCGACGGTGAGCAGGAGGCGCTGAACGACCTCGTGCCGCTGATGTACGCCGAACTGCGCCAGGTGGCGCGCCATCGCCTCAGGCGCGAGCCTGCCAACCGTTCGCTGAACACGACCGGGCTGGTGCACGAGGCCTACTTGAAGCTGGTCGACCTGCAGCGCGCGCGCTTCCGCGATCGCGCGCACTTTGTGGCGATGGCGTCGCGGTTGATGCGCCGGCTGCTGGTGGATCAGGCGCGTGCCAGGCGGGCAGCCAAGCGCGGCGGCGGGGCAAACCCGGCCGAGTGGGACGAGTCGCTCTGGGTGTCTGAACCGCAGGCCGACGCGGTGGCCGACCTGGACGACGCGCTGCGCCGCCTCGAAGGGATCGACCCGCGGCAGGGCGAGATCGTGGAGCAGCGCTACTTCGGCGGGCTGTCGCTCGAGGAAATCGCGGGTGCGCAGGGTGTCTCGCTGTCGACGGTGAAGCGCGAATTGCGTTTCGCCCACGCCTGGCTGGCGGCGGACCTGCGCGGGCCGGTGATGGCGACGGAGCTGGCCCCATGAAAGGCTGGGCCGAGCTGAAGGCGGCGTTCCAGGCCGCAACCGAGGGCGACCCGGCCGAGCGTGCTCGTCACGTGGCCGCGCTCGCGGCCATCGATCCCGAGCTGCCCGCCCGGCTTGACGCGCTGCTGGCGGCCGACGCCGGCGCCGCCGGCGACCTCCTGCAGCAGATCTTCGAGGCCGGGCCCGAGTCCGGGGCCCGTGACCGTCCGGCACGAATCGGTGGCTACGATGTCATCGACCTGCTCGGCGCGGGCGGCATGGGCGAGGTCTACCGGGCGCGGGACAGCCGGCTGCAGCGCGAGGTCGCGATCAAGATCCTGCGTGCCGCACTGGCCACCGATCGCGCGTGGCTGGCGCGCTTCGAACGCGAGGCGCAGGTGTTGGCCTCGCTGAACCATCCCCACATTGCCCAGATCTACGGCTTCGAAGACGCCGGTGGCGTTCCGGCGCTGGTGATGGAGTTTGTCGAGGGCCCGACACTCGCGCAGGTTCTGGAGCGGGACCCGGACGTGCGCGTGTCCATGCCGCGCGCGCTCAGGATCGCCTGGCAGGTGGCCGACGGCCTCGCCGCGGCGCACGAGAAGGGCATCGTGCATCGCGACCTCAAGCCGGGAAACATCGTGTTGACCGAGCAGGGCCACGTCAAGATCGTCGACTTCGGCGTGGCCAAGAGCCTGTCGGGCATCGCCACGGCACCCGGTGGACCGGCCGGCGGCACCGAGGCCGGCCTCCTGCTCGGCACGCCCGCCTACATGAGCCCGGAGCAGGCGCGCGGAGTACCGATCGACAGACGTACGGACATCTGGGCATTCGGGTGCGTGCTCTACGAGCTGCTCACCGGCCGGGGACCATTCGCCGGCGTGACGCCTTCGGACAGCCTGGCAGCGGTTCTCGAACGCGAGCCGGACCTGAGCCGGCTGCCGCCGGACACACCGGCGCCAGTGCGGTTGCTCCTGCGTCATTGCCTGCAGAAGGATGCGGGTCGTCGGTTGCGGGACATCGCCGACGCGAGGCTGGCCATCGAAGACGCCCTGGCCGGGCCGGCCGACGGGCGAAGCGGGCAGGAACAGGAGGACGCCACCCGCGAGACAGCGCCGGCCGGCACGTTCGTCCGGACGCGTGCCCCATGGATTCTGGCGGGACTCGGCCTCCTGGTTCTTGCCCTCCTGGCTGGCCGGCTGCTCGACCGGCCGGCTCCGCCCGCAGAGGCCCGGCGGATCGTCACGTCGCTCGTGCTGCCACGGGGGCTGCACCTGTCGGGTAGCGGGCCCGTCTCAACGACCGCGGAGTCCCGCTTCGCCGTCTCCCCGGACGGCCGACGCTTGATCCTGGTGGCAACCGACGGGTCCGATCGGCCGCAGTTGTGGCTGCGGGAACTGGGCTCATCGGTGTTTCAGCCGCTGGCCGGAACGGAGGAGGCGTCGTTCCCGTTCTGGGCTCCGGACTCCGAGTCGATCGGCTTCGTCGCCGCGGGCCGGCTCAGGGCTATCCGGGTCTATGGCGGCGAGCCCGTCACCCTGAGTGAGACCGCCTTCCGGACCGGGTCCTGGAGCCGCAGCGGCACGATATTGTTCGCACCTGCGAGCCGGTCGCCGTTGTACGCGGTGCCGGCGTCGGGCGGACCCCCGGCACAGATCACCACGCTCGACACCGCCAGCGGGGAAGTGCAGCATTCGGAGCCCGAGTTCCTGCCTGATGGGCGACACTTCCTCTTCGTCAGCTACGGCACCCTGACGGGCGGTGCGCTGGATGTCCGGGGGGTGTTTGTCGGATCGCTCGACGCCTCCACGCCCCCGAGGCTGCTCGTGGCCGGCGCCACGCAAGGGCGGTATGCGAACGGCCATCTGCTGGTGGTGCAGGGTGGGACGCTCATGGCCCAGCCGTTCGACCTGACCGCGCTGGCGCTCGGCGGCGCGCCGCAGCCGCTGGCCGAGGACGTGCGGCTGTCGACCGCCGGGGCGACCGGCGCGGCGGCCGGCTTCAGCGCGTCGGACACCGGCGTGCTGGCCTACCAAGCGGCGCTGCGGACCGAGTCGCGGCCGATCCTGTTTGATCGCGCCGGGACGGCACTCGCCGAACTGGCCCCGCCGGCCGACTATGGAGACGTGGCGCTGTCGCCGGACGGATCGAGCCTGGCCGTCAGCGTCCTCGACCCGGCGCGCTCCACGCGGGATCTCTGGCTGTACGACACCGAAGGCGGCTCGGGCCAGCGGCTCACGTCCGATCCGGACGACGAGTTCGCACCCGTCTGGTCGCCGGACGGCACCCGTCTGCTCTTCAGTGGCCGACGCAATGGCCTCGTCGATCTGTTCATCAAGGACATGCGATCTGCGGCCGACCCGATGCGGTTCGACGCGGACACCGTCGGGCAGGGGCGCTTCGCGACGGACTGGTCGCGTGACGGTCGGTTCCTCATGTACATCGGCGGCGGTCGCGCCATCGCGAGAAGCCACCTGTGGGTGGCGCCTGCCGGCAGCAGTGGTCAGGGGCGCGCGCTCCTGGAGGCGGCCTTCATTCAGACGCACGGCCACCTGGGTCCGTCCGGCGACTGGTTCACGTACAGCTCGAACGAGACCGGCCGAATGGAGGTGTACGCGGACCGCTTTCCCGAACTCGGCGCCAGGCAGGTGGTGTCGGTCGGTGGCGGCGGCTGGGCGCGGTGGTCGCGTGACGGCACCGAGATCTACTACCTGTCGCCCGGCAGCGACCTGATGGCCGTGGCGGTGCGGGCCACTGGTGCGCGGATCGCGCTGTCGGCACCGCAGCGGCTGTTCGGGCTGCGCCCGCGCCCGCCGGTCCGCCTCGACGCGTACGCCTGGGACGTGTCGCCCGACGGCCGCTTCGTCGTCAATACGCTGAGCGACGAGCCCGAGTCGACCGTCATCACGATCGTGTTGAACTGGACGGCAGGACTGGCGGGCCGTTGACGCACGGTGCACCGCCCGACGGCGGACGTGCCGCGCGGTCAGCAGCCCCGGCTCTGGTCGTGGTGGCGGCATCGCACGCGCGCTCTACATCACGGCCCGAGAGCAGCGTGTCGTGATCGTCAGAGCCTTCATCAAGAAGACGGAGAAGACTTCCTCGAACGAGATCGACCTCGCGCTGCAACGGGCAAAGGAACGACAGCCATGACGAAGATCAGCGAACTCCACCGCCGCTGGGGCAAGGACGCCGCCTACAAGGATGCGTACGACGCCCTCGGTGAAGAGTTCGACCTCGCGCGGGCACTGATCGAGGCGCGGACGGCCGCGGGCCTGTCGCAGTCGCAGCTTGCTCGACGCATGAAGACCTCACAGTCCTATATCGCACGGATCGAGGGCGGAACAGTGCGACCATCGACCGATGCCCTCGAACGCTTCGCGCAGGCGACGCGGACGCGTCTACGCATCGTCTTCGAGCCACAGCCTTCCCGCTGATTGGCGGCGAGTCGAAGCCGCCCCCCTCGATCTTCTACGATCCGCTCGATCATGAGTTCGGATTCGGCGGCGGGCGCCCAGGCGCCCGATAGATGCGGTTCGGCTGAGCGGCAGCCGGGCGCGGCTCCGATGGGCAGTTGGTCGTCGAGTCCGGACACGCGGAGGCCGAACGACGAACCCCTCCCCCGACTGGACACCGTAGTTCGCGGTCGAGGCGTCCGACGCCGACTTGGAGTCGATCGTCGTCGAGCAGAGCGGCGCGGCGGCGTGGCAACGGCCGGCCTGATGGCGGTCTACGCGGGTGGTAGCCATGTGGCGCTGCCGTCGCAGCGATACTGAAGGGCGTAGGTTCCACCGAGCACCTGGAGCACGACCTCGCGGTACTCTTCGCGATTTCCCAGGCGTCGCCCCAATTTTGGATGCCGACGAAGAACGTCAGTTCTCGCAATGAGCTCACTGGCGACGCGCGCGGCCAACTCTGGGAACTGGTCGTGCAGGAAGGCGGCGAATCGGTCGAGATCGGCAAGCGCGTCGACCGACCACTCGATCTCTACTGGCTCTACTGGCCCGGCCACGGTCGGAACCCGGGCGTGCCCCACGTCCGGAGCCACCGCACAACGCGCTCTTGGGGAACCCGCGACCCTGGCGTTGCCCTCGCAGCGCGGCGATCGAGCTCGGCGATCTCGCCGGCGTCTGCGTCGCGAGGCGTGCTGTCGAGTGCCGCCAGTTCAGCGATCAACTGAGGAACCGTCACGCCGAGTTCCGCGGCCCGCACCCGCAACACGTCGGCGGTGTGCTGGTCGATGTCGATGCTGACGTTCGGACCCATGGACACCAGAATAACCGATTCCTGGAAGGTGTGGCTCCGATGCTCGCATCGATTCGATTCCAGCGTGCATGAGTCCGACGTGACCGGTCAGGCGAGTTGCCGTAAGCTGGTGTGAGAAGTTCCAACCCATGGCAGCACTTGACTGGTCCCAGTGCCCGGCCGTTTGAGAGCATCCCGGGCAAGGTCAGCGGCGCCTGGGTATTCAAGGGCACGCGCTTGCCCGTGGCCACGGTCATCGAGAACCTCGAGGATCTGAGCGTTGACGAGGTCATGGAGCAGTGCCTGAACAGGGAAGTCGGTATGGCAAGAGAGGCCGGCCAGTGCTCCGCGAGCGAACGGCGCCGGACAGTTCGGTTGCCTCGCGACCCCTTCCCACAAGCAGGCTTGGCGTGGACCCTCCTGTCGCTGATGCCGAACCGTTTACGGACGGCCACGTACCGGGCCGAGGGGCGGTCACGGCGACGACGCGCGGTGGAGGCGCGGTAGCACCGCGGTCCGTG
>CAZNOC010000277.1:0-5459 GCA_964574545.1 uncultured Bifidobacteriaceae bacterium | reverse complement strand
CGTCGGGAACGTCGTCGTGGCCGCCACATCCCGGCCTCGTCTCCGCCGCGTGGGCCGACGCGGCACGGGCCGGCGCACCGCCAACCGGAGACGGCCGGGTGCGGTTGATCGAGGGTGGCCGCGCGCGGCTGACGCCGCTGTGGGGCCTCCACGGCGGCATGCTGGCCGTCCTCGCCGTCGATCCCGACCCGCTCGTCGTCACCGATGCCGACTACGACGAGCTGCTGTGCCACATCGCCCTCACGGTCGAAGAGCAACTGCACCGCCTCGAGCGAGTGATCAGCCACATCAACGAAGTGCAGGCCGAGTTGTCGGATTCGGAGGTGCGCTATCAGTCGCTGTTCGAGAACACGCGGGACGGCGTGCTCTACAGCGCGCCCGATGGCAGGATCCACGGCGCCAACCCCGCGGCGTGCGCCATGCTCGGCTACACGGAAGCAGAACTCCTGTTCATTCACCGCGACGATGTGTTCTTCCCGAACGACGACGAGCTGGCGCACGCGGTGCAGGTGCGCCGCGCGGCCGGCCAGTACAGCGGCGAGCTGACGTTCCGGCGCCGCGACGGCACGGCGCTTCGAGTGGACCTGTCCTCGACCGTCTTCATCGACACCCGGGGCCGGGAGCGCGTCGTCACGATCTTCAGGGACGTCACGGAACGGCGACGGCTCGAGGCGCACGCCCAGGAGATGCGCCGGATGGACACGCTCGGGCAGCTGACGGGCGGGGTGGCCCACGACTTCAACAACGTGCTGACCGTCATCATGGGCGCCGCAGATTCGCTCCAGCGGGGCGTCTCCTCGGACGAGGCGCTGACGCTGGCGCACACCATTCAGCAGGCGTCCCTGCAGGCGGCCGGGCTCACGAAGCAGCTGCTCGCCTTCGCCCGCCGTCAGCCGCTCCATCCCCTTCCCACCGACCTCCATGGCCTGCTCGCGCAGCTCGAGCCGCTGCTGCGGAGGGCCTTGAGCGAGTCGGTGACGATCCGGCTCGACCGCGACAACCAGGCCTGGACGGCGCGAGCCGACCCGGCACAGCTCGAGGTGGCCATCCTCAACCTGGCGCTCAACGCCAGGGACGCGATGCCGGGGGGAGGGACGCTGACCATCGGGGCGCGCAACCACCCGGTGCTGGAGTCGGCGGAGGACCTCGCGGCCGGTGACTACGTCGAACTGTTCGTCCGCGATACCGGCACCGGCATGCCGCCCGACATCGTCAGCCGTGCGTGCGAGCCGTTCTTCACCACCAAGGCGGCCGGGCAGGGCACCGGGCTGGGGTTGTCGATGGTCTATGGCTTCGTCCGGCAACTCGGCGGGAGCCTCTCGATCGAGTCCCGGGTCGGGCAGGGCACGACGGTGCGTCTCCTATTGCCGCGCGAGACAGCAGCCCCCATCACCGCCGCGGCGGACGACCCGGAGTTGCCGCGCGCCAGGCCCGGAGAGGTGGTGCTGGCGGTGGAGGACAGCGACCTGCTCAGGCCGCTCGTGCAGGCGATGCTGACGAAGCTCGGCTACACGGTGTTGCTGGCGAGCACGGCCGTCGAGGCCCTCGACGTCCTCGGCCGCACACCCCGCGTCGATCTGCTGTTTACCGATGTCGTCATGCCCGGCGGCATCGACGGTCGGCAACTCTCCAAGCGTGTGCGCGCGCTGCGGCCCGAGGTCGGGGTGCTCCTGACTTCCGGCTACATGAACCCCCATGCCGTCGGCGAGCAGGGGGTTGAGCCGTTCGAGCGGCTGTTGCCAAAGCCATACCAGCTGGGGCCACTGGCGCGTGCGGTGCGCGCGGCGATCGACGGACGGGACGCACGCCCGACCTGACGGCTGACGCGCGAGGGCCCGGATCACCTGCGCGCGTCGTTCCGGGCTGATGCGCGCTTCCGCCTTTACCTCGGCGGCTGCGTTCGCGGAGAATCAGCCGGAAACGGCTAGAATCAGGAGAGGAGGACATGATGCTGGGTCTTGGAAAAAAGAAGAAGAAGAACGACGGCGGCAAGGTCGGTGAGGCAGCCGAGAATCTGGGCCGCACGCTGGGCAAGGCCGCGGGCAAGGTGGACAAGCTGAACCGCAAGCGCGCGGCAGCCATCGCCGAGCTGAACGACATCATCGCGCGCGCGCAGAAGAAGCTGTCGGAGCTTGAAGTGGCGCTGCCCGCATTAGGCGCGGCGAAGGAGAAGAAGGCTGGCAAGAAGTCGAAGAAGCGCTGAGCGGATGGGGGTGGCCGGTCGGTAGTGGGTAGTGGGTAGTGGGTAGTGGGTGGTAGGAGGTGGTGCGCCCAGCACGACTCGAACGTGCGACCTTCTGGTTCGTAGGAGGCTAAGGCCTCCCAACAAGAAGAAGAAAAAGAAAGTCGCTTCGCGACGTGAAGAGCGCGCCTGCGGCGCGCGGAGACCGCCATGGTTGCCACGCGCCGCCGTATTGCCGTAGAGCGAGGTCGTGCCTCAGTGTAGCATCTGACGCGTCTGCCTGCTGTCGCGGCACCACTGTTGTTTCTGAACCGCCCCAACCGCACGGAACACGCGCACGGTGCGGCCTCTCACCACTTCCACGCCTCCGCCGAGAGCGGCAGATCGTTCAGCTCCGTGCGGGCCTCGCGCCACGTCGGATAGTGCTTCTCCAGCAACACCAGGAAGCGCTCGCTGTGGGTCGGCACGATCAGGTGCAGCATCTCGTGAACGATCACATACTCGAGCAGGTCCTTCGGCTTCCTCACGAGCTGCGTGTTGAGGCGAATGTGACCAGCGCGCGGATTGCAGCTGCCCCACTTGGTCTTCATGCGCTGCAGGAAGTATTTCTCCACCTTGACCTTCAGGCGAGGCTCCCACCTCCGAATCAGCCGCGGCACAGCCTCGTGCATCAGGCCCTTGTGCCATTCGTGCATCACGGCTTCACGCGTCGCGCGACTGCTGCCCGGCCGTACGGTCAGCCTGATGCGCCGGTGATCCATCGTCACCGACGGCTTCTGCTCGCGCTCGACCACTGAGAGCAAGTACCGCTTCCCAAACACGTAGTGGCTCTCTCGTGTGAGGAACTGCCTGGCAGGCTCCCGTGCCTGGGCGTGTAGCCTGGCCTGCTGAGCGCGTATCCATCCGATCCTCGACACGGCGTAGGCGCGGGCCACCTCCGGCCGCGTACCCTTCGGTGCAACCAGCGTGACATGCCCCCGAGGCGGATGCACCGACAGGTGGACGTGCTTGACGTCCTTGCGCGTGACGGCAATGACGATTTCGCCCAGCTGGATCGTCTCGCTCATCCGTACCCCGGCTGGTTCTTGACGAGCTCGAAGAGCGCCTTTGTCGCGCCCCGGTTGCGGTCGAGCAGCGGGAAGAGAGCGTTCAGCACCTGCGCCTCGCGCGCCTGGTCGCCCTTCCACCCGGCCGGCGCACGCTCCAGCATTGTCCGGTCAATCTCGAGCGCCAGCCGGACGCGTCTCTCGTCCTCGGCGGGGCCCGTCTCAGCGACGCCGGCTGGCCAGCCTCCGGCCTCCAGAATGCCTGGCAGGTTGTTGTAGATCACCGTCGCCTCGTGCTTGCCGTGCAACGCCGCGGGAATGCCGGCGTCGGGCTGCCGTCCTGCCAGCCGCCTGAACAGTGCCTCGGCCTTGCGCAGGAACTCCTCGTACGCCGCCGTGCCGGTGCGACTCTGCTGGATCAGGTCGTCCAGCAGGACCGACATCTGCTCGTAGAAGTGCGGATCGGTGAGCTGGTCGCGGATGATGGTCTTGCGGACATTGTTGATGATGCCTTCCGCAATCGCATTCTTTGAAAGCGTCCCCTTCTCGTTGAGCTTCCTGGCAATGGCGTCGTGGATCCCGGTCCGGACGATCAGCTCGGTGAGCGTCATGTCGCCCAGCTCCCCGAGCACGGCGGCCGCATCCGCCTGAATGTAGGTGTTGATGAGGTGCCGCATGTCAGCCTCGTAGGGCTTGATGTCCAGCTCCTCACCCGAGTGCTTCTTGATGGCGGCGCGGATGTCCGCGTAGACCTCCACTTCCCTGGCCAGCGCGGCCGCCTCGGCGTCTGAGTAGCCGGCCTCCACCAGGTGCTGGGCAAGCGCGGCGTAGGCACGGATGAAGGTTGCGGTTGTCTTGTAGAAGGCGATCCGCAGCGGCTCGGTCTCGTTCAGCGCGTTGGGATTGGCCGCGTCGCCGCAGAAGTAGTGCAGGAACTGCTCCACCTCTCGCGGAAGCGGGACCGGATCACAGAGGTAGCTCAGTGCCTCGCGCGCCTCGTCGAGCCGCTTCCTGCCCTCGGCACGCCAGTCCTTGAGGTGGATGTTGTTGTCGCCGCCGCCCCCCTGATCGATGTCCAGTTCGTCCGAGCTGTACACCGCAATCGCCTCCTGCACGTCCTTGAAGAGCTCCTTGAAGTCAACAATGTAGCCGTAGTCCTTGTCGTCACCGTCGAGGCGGTTGGTGCGGCAGATGGCCTGGAAGAGGTTGTGGTCGTGCAGTTCGTTGTCGAGGTAGATGTAGGTGCAGCTCGGCGCGTCGAAGCCGGTGAGCAACTTGCTCACGACGATCAGTAGCTTGAGGTTGGCCGGCTCCTCGATGAAGCGGCGCTTGGCCTCGTCCTCGTACTGCTTGGTCGTCTGGCCGTACTCCAGAACGTGCTGGGTGTAGGTGTCGAACTTGTACCGCTCGTCGCTGTGCTCCGGCTCGCGCGAGACGAGGTTGTGGTTCGGCTCGTACGAGGTGACGATTCCGCAGTACTGACCGAACGTGGTGTTCTGGAACAGCCGGTAGTAATGGCAAGCGTCGTAGATGGATGCCGCTACCAGGATGGCAGTGCCACGGTTGTTGTTCAGACGCGGCTTGAGGCCGAAGTCCTCGATGATGCTGGCGATGATGCGCTGCTTGCGCTCGCCCGAGCTCATCAGCTCCTCCATCGTCGCCCAACGCTTGCGCAGCACCGCTTTCTGGAAGTTGTTCAGGTTCCTGGTCTTCTGCTCGAACCACGCATCGATGGCCTTCTGCGACGTGAGGCGTTGCGGCACGTCGCGCGCCTCGTACTTGAGGTCGAGGATGACCCCGTCTGCCACGCCCTCGTGGAACTTGTAGGTATGGATGTAGGTACCGAAGACATCGCGCGTCATCGGCTTGTCTTTGCGCAGGAGCGGCGTGCCGGTGAAGCCGACGAAGATGGCGCTCTCCAGCCAGCGCTTCATCTGACGGTTCATGTCGCCGCCCTGGGTGCGGTGGCACTCGTCCACGAACACGTAGAAGCGCCCCTGCACCGGCGGGGGCGGGCCCTGCAGGTCGGCCGCGTCGAACTTGTGGAGGAGGGCGCACAGTAGCCGCGGCGTGGCGGCGCCGAGCTTCTGCACGAACTCCACCCGCGAGGTGATGCGCGGCGAGGAGGAACCGGCGCCAATCACTCCGGCGTTCTTCATCACCCCCTCGATCTGCTTGTCCAGCTCGTCGCGGTCGGTGACGACGAGGATGCGGGCGTCGGGGTCGTGCTC
>CAZNOC010000276.1:0-5512 GCA_964574545.1 uncultured Bifidobacteriaceae bacterium | reverse complement strand
GTCGCCCGTCTGCACGAGCTGCTGGACGGATAAGCGGGCGGGCGACACACGACCATTACTTACGGCGCGCTATTGGCGGCCAGCAGCCCCTCGCCCCACTTCGAGCGCCTGCGCGGTAAGCCGCGCGGACGTGACGGGCGGTCGCAAGGCATCGCGGCAGACCCGCTCACGTCGATCGCGCTGCCCCGCCAGATCGCAGGGTTCGATCCTGCCGGCCAGGCGGTGGCGCTGGCGGCCGACCGGGCGCGACAGCCCGGTCTCACCCTGGAGGCTTCGGTGGCGCACGACCACGAGTTCGAGTCCGGCGCCGAACAGTGGGACCGGATTCTCCTCAGTTGGATGCCCGCCAACGACCTCGGACGGCTCATGGCGGCGCTGCATCCAGGAGGCCTTCTTGTCTTCGAGGGACCGCGGGCGCGCGACATCGCCCTTCCTCGTCGATCTTGGTGTCTTCGATCCACAGGCGAGCGCCGTCCAGCACCAGCGTTCCGCTGACGACGTGGCCGGGTGCCAGGGCGGTCAGCACCGCCGTCTCCTTGACCCCGAACGGCATGGTCATCGCGTCCATGAACCCGGCGATCTCGTCGTGGTCCAGGACGATCTCCTGCGCGTCGACGTCAACCGACACCACGTACCCGGTGATCGGAAACCTCAAGGCACCGGGCCGAGCCACGAACGTCCACCCGTCTTCCCGCGTTTGCTACTGGTCCCGTCACGTCGATGGTGGGCTGAAAGACCCCCCGGCGGGAGTGGCGTTCGACATGCCCTCGGTCGGCCCACGGGTGCTCGGAGCGGACAACCGGACTCTGACGCGCCGCTTCACGCGATTCGACGAGCGGCAGGAAGAGCTCTCGTTGGACGCGTGGACCACCGGCGTGTTCCGGACCGGCGCCATCACCCACACGCTTCTCTTCGGTGCGGACTGGTCCCGCTTCGACTTCGACTCACAGTTCTTTGCCGGCGGGGTCGCGCCGCTCAATATTTCGAACCCGGTGTACGGCGCCCCGGTTACGGGAATGTTCCTGCTCGACCACACCCGCGATCGCATGTCGGGTACCGGGGTCTATGCGCAGAACCAAATGGCGCTGACGTCCTCGCTCGACGTAACTGATCGGCGCCCGCTACGACCAGCTGGAGAAGGCGCACACGGCCGTCGAGGCCG
Source organism: uncultured Bifidobacteriaceae bacterium (assembly GCA_964574545.1). GTDB lineage: Bacteria > Acidobacteriota > Vicinamibacteria > Vicinamibacterales > UBA2999 > JAUXWO01. The sequence goes on along the minus strand of CAZNOC010000276.1, from coordinate 4,350 downwards.
GCCGCACGACGCGGCGCGACGACGGCGCGGTGAGCCCCCGGGTCGGGATCGCCTACGCTGTGGCTGCAGGTGCCTCGTTGTTCGGGTCCTACAGTGAAGGCCTCGTCGGCGTCACCGATGGCACAGCGTACCAGACCGGAACGCCGTTCTCGCCAGGCGGCGGGCGGCAGTGGGAAGGCGGCGTCAAGCTCGATCTGGCCGGGAGCATCTCGATGACGACCGCGCTCTTCCAGCTCACACGCACGGGGATGCTCGTGCCCGATCCGGCCAACCCTTCGTTCCGGATCCAGACTGGTGAACAGCAGGCGCGTGGGCTTGAAATGGATCTGGCATGGCAGTCGCCGAATGGCGCCAGCGTGATTGCCACCTACACCTTCACGAACGGCGAGGTCACGCGCGATACAGCGATTCCGGTCGGCGACCGGCTGGTAAACCTGCCGCGGCACGCCGCGCGACTCTGGGGCAAGTACGCCATCACGGACGGCGCTGGCAGTCGCGTGGCCGTGGCCGCCGGCCCGACGGCTCAGGACGAGCAGCAGGCCAACACCGGCAACAGCCTGAGCGTTCCGGGATACTGGGTCGCTGACGCGGGCCTCTTCGGGGAGCGCGGCCGCATCGGCGTGCAGTTGAACGCCATTGACGTGTTCGACAAGGAGCACCCGCTGCGCGCGGCCCTCGGCAACACGGGCATCATCCCGGGCGACGGCCGGCGGGGGGTGCTGACGATCAAGACCGCGTTCTGACACGGGACGGCGTCCGTGTCGGCGGAATCTCGCCGGCCGGACGCCGTCTGCCATCGCAGCGTCCACTCATCCCACGCCGCCGTCCATCCACCCCCCCGCTTCCCCCCATTCGTTGAACGGCCGTTGTTGCACGCGCGCGAGGCGACGCACGCTGAGGTTTTCCGTTGCGCCGCACGGGCGCACGCCTTGGGGAAGTCATGTCTACGACTCATCCAGTCCACGCCGCCCTCGTCGCCGCAGCGCTGATACTGACGCCCGCGCCCGCCGCCGCGACGCAGCCCACCAGCGACGCGACACTCCGTGTGCGGGTGGTCGATACGAGCGAGCTCCCACTCAGCGGCGCCCGGGTGAACGTGTTGGTCGACGGGCGCGTACTCGCCTCCGGCGTCACAGGAGACGACGGGGCTGCGACACTCTCCGGCCTTGGCGCCGGCCGGGTCTCGGTCTCGGCCGCGTTCCCCGGGCTGACCACAGCGGTTCGGGAGACGACCGTCGCGGCGGGCCAGACGGGCGAGGTGACGCTCCGCCTCGCCGTGGAGTTCACGGAGGTCGTGGTGGTCGGCGGGTACCGCCCCCCTGCGAGCACGACGGCGAGCAAGCTCGGTGACGTCCCGGCGCATGAAACGCCCTTCAGCGCGCAGTTCATTCCCGCGCGCGTCCTCGAAGACCAGCAGGCGCGCACGCTGAACGACGCCCTGCGCAACGTCAGCGGGGTGGCTACACAGGCCGGGATCGGCAACCTGGTCCCACGCCAGCGCCTCCGCGGGTTCGTGCCGCAGAGTCAGCTCAAGAACGGCTTCCGCCAGAACCTGCTGTCGACGCTGAGCGATCTCGCCAATGTCGAGCAGATCGAAGTGCTGAAAGGACCGGCCTCCGCGCTCTACGGCACCTTCGAACCCGGCGGCATCGTCAACATGCAGACCAAGCGGCCGCTGTGGCAGCCGCTGCGCCGCGTGGAGTTCGCGGCGGGATCGTACGACGCCTACCGCCTGGCGGCCGACGTCTCGGGCCCGATGGCCGACCGGTGGGCCTACCGCCTCAACGCGGCTTTCGAGAACGCGGGCAGCCACCGCGACTTCGTGGATCGGCAGAAGGTCTTCGTGGCCCCCGCCGTGACGTGGCGCCCCTCGGCACGGACGACGTTCGACGTGCAGGCGGAGTTGCTGTGGCATGACGGCGGATTCGACCGTGGGTTCGGGAACAACGCCACACTGATCGACCTGCCCGTGTCGCGCAATCTCGGTGAGCCGACCGACTCGGCGGAATATCGTGGGATCGTCTGGTTCTCGGAGCTGCGGCACCGGCTCTCGGATGCATGGACGGTGCGGGCTGCCACGCTGGGGTCCGTGGCGAACCTCGACATGGAGTACCACACGCCGGCATTCCCGCTGCTCATCGGCCGCAACTACGGCCGCGCGCCGCAGCGTCAATCGGACCGCCAGCGCGACGTGGCCGTGCAAACGGAGCTGTACGGCGAGGTCGCGACCGGCGGCGTGCGGCACAGCCTCCTCGTCGGTGTCGAGGCCGGCGTCGACCGCAACCGCTTCGGTTTCGAGCGCGCGCCGACGACGCGCGTCAATGTGGACGCGCCGGTGTACGGCCAGGTGCCGGGGACATTCACGCCGTTCTCGATCGGCATGTTCCGCACCTCGGGCGTGTCGCTCTACGTCCAGGACCAGATCGCGCTGCACCCGGCCGTGCGAATCCTCGCCGGCGGGCGATTCGATGCGATCGAGTCGCAGTCGGAGTCGGAGTTCAGCAGGTTCGAGCCGCCGTTCGACCGCCGACGCGACACGCCGGTGTTCTCGCCGCGGGTGGGCCTCACGTGGCTGCCCGTGCCGGCCGCGGCGCTGCATGTCAGTTACTCGCGCGCGTTCCGCACCGATTTGTTCGGCACCATCGTGGGCGGTCTGCCGGAGCCGTCGTACGGCGAACAGGTCGAAGGCGGCGTGAAGGGCCAATGGCTCGGCGGCCGTCTTTCGGCCACGGCCTCGGTGTTCCGGCTGACCAAGCGCAAGGCCCTGACCGCCAACCCCAACGACCCGTTCGGCCCGTCGCTTCAGGTGGGGGAACAGCGCGCGACCGGCTTCGAAATCGATGTGCTCGGCGAGCCGGCACGCGGCGTGAGTCTCATCGGCTCGTACGCGTTCACCGACGCCACGGTTACCCGCGACACGACGATCGCGGTCGGCAGCCGGTTGCCGAACGTGCCGCGTCATCAGGGCAGCGTGTGGGCAGCCGTCGAGCTGCCACCGCTCGGCCCCGGCATCCTGTCGATCGGCGGCGGGCTGTTCGCCTCGGGCGCGCGGGCCGCGGTGCTGCCGAACAACTTCGATCTGCCCGGCTTCACGCGGGTGGATGCCCTTGTCGCGTACCGCTATCAGCGGATCAGGATCGCCGTGAACCTGCAGAACCTGACCGACGAGCGCTACTTCGAGTCGGGCGGGGGGTTCGTGCCCATCTACCCGCAGAGCCCGCGCCAGGTGCTGGCCTCGGTGGGTGTCGTCTTCTGATGACGTGGCGCACGCTGCGGACGATCGCCTGGCGCGAGTGGACCGACATCGTGCGGGATGGGCGCTTTGCGGCGTCCGGGGCTGTGATCCTTCTGCTGCTGGCGGCCGCGTTGGGTGCCGCGGCGCTGCACGTGCGTGCGCTCCGCGCTGAGCGCGCCGCCGCGCAGCAGACTACCTACGAGCAGTGGCTCGACCAGGGCACGCGCAATGCCCACTCGGCCACGCACTACGGGTTGTACGCGTTCAAGCCACAGTCGACGCTCGCGCTGGTCGACCCCGGCCTGGACCGGGTGACCGGCACCGCCACGTTCCTCGAGTCGCACAAGCGCAACCCGCTAGCGCTCAGACCGGCGCGGGACAGCGCGGACGTGTGGCGCTTTGCCGACCTGTCGGCCGCTGCGATCCTGCAGCTGCTCGTGCCGCTGTGGATCCTACTCCTGACCTTCGTCAGCTTCGCCGGCGATCGCGAGAGCGGCCTGCTCCGGTACCTGGCCAGCTTCGGCGTCCGTCCCGTACTGGTGGGCGCCGGCACGGCCCTCGGCACGGCGCTGGCGGTCGGCACGCTAGTGGTGCCGGCGTCGATCGTCGGCGCGCTGGCGATCGTGTTGACCACGGCCGGTGACGTCGAGTCTGTATCGGTCGGTCGCGTGGCGACACTCACGCTGGTGTACCTCGCGTGCTTTCTCGTCTTCCTCTCCCTGGGCATCGCCGTCTCCGCGCGGTCGCGCACGCCGCGCACGGCGCTCCTCGTGCTGATCGCGTTCTGGGCGGCCGGCGGGCTCGCGCTGCCGCGAGCGGCGTCCGACTTCGCCGCCGCGCGCCACCCGCTGCCCTCCAATCTCGAGTTTGTGCATCAGGTCAATCGCCAACTCCTCGAGGCCGAGCACGATCGTACGGCTCGGCTGATCGCGCGCACGCTCGACGAGTACGGCGTGGACCACGTGGACGAGCTGCCGTTCCACTTCGAGGGGCTGGACCTGCAGGACTCCGAGGAGTTGGGCAACCGGGTGCTGGACGAGGTCTACGCGGACCTCTACGCCCGGATGGACGCGCAGACCCGGCTGCACCAGTGGTCGTCGCTCTTCTCCCCGCTC
>CAZNOC010000275.1:0-5516 GCA_964574545.1 uncultured Bifidobacteriaceae bacterium | reverse complement strand
AGGGCCATGTTCTCGACGAAGATCGCCTTCACGGCGAGGTTCAGGTAGTGTTCCACCATCAGGCCTCTTCCACCTGCTCGGGCTTCCACGCGCGGAGCGCCCAGATGAAGAACCCGATCAGGAAGAACGCGCCGGGCGCCAGCACCATCAGGCCGTTCGGCGTGTACCACCCGCCATCAACGGCCAGCGCGAACACCGGCTGGTTGAAGAAGGTCCCCGATCCGAAGACCTCGCGGAACGCGCCGACGACCAGCAGCACCAGCCCGTAGCCCAGCCCGTTGCCGAACCCGTCGGCCAGGCTCTGCGTCGGCCCGTTCTGCATCGCGAACGCCTCGGCGCGCCCCATCACGATGCAGTTGGTGATGATGAGGCCCACGAACACCGACAACTGCTTCGAGATGTCGTACAGGTACGCCTTCAGCACCTGGTCCACGATGATCACGAGCGACGCAATCACCGTGAGCTGGACGATGATCCGGATGTTCGTGGGAATCTGGTTGCGCAGCAGGGACACGGTCAGGTTCGAACTCGACATGACGAAGATCACCGCCGCGGCCATGACGACCGACGTCTCCATCTTGGTCGTGACCGCCAGCGCCGAGCAGATCCCGAGCACCTGCAGCGCGATCGGATTGTTGTTGAACAGCGGATCGAGCAGCACATCCCGCGTTCTAGCCATCGAATTCACCCTTCTTCAGCCGCGCCAGGTAGCGTCCGTACCCCGGATCGCCGAGCCAGAACCGGAGCATCGCCGTGACACCGCGGCCGGTGATCGTCGCGCCGGCCAGCCCGTCCACGCGGTGAGGGTCGGCGCGCACAGGGCCCGCGGATCCCCGAATCACCTGGATCGCCAGATCTCCGTCGTCATCGAAGACCATCCTGCCCGGCCACAACTGCTTCCAGCGCGGGCTGTCCACCTCGCCGCCCAGGCCCGGCGTCTCCTTGTGCTCGTAGTACGTCAGCCCGCGAATCGTCGTCAGATCCGCGTCGAGCGATACGAACCCGTACATCGTTCCCCAGAGGCCCATGCCCTCGACCGGCAGCACGACCGACTGGAGCCGGCCCTGCTCGTCGAATTGCTTGTAGACCAATCCGTAGGTCGGGACGCGCCGCACCTGCGCGTCGTTGGCGGGCACGGTCCGGCTGGCGGATGGGTCGGACAGCGCTCGCCTCTGATCGTACCCCACGACGCTGAAGTCCGCGACCTCGTCGCCGGTCTCCAGCTCGACCGCCACGATGGTGAACGAGGCGAACCGCTCCTCCACCTGCTCGCGCGTGGCTGCTTCGTCGCTGCCGAGCAGGCCGGCGGCCATCAACACGTTCCGTTTGCGGTCGAGTTCGGCGTTCACGCCCTGCCGGTCACGCAGCAGCACCGCCGAGGACGAAACCAGGACGGCGCACACGACGCAGACGGCCGTCGCGAACCCAATGGTGCGAACGATGTAGCTACGCGGCTGCACGTGCCTGCCTCCGCCTGACGTTGGCCCTCACGACGAAGTGGTCGATCGTGGCCGCAAAGACGTTCATGAACAGAATCGCAAGCATCATCCCTTCCGGATACGCCGGGTTGACGACACGGATGAGGACGGCGAGCACGCCGATGAGCACACCGTAGATCCAGCGGCCGGTATTCGTGTGCGTGCCGGTCACCGGGTCGGTCGCCATGTAGACCATGCCGAACGCCCAGCCGCCGAGCACCATGTGCCACCAGAACGGCAGTTCGAAGTACGGGTTGGTCGTCGAGCCGATGGCGTTCAGGCCGGCGGCAGCCACGATGGTGCCCAACGTCACCGCCAGCATGATCCGCCAGGACCCGACGCCGGTGGCAAGCAGCAGCGCCGCGCCGATGAGGCACGCCAGCGTTGACGTCTCCCCCATGGATCCCGGGATGAATCCGAGGAACGCGTCGGCGAAGGTGATGCCCTCCAGCCCCGCCATGCCGCTCGTCGCGACCGCGGCCAGGTAGGTCGCGCCGCTGAACGCGTCCGGCACGGTGCCCGCCGCATCGGCGGCGGGACCAGCCGCCACCCACACGTCGCCGGAGATCTCGGCCGGGTAGGCAAAGAACAGGAAGGCGCGCGCCGTCAGGGCGGGGTTGAGGATGTTCATCCCCGTGCCGCCGAAGATCTCCTTACCGACCACGACGCCGAACGACACGCCAAGCGCCACCTGCCAGAGCGGAATCGCCGGGGGCAGCGTCAGCGGAATCAGCATGCCGGTGACGAGGAAGCCTTCGTTGATCTCGTGGCCGCGCACCTGGGCGAAGAGCCCTTCCCACATCCCGCCGATCGCGTAGGTCACAAGCAGGACGGGCAGGAAGTACAGCGCGCCGTGTACCACACAGGCCATGAAGGCCTCTGCGGCGAAGGGCATCCCCAGGGCCTGCATGGCCGCCGTCTGCCAGGTGTCGAGCGGCTGGGCGCCCGCCTGAATCGCGCGGTTCGCCTGGTAGCCGGTGTTGTAAAGCGCCATCGCCACCGTCGGAATCAGCGCCACGACCACGAGCGACATCGTCCGCTTCATGTCGATTGGATCGCGGACGTGTGGAGCGACGGTGGTCGTGGTGCCCGGCACGTAGAGGAACGTGTCGGCCGCGTCGTACAACGGGAAGAAGCGCTCGAGCTTGCCGCCCTTGTGGAAGTGCGGGGCCACTCGGTCGAGGGTCTGCCGCAGCATCAGCCTTCCCTCTCGATCGTCGCCAGCATCCTGCGCAGGTGCGGGCCGTAGTCGTTCTTGCCGGTGCACACGAACGTGCAGAGGGCCACGTCTTCTTCATCGAGTTCGAGGCACCCGAGCGCCTCGGCGTTCTCGACGTCGCCGGTCACCAGCGCCCTCAGCAGGAACGTCGGCTCGATGTCGAACGGCATCACCTGCTCGAACAGCCCCATGGGCATCACGGCACGGTGCGACCCCTGGAGGGCGGTGTTCAGCGAGAACCGCTGGCCGGGACGCAGTGCCGACAGGAACGCGCTGGTTGCCGAGAACTTGCTCAGGCCCGGACGCGCCCACCCCATGAACTCGCGATCGACAAGCTCGGGCACTACCGAGATCTGACGGTGATAGCGCCCCAGGAATCCGAGCGTGGCGCCCATGGCCGTCCGGCCGGAGAGCACCGAGCCCGACACGACGCGGGCGGGCTCTGACGACAGCTCGCCAGCGACGAGTTCGTCCGTCGAGGCGCCCATGCGGGTCTCGATCAGGCGCGGGCGCGTGACGGCAGGCCCGGCAAGTGCCACCACGCGGCGCACGTCCAGCGTTCCCGTGGCGAACAGGTGGCCGATCGCGATCACGTCCTGGTACCCCAGATGCCAGACGAGCCGGCTGCGGCCGGCCGGATCCAGTGTGTGGATGTGAAACCCCACGTTGCCCACGGGATGCGGCCCCGAAAAGCGCTCGTGGCGCAGGCGGTCGGTGGCGGGCACCGTCAGAGAGAACGCCTCCGACGTGCAGAAGTAGACAGGGCCGTCCGTGAGCCTGGCCAGCGCCGCCAGGCCCTTCTCGAGGTCCGCCTCGCGGCCGCGCATGACGACCTCGACATCGGGCGCGAGCGGATCGGAGTCGGTGGCCGTCACGAAGATGGAGCGGGGGCGCGTGTCCGGTAGCGCCACGCTCGAGTAGGGCCGTGCCCGCAGCGCGGTCCAGGCGCCCGACTCGAGGAGCAGCGCCCGTACGGCGTCGGCCGCGAGCGTCGAGGGGTGGCTGCCGGTGTACGACGCGAAGGGCGCCTGTTCACCTCCGCCTGCCCGCTCGTCTTCGGAAAGGGCGATGACGACGGATTGGAGGGCGCGCTTCGCCCCGCGGTGGACCCCCACGACGGTCCCGCCGCCCGGGGCCGTGTAGCGCACGCCAGGGGCCTTCTTGTCGTCGAACAGGAGCTGGCCGCGGAGGACCTGATCGCCTTCCTCCACGTGCATCGCCGGGCGCAGGCCAACCGCGTCGTCCGCCAGCACCGCCACGTGTGAGACCGCCGCGCCGGGTTCAATTGTCTGTTCTGGCTCTCCCGTGATCGGGAGCCGCAGCCCTCGTGTGACTCGATGAACCGTCATCAACCGTGCCTGTCTGTGCCTCTGGCCCACGGGGTCCAGGCGGCATGTTTCCTTTGAATGCTGTCGGCCCGGCGAACGCTTCTGGGCCTGAGTTTGATCGCCGCCCACCTTAGGACGGTCATGTGAGTTGAGACGATCCGTTCAAAGTTTGTGCCGGAGCGTGCACGGGGGTCAAGCAATACCGGACGCGGACGCCGGAGAAGCGATTGGAGGACATCGCATGGTTGTTGGACGCGGTCGGTTAGATCCGCAGATTACGCGGATGACGCAGATCGGCAAGGGCGTCCCGCCGCCGCCGGTCTCGACCGGCGGCGCGGTGAGGAGTGGCGACGCCCCGGAGGAAAACACTCTCGTCATGGCGGGTGAGTGCCTTCCTCCGGGGCGTCGCCACTCCTCACGCGGCCTGCGGCCGCGTCCGGACGCCCGACATGCGACGTGGCCCCTGCCGAGTCCTTCAAGTCATCCGAGGAGGCTCCGCGCAATCCGGGCAATCCGCGGATGAGTTACGTCCTCCGTCCTGCGGTCCCGATCGAGTGCGGACGCCGAGCGCCTTCTGGTAGGCTGGGGCGAAGGGGAGGCCATGACCGATCTGGGCGACCAGCCGCTCGCGCGTTCTTCGTCACCGCTCTCCGGAACGGAACCGCCGTCTGCACGACCCCCAGCCGCGCTCATCATCGGCGGCGTCGTGCTGCTTGCGGTGCTGGGCTTCGGCCTGCGCTGGTGGTGGACCGACCGCGGGCCGGCGGAAACCGCCGCGGAATCGCCTGCAACCGCTGCGCCTGTCGCCGGCGCACAAGCACCCCTCTCCGAGCCTCCAGCGCCAGCGGTCGAGTTGCCGCCACTCGATCAGATGGACCCGTTCATTCGCGGCCTGCTCGGCGCCTTGTCGGCGCGGCCCGAACTCGCGCGCTATCTCGCCACCGACGACCTGGTGCGGCACCTGGCCGTGACGATCGATCGGGTGTCGCGCGGCGTGTCGCCCGCAGGCGAGCTCGGCATGATCGCCCCTGCGCAGCCGTACGTCGTCGTCAACCGGCAGGGGCGCGCGTTCGTCGATCCCGCCGGATACCGGCGCTACGACGGGATCGCCGCCACCATCACCTCTCTCGATATGGGGGCGGTGGCCACGGCCTACCGGACGATCCAGCCACGGCTGAACGAGGCGTATCGGACGGTGGCCCGTCCGGGCGGCGATATCGACCGTGCAGTGGCCGAGGGACTCGCACTGCTCCTCGAGACCCCGATCCCTCCGGAGTCGGCGGCCCTGCAGTTCGGCGACGGCCCCAACTACGTCTACGAGGACCCGATGCTCGAGGGCCTGCGGCCCGTGCAGAAGCACCTCGTACGCATGGGCCCGGAGCACGCGCGTTCGGTAAAGGCCAAACTCGAGGAACTGCGCGCGGCGCTCGCCCTCCCCCGCTAGCTGGGTCGGCGGGGCCCGTGCCCCCACCACCCACCCCCCACCCCCCA
>CAZNOC010000274.1:0-5529 GCA_964574545.1 uncultured Bifidobacteriaceae bacterium | reverse complement strand
GGCGTGAAGGACGTCATCGGCGCGCCGACGCTCGGCGTGCGGGCGCCGTTCGGCGATGCCGACGCGCTCGCGTTCGGCGTTGAGCGGCTCCTCGCCGACCCGCATGCCCGGCGCGAGATGGGCGCCCTGGCGCGGGAGGAGGTCCTCCGCCGCTTCGACATCGCCAGGCTCGTTGACGACATCGCCGCGCTCTATCGCGACCTGCTGCCCAGAGGCTGATGCGCCTTCGTGCTGCCGCCGTCCCGGGCAACCGGCTATCATCTCGACAGCATGCGGCGCCCCGCCCTCCTCGTCGTCTGCCTGGTGGCCCTGGCCCACTCGGCGTTCTTCATGGCGTATCTCGGTCCGGATACGAGGGCGGCCTGGACGGATCAGGGAGGCTACCAGCGGCTCGGCGCCGTGCTGGCCGAGACCGGTCAGTTCACGCGTTACCCGGACGCGTCCCCGTTCGTGCCGGAGGTCATCCGGACGCCGGGATATCCGGCCTTCGTCGCGGTGGTCTACACGGTGTTTGGCACCGGAAACGACCGGGCCGTGGTCCTCGTGCAGGCTCTGGTCTTCGCGGGGATCTGCCTGCTGGTGTACGCCATCACACGGCGGGTGTGGGACGACCGTGTCGCCGTCCGGGCCGCAGCCCTTACGGCGTTCTTCCCGCCCCTGGCCTACTTCAGCACGCTGATTCTGACGGAGCTCTGGACCGCGTGCGTTGCGACGGCGGCGTCGCTGGCGTGCCTGCACGCCGTGCGGCACATGCGCGCGCGCGACTTCGCGGTGGCCGGCGTGCTGCTGAGTGCCACGACGCTCGTGCGCCCGGCCTTCGTGCTGCTGCCGTTCTTCCTGGCGATCGGCGTGCCCCTGCTCGTCCCGTCGCATCGTCGGCCCGCCGCCGTGCGGAACTGGGCCGTGCTCGCCGGCGCCGCGATCCTCACGCTGCTGCCCTGGTTCGCCTACAACTACGTGAACCTCGGCCGCGTCACCCTCTCGCCGGCCGGCGGGATCGGCCGCGGCCTCTGGGAAGGATCGTGGCAGGGCAAGTGGCCCGGACGGGTGCAGGCGGAACTGACGGCCATTGCGGAGACCGCCGCCGATCCCGACGTGGACGCGCGCGTACGTGACGTCGCGTCGCGCGTGCGCCTCCCGTCCGACACGATGCTCAACTACGTCCACGAGTGGCGCCGGTTCCACGCGCTCTGGGACACGCCGCAGGATCCCGAGGAACGCGTGAGCGCCCGCATGCTCGCGGACGAGGCCTACCTCGAGGCGGCCGTGCGCCACATCCGCGCCGATCCCTGGGGGCATGTGTTCCGCCGGCTGACCCGCGGCGCGTTCGTGTTGTGGGCCGCCGAGACGCCGATTCGCTACACGGACATCAACACCACCCCCACCGTGGTCATACGCGCCATGTGGGGCGCGCAGGCCGCCCTCCTCGTCCTGGCGATCGCCGGCGCCATGGCGCTCGGGCGCCGGGGCCGGTGGCTGGAGGCCGTCCTGCTGGCGCTGCCGCTCGTGTACGTGACCGGTGTTCATCTGCCGCTGCTGTGCGAGGCGCGCCAGTCGCTGCCCGTCAAACCGCTGGTGCTGATCCTCGCCGCGATCGGCGCGACGAGCCTGTTCGACCGCCTTCGCACCCGCCGACGGCCCTGACCTCACTTCCCCTGAAACCTCAGTTCCATGAACGCCAGCATCTCGGTCTTCCAGGCCTGGCTGTCGTCGGTCCCGCGCGCCTCGATGTGTTCGGCGATCTTCATGCCGAGCAGGACGTTGTCGTCCATGCTGTTGTTGAGGAACAGCCCGTGGCGGCCAAGCGTCAGCAGGTTGGGCACGGCATGGACGCCCTCGAGCACGGGAATCAGATGGTCCTCGAAATTGAGTTCGTACACCGGGTAGGCCGTCGGGATGTCGGTGATGTGGTACTCGATCACCTCGTCCTCCGTCACGTCGTACCCCATCTTCATCAGGTCGCGCAGCGCAAGCCGGTAGATGTCCTCGTCAGAGGCCTCCCACAGCGCCTCGTCGCGCCAGAGCGACAGCTCGATGCAGAGCACCGTCGAATCGTCCGGCACCATATGCGGGCTGACGTTCTTCTGCTCCGACAGCCTGTTGACGCGGAAGTGCTCGTCGAGCAGGTACACCCAGTGGTAGTCGGTCATCCGCGGGCGCTTCAGCGCGATGTAGATGAGCTTCAGGCTCCGGTACCTGAGGCAGCGCGCGTGCGCCCGCACCTCCTCGGGAAGCGCCGGCGTGGTCATCTCGACGAGCGCCGGCAGGGGCAGCGTCGAGAGCACCATGTCGCACTCGACGATGTGCTCCTGGCCTTCCCGGGAGTAGACGACGCGCGCGATGCGGTCGCCCTCTCGTTCGACCCGCACCACGGTCGAGTCGAGCAGCACCTGGTTGCCGGCACGACGCACCTCCTCGCTCATCCCCTCGAAGAGCTGGCTGATGCCCTTTCGCGGATACATGTACTTCGTGAAGTACGTCGCCGGATCGGCCTTGATCCCCAGCGTCCTGAGGATGATGTTCTTCAGATTGAGCTTCGCGACGCGCTGCGCCTGCTTCGACGAAATCTGACTCGTCGGCAGTCCCCACACGCGTGCCGAGTAGATCCCGAAGCAGAGGTCGTAGAGGGTGCGGCCAAGGTTCCGCACGCCCCACTCCTCGAAGGAGTCCTCCTTGCGGGGTGGCGAGAAGGTGGTCTTCAGGGTCGCCACCACGTAGTCGAAGACGATGCGGATCGAGAGCAGGGGATTGACGCCCGTCAGCACCTGCAGCATCTCGAGCGGGTACACGTACTCCTTGCCCTGCAGCAGCACGCGCGTGCCCCTCGTGAGGATCAACGGGTCCTCGCCGAAGAACTTCGTGATCGACGCCAGCACCTCGCGGCTCTCGTCGGTCTCCCTGACGTGGAAGGTATGCGGGCCGTAGTCCACGTGGTAGCGGCCGACGGCAATCGTCTTGCCCATCCCGCCGACGGCGGGGTCGCGGTCGATGACCGTCACCGGGTATCCCAGCTCGGACAGCCGCCATGCCGCGGCGATGCCGGCGGGACCGGCGCCAAGCACCACGATCCGGGGTCTAGTTGGGGTCACATGCGCTCCAGGAGAGAAAGCCGTTGGCTTTCGGCTTTCGGCTTTCCGCTTTCAGCTCTCGGCATTCGGCCCTCGGCCCGCCGCGAGAAACCCTGCAAGGCGCCGCAGCCCGTCATCAAACGTCACGACCGGCGTGATGCCAAAGCGCTCGTGCATCGACGTGTCGCCGCTCCGGAACCGGATGTACTCGGCGACCTGTCCCTCGTGTCGAACAGTCACCTCGACGCCGAGCGTCCTCGCCATGCCCCCCACCACTTCGTTCACGGTGACGGGCGCCCCGGACGCGAAGTCCACGACCGCCGACTGCCCCCGCGCCTGCACGAGCGCCAGGAACCCGTCCACCGCATCGTCCACGTACATGAAGTCGATCAGGTTCTCGCCGTCCCCGCGCACCACGAACTCCCGCTGCCCCCCGGCCATGGCCTGCAGCCAGCGGGTGGTGATCTTCCGGGGCGCCTCGTGGGGGCCGTACGCGCCGAAGAAGCGCACGCTGATCCCCGAGTCCACGCTCCCCCGCCGCTCGACGAAGAAGCGGAGGTACTGCTCCGAGGCGTACTTGGAGATGGCGTAGGGCAAAAGGGGCGACACCGGCGTGTCGGGCGTGACCGTGCCCTCCAGGCCGTCGTAGACGGCGCCGGAGGAGACAAACACCACGTGACTGGCCGGACAGTGCTCCAGAAACGTCACGAACGCGCCCGTGTTCGAGTCGAGATCCCACCTGGGCCGCTCGGCGGACGCGGCAGGGTCGCCGTTGGCGGCGAGGTACAGCACGGCGTCGGCGCGGCCGCCGACCTCCTGCGCCAGCGCGTCCACCGCACGCGGGTCGAGGAGATCGCACTGGACCGCGCGCACGTGCGCAAGCCCGTGAGCGGCGGCAAACGCGTCCAGGCCTGGCGTACGGTGGGCCACCGCGATGATGTCCCAGTCACGAGGGGCCCGCAGCAGGACGTTCCTGCCGATGAACCCGGACGCGCCGGTCACGACTACGCGCATCACACCTTCGCGGTCAGCAGGTCGAGATGCGCGCGGTACCACTCGATGGCCTGCATCACGCCCTTTTCGAGCGAGATGGTCGGACGATAGTCGAGCAGCGTCATCGCCTTTTCGATCGAGGGCACGCGCAGGTCCACTTCGGGTCCCGGATGCGGCTTGAAGACGATCTCGGACGAGGAGTTGGTCAGGCGCAGGATCAGGTGGGCCAGCTCGAAGTTGGTCGCGGTGCCCTGCGGGTTGCCGAGATTGAAGGCCTGGCCCACGGCCTCGGGCCGCTCCAGGCACCGGAGCACGCCGTCCACGAAGTCGTCCACGAAGCACCACGACCGGATCTGCGTCCCGTCGTTGTACAGCGTGATCGGAAGGTTGCGCAGCGCCTGCAGCGCCATGCCGCGAATGGCCCCGTCCCCCACCTGGCGCGGCCCGTAGACGTTGAAGGGCCGCACGATCGCCAGCGGCAGCCCGTCCTCCTTGAAGTGCGCGTAGGACAGGTGCTCGGACGCGAGCTTGCTTGCCGCGTACACCCACCGGCTCTCCCCGATCGGGCCGATGGTGGTGGCCTCGTCTTCGCGGCCCTTGTGCGTGAAGGGCCCGTACACCTCGCTCGTCGAGAACTCGACGAAGCGCTCCACGCCGACGTCGAGCGCCGCCTTGACGACCTGATGCGTCCCCAGCAGGTTGACCTCCATCGTGCGCACGGCGCTGCGGTCAACGGTGTACACGCCCGCGATGGCGGCGCAGTGGATCACGAGCTGGCAGCCCTCGACGGCGCGGCGCGTGTCGTCGTAGTCGAGCACGTCGCCCCTGATGAAGCGCAGGTGGGCGTGCCCGTCGAGGTGCGCGAACTGCAGCGCGTTGCGGTGGAGGTTGTCGTACACCACCACTTCGTTCTCGGCGATGAGGCGCTCCACCAGGTGCGACCCGATAAACCCGGCGCCGCCGGTAATCAGTATGCGTTTGTTCGTCACAGCCATCTTCGTGTCTCGCCTCACAGGTCCTGTTCGTGCTGCCTGCCGTTGGCCGTGCGCACCGGTCCGGCGGTGGCACGACTGCGTTTCGGAGCCGGGTCGCGTCTCAGTGGAAACAGCTTCTGCCGCAGTACGCCGTGGCGCTCGAGTTCCGCCAGGTGGGGCGCCGGCGGCTCGAGCGTGGCGACGATGATAAGGTCGTAGTCCACGGCGGTGTGCTCGGAGATGGGCTGCACCGGCATGCCGAGAAACTCGCCACCGCCCGCCTGGTCGAAGACGGCGACGGGGTCGAGTCCGGACTCCTTCAGCGACAGGTACGCCAGCTCCGCCGCCTCGCCACGCCCGTAGATCGCCACGCGCCGGTTCGCCGCCGCGCATTCCTGGAGCGCCTCCCGCAGATGCTGCCGGACCTCCCGGTAGAGGTGCAGGGAGTAGTCCATGAACTCGTACGTCAGCCGCGCCTTCTCGGCGATCCCCTG
>CAZNOC010000273.1:0-5545 GCA_964574545.1 uncultured Bifidobacteriaceae bacterium | reverse complement strand
GTGGTGGACGATGCGATCCGGCTCCGGACCGGCGAGGAAGGCTGATGGAGATCGCACTGGAGCGGTATCTCGACGACACGTCCCAGTACCACCTCACGATCGGACTGCGCAGCCGCACCAACGAGGCGCACAGCGCGCTGACGGCCCTCGGCCCCGACGACCGCGCCGCGGTGACCGCGGCCCTGGCGCACGCCCTCGACGAAGTGCAGCGCATCGTCACCGCCCGCCTGCCGGCGGTCACGGCGCGCTGAGCCACACCAGCAGCCGCCGGGTGGCCGCGTCCGCTCCGGGATCGTGCCCCGCTCACCGCTCGCACGCACCTAAGTTGAACGGGCGCGTGCTGTCCGGCGGCCTCCGGTGTGGGCGTTGCGGCCGGCCGGTATGGCGTCCTCACCCGGGTCCGGCGCGACGAGTGGGGAAGGCCTGGCGCGGCACACGCTCGTGTCCGCCCTGGCGGTGGGTCAAGGTACTCGTCGATCGGCGTGCCAGCCGACATGGACGATGACGTCCCGGACAAGCTGGACGACTGTGCGGCTCACTTCAATCCGCGACGGGCGTCGGCTCTCCCGTCCAGCCGTCAGCCGGCTTGACACCTCGTGCGGCCCACGCCGATCATGGGCCCGTCGCGTCTGGGCCTGCCTCCCCACGGCCACGCGATTGGGTGACTGGCCGGACCGCGGGGGGCGCCCCGGCGAGCGCCGGCGAAGCGAGGGCACGTGTCCATCAGACGCCACCGGGACGCGTTGCGATCGACACCGCCCGCAGTCGAGGCGCGCGCGCCCCGTCTCGACGCCCCGATCCTGAGAGGGGAGTCGTTCGAGGTCGTGCTCGTCGTACACGGGACGTTCGCGAATCCGAAGGATCCTCCCGCGTCGGACCTGCCGACCTGGTGGCAGCCGGGTGGCTCGTTTCCCAAGGCCCTCGACGCCGCACTCGAGCGGCACGGCAGCCCCGCGCGCTGTCACCACTGGGTCCTGGACCTCCTGGAGTCCTACCGAAGCCTGGAAGGCCGGCGGTTCCCGCCCTGGCGCAGCTGGAGCGGCGAGAACTCGGAGGTCGAGCGGCGGCGCGCCGCCTACGCGCTGGCCGAACACCTGCGCCAGCTCCAGCGCGAGCAGGCCATCCGGCGCATTCATCTTGTCGCGCACAGCCACGGCGGCAACGTGGTGCGGCGCGCGTTGCGGTTCCTGAACCAGCCGCGGTACAAGCTCGGCGCCGTGGTTTGCCTCGGCACTCCGTTCCTGCACTTCGCCGACCGCGCGCCGTGGCGGCGCTGGGCGTCGCGCGTGAATTGGCCCGTGCTGATTGCGCTGCCGGCGGTCTTCCTGCCCGTAGTGTGGCTCGTGGAGACACTCGGGACGGAAGCTCGGACGCGAGACGTCGTGGCCTACCTCTTTGGCCTCTTCGCGCTTGGTGCGATCTACTGGCTGTGGCACTACGCGCGCACGAGCGAAGCCAGTTCCGAAGATGCGCCGGCCACTCTTTTGTGCTTTCGCCAGGACGAGGCCATCAGATTGCTGCGCGGGTGCGCGGCCCTCGCCGCTGCACCGCACGAGTACCTGCGCGACCTGCTGGGTGGCCCTGCCGTTCGGTCCACCGCGCAGCCCGATCAGACATCAAGCGCCGCGCATGGTTGGTACGACCGCGCCGTCGCCCGCGCCTCGAACGCCGTCGGAAGGAGCCGCGCGCACGCGTCCAACGCGTGGAACCACTCAGTGTGCGCGGCCGCCGAACGCCTCACGAGGCTGGCGTACCGGGTCCCGCTGCTGGGCAGCGTCTGCGCGCTGCTCCTGATCGTCGCGTTCCGTCCCTACCGTCCACCCCTCAAGCCCTTGCTGCTTTCGCGCCTGCCGCGGCTGGCCTCGCTGTTCCTCCAGCCGCTCGACGAGGAGGCCGAGCGCATCCGCCAGTCTGCGATCGCTGCGCCGCAGGCCACGGATTCAGGCCCTTCCTCGCGGCTGTTCGGACGATCGCCGTCCGTCGAGCCGGGAAGTCCGGGATCGTGGTACGACCTGTGGAAGCACACGACCCTTCACACCCTGACTTTGGCGGCGTGGGTCGTCGCCGCGCTGTACATGCTGCTGAAGCCCATCGACATGCTGCTCGGCCTGCCGTCATGGCTGTCGGCCGTGGTCACGCGTTTCGCCATCCTTGTCGGTGTACGCGCCGCTGCCGGCAGCGTGCCCGGCATGGACGTGCTCGCTACCGCATTCCGACCATCCTGCACGGGCTGCGTCCCGGCAGAGGTCGAGACGGTTGTCGTGCCGAACGCCATCGAGGACGACATCGCGCACCGGCTCACGGCGACCAACCGCATCGACGTCGTCACGCTGGGCGGAGCCCTGGACCCGGCCCGGCGCGCCTCGCTCCTCGATACGGTCAGGATCGTGTTCACCGATGTCGGCCTCCTGCACCAGCAGTACTACCAGGACGACCGCATCATCGACTACGTCGCACGGCGCATTGCGGATGGCGAGGCGCCGCATTGGGGCGAAGGCGCTGGGATGGGATGAGCCCCGGATCATCTGCGGCTGCCAGCACCGGAGGGCCACCATGCCCGGTCGGCGCCCCTACGAACCTTCCGGCCAGGCATCACTCGCGCCAAGCGGTTCGGATGGCGCGCGCTGGCGGCAGACCGACGCCGGCTCAACGAGCTGGAAGGCCCTCCCGAGTACCGTGCGGAGGACGACCGCTCCAGACCGCAGCCACGCGCCGCCGGACCGCAGGGGCGGGGAGGTCAACGTCATGGTCCAGCGCAGTGGAGCACGCGGTCGCTCGCCGTGTCCTTTGAGACAGCGACGGTTGCTCCTTGAAATTCGGTTACGCCTCTGGTGTAGTGACGCCTTCGGAGGCAGCCGCTGACCATCGAACCGGTATCCGTGCGTCTCGTCGTGAACGGTATCGCGTACGTCCGTGCCGTTGAACCCCGCCTGCTCCTGAGCGACTTCCTGCGGCAGGACCTCGGCCTGACGGGCACACACGTCGGGTGCGAGCACGGGGTCTGCGGTGCGTGCACCGTGCTCATCGACGGGGAGCCCGTGCGGTCGTGCCTGATGTTCGCGGTGCAGGCCGATGGTGCGGCCGTCACAACCGTCGAGGGCCTGGCGGCGGACGATGGCGCCCTCAACCCGCTGCAGGCGGCCTTTCGGGAATCACACGGACTTCAGTGCGGCTTCTGCACGCCGGGCATCCTGATGAGCATGACGGCGTTCCTGCGCGATCACCCATCGCCCGACGAGGCGGCTGTCCGCGAAGCGCTGTCCGGCCACCTCTGCCGCTGCACGGGCTACACGAACATCGTCAAGGCAATCCAGGCCGGCGCGGCGGCGGCAGCACATCCCGAGAGGCGGGGGTCCGCATGACACCATACGTCGGCACCCGCGTCGTCCGCAACGAAGACGCCCGGCTGCTGACGGGCCGCGCACTGTTCGTGGACGATGTGCACGTGCCGGGGATGCTGCACGTGGCGTTCCTGCGGAGCGACCATGCGCACGCGCGGCTGAAGGGCGTGGACGTCGAGGCCGCGCGCCAGTGTCCCGGTGTCGTCGCCATCTACACGGCAGAGGACCTTGGGGACTACTGGCAGAAGGGGCCGCTGCTCGTGCCGCCGCCGCCGGTGCCAGGCGCCGTGTTCCACACATGCACGCAAGGGCCGCTCGCCAGGGACACGCTCAGGCACGTCGGAGAGCCCATCGCGATGGTGGTGGCCGAAAGCCGCTACCTGGCCGAGGACGCGCTGGCCGACATCGTCGTAGACGTCGAGCCGCTTGATGCCGTCGTGGGTCTCGACGCCGCGATGGCGGCGGACGCGCCCCGCGTGCACGAGGAACTCGACTCGAATGCTGCGGCCATCGTGCACCAGCGGAAGGGTGACTACGCACGCGCGCGCGACGAGGCGCATGTCGTGATCCGCCGGCGCTTCCACTACGACCGCGGGGCTGCCGTCGCGATCGAGAACCGCGCGGTCGCGGCGCAGTGGGACCGGCAGGCCGAGACGCTGACGGTCTGGGACACGACGCAGGCGCCGATCCCCATTCGGAACGGCCTGGCGGCGCGGCTGGGGCTGGCCGAGTCGCAGGTGCACGTGATCGCGCCGTTCATCGGCGGCGGCTTCGGCCCGAAGATCATGATGTTCTATCCGGAGGAAGTGCTCGTGCCGTGGGCCGCGATGCGCCTGGGCCGTCCGGTGAAGTGGACCGAGGACCGCAGCGAGAACTTCGGCGGCACGACCCAGGAGCGCGGCCAGGTGCACGACGCGGAGATGGCCCTCACGGCCGACGGGCGCATTCTGGGCCTGAAGGACGTGTTCCTGCACGACACCGGCGCGTACGATCCGTACGGCCTCACGGTGCCCATCAACACGCAGTGCACCATGCTGGGGCTGTACGATGTCCCGAGCTACGACAGTCACTTCACGGCCGTCTTCACCAACAAGCCGACGGTGACGCCCGTGCGTGGTGCCGGCCGCCAGCACGGCATCTTCGTCGTCGAACGCCTGCTGGATCTGGCCGCCCGTGAACTCGGGATCGACCGCGTCGAGATCCGCAAACGGAACCTCCTGAAGCCGGAGGACTTCCCGTACAACCACGAGATCATCTTCCAGGACTTCAACCCGCTGGTGTACGACAGCGGCGACTACCTGCCGGCGTTCGAGAAAGCGGCGGAGATGATTGGGTACGACGCGTTTCTGGGGGGAGAGCAGACGGCGCTCCGGGCGGCGGGACGGCACGTCGGTATCGGGATCGTGGGCTACGTGGAAGGGACGGGGATTGGCCCGTACGAGGGCGCGCGTGTCACGGTGGAGCCGAGCGGGCGGGTGCGGGTGGCCAGCGGAATGGGCACGCAGGGCCAGGGGCACTACACCGCGTTCGCGCAGCTCGTGGCCGACGCGCTCGGGGTGGACGTGGAGCACGTCAGCGTCGTGACCGGAGACACGCGGCAGTTCAACTGGGGCACCGGGACGTTCGCGAGCCGTGGCGCCGTGGTGGCCGGCACGGCGTGCCGGTCCGCCGCCCTGGCCGTGCGCGAGAAGATCCTGGCGCTGGCCGGCCGGACGCTTGGCGTGGAGACCGCGACCCTGGTGCTCGCGGGGGGACGCGTGTTCGTCGAGGGCGATCCGGCGAACGGCATCGCCCTCGGAGACCTCGCCGTGCAGGCGAACCCCCTCAGGGGCGCCGTGAAGGGCGGGATGGAGCCGGGACTCGAGGCCACGGCGTACTTCGGCCCCGACCGCGGCAGCACGGCGAGCGGCGTGCACGCCATGACGGTCGAAGTGGATCCCGAGACGGCCATGGTCCGCATCCTGCGCTACGTGGTCGTCCACGACTGCGGCACCCTGATCAACCCGATGATCGTCGAAGGGCAGATCCAGGGTGGTGTGGCGCACGGGATTGGCAACGCCTTCTACGAGCAGCTCGTGTTCAGCCCGGAAGGGCAGCTCATGAATGCGTCGCTGATGGACTACCTTCTCCCGCTTGCCACCGATGTGCCCGACGTGGAGATGGCGCACCTCGAGACGCCATCGCCGTACAACCCCGGCGGGCTG
>CAZNOC010000272.1:0-5591 GCA_964574545.1 uncultured Bifidobacteriaceae bacterium | reverse complement strand
ACTGCCGCCGCATCGTCCGACGACACTCGGGTCGCGAGCGTCGTGGCAGCGAGCTGGATCGTGCGAACGCTGGACGCGGCACTCGATTTCGGACGGCGAGCATGGGAGTCTTCGGGGCTGGTACGAACGGCGCGGGGGTTCGAGACGCGCTGGCGCCAGCTCGCATCGTCCCACCGGCGCGTGACGTGCGGGACAACGCTCCTCGTTGCGGCCGTCACGCACGTCGGCCTGGCGGCGTGGCAAGGTGGCCCACCCGGATGGTTGTGGATGGTGCCTCCCGCGCTCGCGGCCGCGGTCGGCGCGCTGATAGCGTGGTGGCCGGACCCGGGCGAGCCGTCCCGGACGCCATGACCGGCCGCCGGCCGATTCGGGTGCTCGCGCTGTCGCCCATCCCCGAGGAGGGCGCGGGATGCCGCTTCCGCGTCGCGCAGTACCTGCCGTTCCTGCGGGAGGCGGGGTTCGACGTCACGATCAGCTCGTTCTACACCCCGGAGTTCTTCCGGCTCGTGTACCGGCCCGGTCACTACGTGAGGAAGGCCGCGACATTCCTCACGCTGGCCCGGCGTCGCTTTCGCGAGCTTGGAGGAATCGACAACTACGACCTGGTCCTGCTGTATCGCGAGGCGATTCCGCTGGGCCCGCCCATCATCGAGCGGCTGATCGCCCGGCGGGGCATCCCCATCGTGTACGACTTCGACGACGCCATCTTCCTGCCGAACGTGAGCGAGGCCAACAGGGCCGTCTCGTTCCTGAAGAACCCCGGTCGCGTCGCGTCGGTACTTCGACTGAGCGCGCGGGTGGTCGTCGGCAACGAGTTTCTGGCCGGCTACGCGCGCCGCTACAATGACGCCGTCACCGTGATCCCCACCGTCGTCGATACGCACCGCTTCGTGCCGGCCGCCCATCGCCCGGGCGGTGACGCCGTGCCGGTCGTCGGGTGGATCG
The DNA here is from genome assembly GCA_964574545.1 of uncultured Bifidobacteriaceae bacterium. Lineage (GTDB taxonomy): Bacteria > Acidobacteriota > Vicinamibacteria > Vicinamibacterales > UBA2999 > JAUXWO01. The sequence continues at coordinate 4,646 of CAZNOC010000272.1, read as the reverse complement.
GCAGTCCGACCACGTATCCCTATCTGGAGTCGCTGGCGGACGTGCTGCGGCAGGCCGCGGCACGCCACCGGTTCGTGTTGAAGGTGAGCGGCGCCGGGCGGCCCGTGCGGATGCCCGGGATCGACGTCCAGGAGGTCCCGTGGTCGCTGGCCGACGAGGTCAGCCTGTTCAACACGTGCGACATCGGCGTCTACCCGCTGCCGGACGACGACTGGTCGCGGGGGAAGTGCGGGTTCAAGGCCATTCAGTGCATGGCGTGCGGCGTGCCGGTGGTCGCGGCGAACGTGGGCGTCAACAGGGAGATCGTCGAGGACGGCGTCAACAGCTTCCTGGCGGCCACCCCCGCCGAGTGGGTCGAGAAGCTCGGACGGCTGCTGTCGGATCCCGTGCTGCGCGGACGGATGGCGGAGGCGGGACGCCGGACGATCGAAGCACGCTACTCGCTGGACGTCACGGCGCCCCGGCTGGCCGCGGTGCTGGCGTCGGCGGTGAACGACCGGGCCCGCGCGACGGATTCGGTGGCGGAGGAGCACGCATGAGCACGAGTCCGAGGAACTTCGCGATCACCGGCGTGGCCGGCTTCGTGGCGGCAAGGCACCTGAAGGCGATCGCCGATACAGGCAACCGCCTTGTGGCCGCCGTCGATCCGCATGACGCGGTGGGAGTACTCGATCGGTATGCGTTCGACGTGCGCTTCTTCACGGAGTTCGAGCGCTTCGACCGCCACCTCGAGAAGCTGCGCCGGGGCCCGGAGGCCGACCGTGTGCACTACCTGTCGATCTGCTCGCCCAACTACCTCCACGACGCGCACATGCGCCTGGCGCTGCGTGTTGGAGCGCATGCGATCTGCGAGAAGCCGCTCGTCATCAACCCGTGGAACCTCGACGGGCTCCGGGAGCTCGAGCAGGAGACCGGCCAGCGCATCTACACCGTGCTGCAGCTCCGGCTGCACCCGGCGCTCGCGGCGTTCCGGGAGCGGCTGCGCCAGGAGCCGGGCCGGCGCTACGTCGTCCAGCTCGCGTACCTGACGGCGCGCGGCCGATGGTACGATGTGTCGTGGAAGGGCATCGAGGAGCGCTCCGGCGGCATCGTGACCAACATCGGCATCCACTTCTTCGACCTGCTCGTCTGGCTTTTCGGGGACGTCGAGCGGTCGGAAGTCCATCTGCGTGAGGGCAAGCGCGCAGCCGGTACGCTGGTGCTGGCCAACGCCGACGTGCGGTGGTACCTCTCGGCGGAATCGTCCGACCTGCCGTTCGCGCCGGAGCCGGGCAAGCGCACGACGTTCCGGTCGATCACGGTGGACGGCGAGCAGCTCGAGTTCAGCGATGGCTTCACGGACCTTCACACGCGCGTCTATGAGGAGGTGCTGGCCGGCCGGGGCTTCGGCCTCGACGAGGCGCGGCCGTCCATCGAGCTGTCCCATCGCATCCGCCAGGCGCCGATCACGGGCGCCATGGCCGCCGACGCCCTTCGCGCCGCGGTGACGCCGAAGGTGACGGCATGACCCCCCCTTACTTCGTGCACGAGTCGTCCTACGTGGACGAGGGGTGCACGATCGGGGCGGGCACGAAGATCTGGCACTTCTGCCACGTCATGCCGGGCGCGGTGATCGGCGAGCGCTGCAACATCGGCCAGAACGTGGTGATCTCTCCCGGCGTGGTGATCGGCCGCAACGTGAAGGTGCAGAACAACGTGTCCATCTACACGGGTGTCGTGTTGGAAGACGACGTGTTCTGCGGACCGTCGATGGTGTTCACCAACGTGGTGAACCCGCGCAGCCATGTGGCGCGCAAGGACGAGTACCGGCGGACGCAGGTGGGCAGGGGCGCGAGCCTCGGCGCCAACTGCACCGTGGTGTGCGGCCACGACATCGGCCGTTACGCCTTCATCGGCGCCGGCGCGGTCGTGACGAAGGACGTGCCCGACTACGCGCTCGTCGTCGGCAACCCCGGCCGCATTGCCGGCTGGATGTGCGAGTGCGGCGTGAAGCTGGCGGCGGGCGTGAGCCCGCCTGCGGACGCCGCGTGCGACGCGTGCGGCGCGCGTTACGCGACGGACGGGGACGGCCGCCTGGCGCGCGTGTCGGATTGACGCGCGCCTCACTTCTCAACCCCCGCGACAAGACCTCCTTATGACCCTACACGACGGCACGGCGAACACTCAGGCGAAGGCGCGCATCCACCTCGTGGCGGGTGCGCGGCCGAACTTCATGAAGATCGGGCCGCTCTACCACGCGTTCGCCCGGAGCGGATGGGCGGAGCCCGTGCTCGTCAACACCGGCCAGCACTTCAGCGCCGACATGTCGGACGTCTTCATCCGGGATCTCGGGCTGCCGGAGCCGCACATCCAGCTGCGGGCGTCCGGCGACACGCATGCGACGCAGACGGCCGCCGTGCTCGTCGCCTACGAGGCCGCGTGCCTCGAGGATCGTCCGGCCTGGGTGGTGGTGGCGGGTGATGTGAACTCCACGCTGGCCGCGTGCCTGGCCGCGCGCAAGCTGGGGTTGCCGGTGGCGCACCTCGAGGCCGGCCTGCGCAGCCGCGACCGCGGCATGCCTGAGGAGATCAACCGCGTGGCGGTGGACGGAATGGCCGATCTCCTCTGGACGCCCTCCGCCGACGGCGACGAGAACCTCCTCCAGGAGGGCATTCCGAAGGACCGCATCGAACTCGTCGGCAACACCATGATCGACGCGTACTGCCTGCTCGAGACCGCGATCGACAAGGCCGGCGCGCCCGCGCGCTTTGCGTTGACGGCGCCCTACGTGGTGGTGACGATGCACCGGCCGGTGAATGTGGACACGGTGGAGCCGCTGACCGAGGTGGTCGGGCAGCTCGTGGCGCTCCAGGGGGACGTGCCGGTCGTGTTCCCTGTTCATCCGCGGACGCTTGCCCGGCTGAAGGCGTTCGGCCTCGACGGGAGGCTCGAGTCGGCGGGCGTACGGCTGCTGCCGCCGCTCAGCTACGTCGAGTTCATGAGCCTCGTGAGGGGCGGCGCCGCGGTGATCACCGACTCGGGCGGCGTGCAGGAGGAAACGAGCTACCTGGGCATTCCCTGCCTGACCGTGCGGGACAGCACGGAGCGCCCCGTGACCGTGACGCTGGGCACCAACCGCCTGATCGCGCGTGGCGCGATCGCCGAGCAGGCCGGGCAGGCGGTGGCGCGCCCGCATGCGGCGAAACCGATCCCCTTCTGGGACGGGCACGCGGCCGATCGCTGTGTGGACAGCCTGCGGGCCCGGATGTGACGGGAAGGTACTTGACGACGGGAGAGTTATGGATCTGACAGGTAAACGCATCATGCTCATCGGCGGCGCCGGCCTCGTCGGCTCGCACATCGTGGATCAGCTCATCGACGAACCGGTGTCGGAGATCGTCGTCTACGACAACTTCGTGCGTGGCACGACCGAGAACCTCGCGGCGGCGGCACGCTCGCCCAAGGTGCGCATCGTCAATGCGTCCATGACCGATCGTGACCGGCTCGCCCAGGAGATGGCGGGGGTCGATGGCGTGTTCCTGCTGGCCTCGCTCTGGCTGGGCGAGTGTGTCAACGAGCCCCGCAGCGCGTGGGAGGTGAACACGATCGGCACCTGGAACGTCGTCGAGGCCTGCCGCGCCGCCGGCGTGAAGCGCATCGTGTACTCGTCGTCGGCGTCGGTCTACGGCAATGCGGTCGTGACGCCAATGACCGAGGAGCACCCGCTGAACAACCGCACGACGTACGGCGCCACGAAGATCGCCAACGAGCAGATGCTCCGGGCGATGTACGAGCAGCATCGCCTGCCGTTCATCGGCATGCGGTACATGAACATCTACGGCCCCCGCATGGACTACGAGGGGACCTACGTGAGCGTGATCATGAAGGTGCTCGACCGGATCTTCGCGGGCGAACGGCCGGTCGTCTTCGGGGACGGGAGCCAGGTCTACGACTTCATCCACGTGGGCGACGTCGCGCGGGCGAACATCCTCGGGATGAAGGCCGAGTGCGCCGATGAGCACTTCAATATCGGGATGGGACTCGGGACCAGCATCAACGAGCTGGTGCAGATGCTGCTGGAGTTGACCGGGGCAAGCCTCGAGATCGACTATCGCCCCGAGGCACAGAGCTTCGTGACCCACCGGATTGGCAGCACGGACAAGGCCGAACGGCTCCTTGGCTTCAGGGCAACCATGCCGCTGCGGGAGGGGCTGCAGTCGGTGGTGGACTGGCGGATGGCTCAGCGCGCCGCGGTCCGTACGTAGTGCCCGGGCACCTTCGGCACCTCTGACCATGTGCGCCATCACGGGCATCGTTCATCTCGACGGCGCCGCTGCCGAGCATGCCTCGCTGCAGCGGATGACCGACGCCGTTGCGCACCGCGGCCCCGACGGCCAGGGGCACTTCGTGGACGGCCCCATCGGCCTGGGGCATCGGCGGCTCGCGATCATCGATCTCTCGCCGGCTGGTCATCAGCCGATGGCCAGCGAGGACGGCCGTTACGTGATCGTCTACAACGGCGAGATCTACAACTTCCGCGAGCTACGCGTGGAGCTCGCTGCGAAGGGATGGCAGTTCCGGTCTCGCACCGACAGCGAAGTCGTGCTCAAGGCGTACGCGGAATGGGGTGCGGACTGCCTGGCGCGCTTCAACGGGATGTTCGCGTT
>CAZNOC010000271.1:0-5601 GCA_964574545.1 uncultured Bifidobacteriaceae bacterium | reverse complement strand
AGCACCCGCCTCCTAAGCGGGGGGTCGCAGGTTCAATTCCTGCCGGGCGCACCATTCCCCGCGCTGCCGGCCGGGAACGAGCACAGAACGGCGGGCGGGCGGGTGTGAATGTGAGCAGACCGCGCGGACGCGGTGTGAGGAAGTGAATGAAGACCTCTGAACGGCATCATCTCAAGGAGAACGACCTCGCGCTGGCGCTCGGCCGCGCGCAGCACTGGCTCGCGGATAACGCGCGGACGGTCGGATTCGTGCTCGGCGCTGCCGCGCTCGCCATCGTCGGCGTCGCCGCCTACATGGCCTGGCAGGCTTCCATCGAGAACCAGGCGCGCACGTCGCTCACGCAGGCGATGGTGACGTACGAGTCACGCGTGATGCCGCCGGCGCCCTCCACCACTCCCGATCAGCCGACGATGACCGGGCAGATACCCGGGACCTTCCCGAGCGATCGCGCGCGGCTCGAAGCCGCCCTGCCGAAGTTTCTCGAGGCCGCGGACGCCTATCCCGCCACCGCGTCGGGCCGCACGGCGCGCTTTCATGCGGCCTCGGTGCTGGTGGGGTTGGGGCGCATCGACGAGGCCATCGGCCACTACGACCAGCTCATGTCCGGAAGCGATGTGATGGCCAGGACCGCGCAGCTCGGCAAGGCCGAAGCCCATGTGCAGGCGGGCCGGTACGACGAGGCCATCTCCACCTACACGTCGCTCGTCGCCACGCCGGATGCCCAGGTGCCGGTCGAGGGCGTGTTGATGGAACTCGCACGCGCCTACCAGCTCGCCGGCCAGCTCGACGAGGCACGTACCACGCTCACGACGATCGTCGAACAGCACGCGGACTCGCCGTTCGCGCCAGGGGCGCGGCAGGCGCTCGAGAAGATCAAGCCGTCCTGAACTCGCGCGCGAACTTGTAGCCCAGCATCTTGTAGATCAGGCGCGCGCAGAGGAAGTTCGGCGCGTGCATGCCGTTCGGGCTCAGCTCCACCACGTCCCAGCCGACGACGGTGCGCCGGGCGAACACGCGACGCAGGAGCCCGAGCATCTCAGGCCACGTCAGGCCACCCGGTTCGGGCGTGCCCGTCGCGGGCATGATCCCCGGATCCATCCCGTCAACGTCCACGGTGATGTACACCTCGTCATCGAGCGCCTCGACGACCGCATCCATCCACCCCGCATCGTCGCGCATGTTCCAGTCGTAGAACACGCGGGTCTGCAGGCCCGGCAGGGCGGCGCGCTCCTCCTCTGACATGGCCCGGATGCCGACCTGCACCGCCGGCGCGAACTCGAGCGATCGGCGCATCGCGCAGGCATGGCTGTGCGGGCTGCCCTGGTACTGCTCGCGCAGGTCGCTGTGCGCGTCGATCTGCAGCACCGACAGCCTGGGATGAGCCGGGGCCAATGCGCCCACCACGGGCGGCGTCACCGAATGCTCGCCGCCAAGTACGATCGGCAGCTTGCCCCGCTCGACGATGTCGCTCACGACCCGGCGAATGCGCGCCACGCACGCGGCGAGGTCGCCGTCGTGGAACTCCATCTCCGGCAGCGTATAGATGCCGACGGGATGCACGTCTACGCCGTGCTCCTCGTCAAACAGTTCCACCTGCGTCGAGGCGAGCAGGATCTCACGGGGACCAAACCGCGTGCCCGGAACATACGACGTGGAACGCTCCAGCGGCACCGGCAGGATGACGACGCGCGCATCGTCGAAGGACGGCGCGACGGGGCGTGTGCCGAGGAACTGGAGCGGGGCGGTGTGGTCGTAATCAAGCGGAGGTTTCATGGGTACTCGCGAAGCGCGCTGCGGACACGAGCGTGTCGTTGAGATGGAGGTGCCCTCCCTCGTGAGAGAACACCGGTCGGACGCGATCCGACAGCAGCTCCCGTGCGCTGCCGCTGAGCGCGGTGACGAGCAGCGGCACGGCCAGCGTGGCATCCGCGCGCACGCTGACGCGATCAGCGTCCGCGGCCAGCTTGCCCCAGCTCTCGGCTTCCTCGAGCGTGGAGCCGGAGGCGCCTCCGTAGAAAGGCACGTCGGTCACGATCTGGATGGCGTAGCGGTGGCCCTTCACGTCAGGGCAGAAGTACTCGGCCTCGACGGCGGCCTGGTTGATGAAGTTCTTCGGGGTACCACCGCCGAAGACCACCGACGCCGTCTGTGGGTGCCCGATCACCAGGTTCGTCGACTCGATGATGTCTCCGATGCTGTCGATGTGGCCCGCGGCCGGATGGGAGTGGCGGGCCTGCGCCAGGCCCATGCCGATCGACGAGTCGGCGATGGCCGGACAGTAGATCGGCACACCCGCCTGAAACGCCGCCGTGAGGATGCCGTCGCCCTCAGTGTCGCGCCAGAGGCGCTCGCCGAGCCGATAGAGGAACTCCCGCGTCGTGTAGGGCCGCGGGTCGAGATCGAGCGCGAATCGCGCGATCCACTCGTCGTTGTCGGCGAACTCGTCTTCATCCGCGAACGTGTCGTAGACACGATCGATGCGTTCGGCGGCCAGCGCGGTATCGTCGGCCGCCGGCGACCCGATGAAGTGGTGACGGCCGCGCGTTTCGTGGAGGTCGTGATAGAGATTGGCGCCGGTGGACACGATGCAGTCGATGGCACGCGTCCGGATGAGATGCGCCACGGCCAGGCGCAGCCCGCCCGCGCTCAGCGCACCGGCGAGGCCCAGAAAGATCAGGCACCGGTCCCCAAGCATCCTCTGCCACACGCGATGGGCCGCAGCCAGCGTCCGGCCCTGAAACGAGATGCGCTCCATCCGCCCAAGCACGTCCTGCACCGAGGCGCCGGCGACGATCTCGAATGGCTGGACCGGAGCCTTCAGGAAACGGGATGACTTGGGCACGCGCGCATTGTACCGCAGGGGAAGGCCGGGCTCAGGGCACCCGCGTCACGTGGCGCAGGAAGCTGAAGTCGGCGGACGGCGAAAGACGCACGCCCCGGATCGACGGCTGCGCCACGGCCACGTTGGTCTTGTACCAGAGGCTGATGTACGGCGCGTCCTCGGCGATGAGGCGTTGTGCCGCACCGTATGCGTCGCGCCGCGTCGCGTCATCGGTCGCCACGGTGGCTTGATCGAGCAGGCGATCGACCTCAGGATTGGTGTAGTGCCCCCGGTTGAACCCCGTGGGCGGCATCTGATCCGAGTGAAACACCCGGCGCAGCATGTCGGGGTCGGACACACCCACCCATTGCAGCGTGAACAACTGGAACTGCCCGCGCAGCACGTCCGCGTAGAGCGTGGCGAACTCGTACGAGCGCACATCCAGCTCGATGCCCACCTTCCTCAGATCCTGCTGGATGACCGCCGCCTGCAACCGGATGAACTCGTTTGTCGAGACCTTGAGCGTCAGGCGGAGGCGAGGCGCCGGGCCGTCGCCATCCGGGTCCGAGTAACCGGCTTCGTCGAGGAGCGCCCTGGCACGCGCCGGATCGTGCGTGAACTGGAAGACGGCCGGTTCGAACGCCCACGACACATCGGGCAGGATGCCGGCCGCCGGCCGTGCCAGCCCTCGTCTCAGGTGCGCGACGATGGCCTCGCGATCGATGGCGTAACCGATGGCCTGCCGGATGCGCGCGTCGGACAGGATGGGATCCTGCAGATTGAAGCCGACATAGGCGTAGTCGGTGCCAGGGGACTCCACGACCTGGAGCTCGTCGTCCTCGGCGAGCTGGAAGACGATGTCGGGGGCCAGATCGTTGACGACCAGATCGACGGTGCCCTTGCGCAGCTCGAGACCGCGCATGATGTCGTCGGGCACGACCTTCAGCACGAGCCCGGTATTCCGCGCCGGTCCCTGCCAGTAGCCGTCGAATCGTGCGAGTGCCAGGCGATCGTCCACCGCATAGCTGATGAACCGATACGGTCCTGTGCCGATCGGCGCCTGCCGGAGGGAGTCGCCGGCGCCCGCCGGCACGATGGGCAACACGAGGTTGATGGGGAACGATCCGAACGGCTCCTTGAGCGTGAAGCGCACGGTCCGTGCGTCCACCGCCTCGACGCGGTCGAGCATCCGGTAAGCGCCCTTGCGGGCGGACAGGAAGTCCGGGTCGATGAGGCTCTCGAACGTGTAGACGACATCCCCGGCGTCGAACGCCCGGCCGTCGTGGAAGGTGACGCCGTCGCGCAGATGGACGAGGTACGTCCGGTTGTCGGGCGTCTCCCACCCGGTGGCCAGCCCCGGCGACACGCGGAGCGCTTCGTCGAGGTTGAACAGGTTGTCGTAGACGAGCTGGTAGACACGCTGCGAGACCTCGTCGGTGCCAACGCGCGGGTCGAAGCTGTTGGGCGAGCTTGGCACCGCCACCGTGATGACGTCGCGATCGGCGACCTGCGTTGCGCCACAGGCGGCGACCGCGGCCAGGAGGCCGGCGACACAGAGCGCCCTGGCCAGAGGACGCCGCATCACTCCGCCTCGGCCTCCCGGCGCAGGTCGGCGAGCAGCCGCAGTGCGTCGAGTGGGGTGGTCCGGTCGACGTCGATCGCACGCAGCCGGTCCCGGAACCGGTCCTCGACCACCGCCTGAAACAGCCCGAGCTGCTGCTGGGCCGCCGGCGGCGCTCCGCTCAAGGCCGGCCTTCCGCCCCGCGACAGCTCGTCGGTCTCGAGCGCGCCCAGGATGGCGCGTGCGCGCGCGATCACTGGCGGCGGCAGCCCCGCGAGACGCGCCACCTGGATCCCGTAACTCCGGTCGGATCGCCCGGGGAGGATCTTGTGCAGGAAGATGATGTCGTCCTGCCACTCGCGGGCGGCGACGTGATGGTTGACCACGCCGTCGACGCCATCCGCGAGATCCGTCAGCTCATGGTAGTGGGTCGCGAAGAGCGTCTTGGGCCGCGCCGTGGCGTTCGTCGCAAGGTGCTCGGCGACCGCCCACGCAATGCTCAAGCCGTCGAACGTGGCCGTGCCCCGCCCGATCTCGTCGAGCACGACGAGGCTCCGGGACGTGGCGCCGTTCAGGATGTGGGCGGTTTCCTGCATCTCCACCATGAACGTGGATTGGCCCCGCGCGATGTTGTCGGACGCGCCCACGCGCGCGTAGATTCGATCGACGAGGCTCAGCTTGGCCTCGCGCGCCGGCACGAACGAGCCGGCCTGCGCGAGCAGCGACAGCAGGGCCACCTGCCGGAGGTAGGTGGACTTGCCGCCCATGTTCGGGCCCGTCAGGATGATGAGCTGCTGCGTCGTGCCGTTGAGCGACACATCGTTCGGCACGAAGGTCCCGCCGGCGAGCCGCTCGACCACGGGGTGGCGTACGTCGATGGCCACCAGCTCGTCACCCTCGTGCACGTGCGGCTTCGTGAAGTTGGCCACCGTGGCGATCTCCGCCAGGCCGGCCAGCACATCCAGCGCGGCCAGGGCCCTGGCGGTCTCCAGTACGCGGGACGATTCCGCGCACACCCTCTGGCGCAGGGCCTCGAAGAGCACGAGCTCGCGCTCGAGGATGCGCTCATCGGCGCCGAGCACCTTCTCCTCGTACTCCTTCAGCGCGGGCGTGACGAACCGTTCGCCCCCCGCGATCGTCTGCTTGCGGAGGTAGTCGTCCGGCACGGCGTGGAGGTTCGACTTCGACACCTCGATGTAGTAGCCGAACACGCGGTTGA
>CAZNOC010000270.1:1066-5609 GCA_964574545.1 uncultured Bifidobacteriaceae bacterium | reverse complement strand
GAGATGCCGCGGCGACATCGTGTAGAGCAGTAGCGGACTTGGTCCCAGTCGCGGGCCCAGCGGCGGCCGCCTTCGGGCGGCGGCAGCGCGGCGTCAGGCGGCGGCCGCGAGCGTCAGGCCGTTCCACGTTCGCGGCCCAGGGAAGGGCGGCCGGTCGTCGGTCAGGCCACCCGGCGTGTCTCGCCGCCCCCGCAGGCATCGCGACCTGTCTACGTCTACCGCACGCCGAGTTCGCGCTGGTATTCCCCGTACGGCTACGGCGCCTTTGGGGTGGGCTACTTCTACTACGACCCGTGGGCCTGGTCGCCCTACGGGTACGGCCATGGGGGCTACGGCGCGTACGGCGGTTATCCCCGGTGGAACGGACCGTACGGCTACGACGTCGGGAGCGTCCGATTGAAGGTGTCGCCGAAGGATGCCGAAGTGCTGGTTGACGGCTACTACGCCGGCATCGTGGACGACTTCGACGGGATCTTCCAGTCACTGAAGCTCGACACGGGCGCATACCGCATCGAGGTGAGGAAGCCCGGGTACGAGACCCTGGTGTTTGACGTGCGCGTCCAGCACGGCCGGACCATCACCTTCCGCGGCGATCTGGTCCCGGTGCCCTGAATGCCGGACCACCAGTCGGAGGAGGGATCATGGCTGCCCCATGATCCCCCTCCGAGCGTGTCCGTCCCCCGGCGTCAGAAGGTGATCCGCACCTCGCCGATGACCTGCCGTTTCAGGATGTCGCCGAAGATGTGCGACTGAATCTCTTCGTCGAACAGGTTGATGGCCTTGATCGTGGTCACGATCCTGCCGTCGGCCCAGCGCATCCCGAGCGCGCCGTTCACCTGCGTGTAGGCCTCGGTCGGGCCGTGGAAGCGCGCGTCGAGCACGTCCTGCCAGAACGCCTCGTCCACATAGGTCAGCACGGCGTTCCCAAGGAAGCGCCCCTGCGTGAAGTTGAACCCGAGGTTGACGCGGTTCACGGGCGGCAGGTTGACCTCCGAGAGATCGAAATCCGGGTCGGGCTCGGCCTGATAGGAGTAGTTGACGAACACGTTGAGCGCTTCGCTCACCGCGCCGTCGATACCCAGCTCGAAGCCCTTGTTCTTGACGGTGCCGAGGTTGAGGTAGCTGAACGCCGAGGGCAGGCCGCCCGACGTGCAGCCCGGTCCGAGGGGCGGATTGCAGGCCGGCGGCAGGACCTCGAGGACGCCGAGCGCCGTGGCTGCCGGCAGCGGGGCCAGCGCCTGGGTCCACCCGGGCGGCGGCGCGAACGCGCGGTAGCGCCCCACCTGAGTGAAGAAGATCTCGTCGGTGTTCCTCGTGTAGTAGAAGGCCGCCGTCACCGTGGCGCGGTTGTTGATGACGCCGGTATAGGCGATTTCATACGACTCGGTGGACGCTTCCCTCAGCTCCTCGTTGCCGTTGGCGGTCACCGGAAAGTTATAGACACGCCCGGCAAAGAGCGGGTTCACCAACCCGAGGTTCAACTGGTTGATGATGGTCGTCTCGAGGTAGTTGTTGATCAGCGAGGGCGCCCGGAACGCCTTGTTGTACGACAGCCGGACGGCGTGGTCGGGCGTCGGTTTGAGAATGACCGCCGTCCGCGGGGAGAACACCGCGCCATCAAGAACGCTGAACCGGTCCACCCGGGCGCCGATGTTCCACCGCAAGTAGTCGTTGATGAAGATCTCGTCCTGCACGTAGGCGCCAAACTCGCTGCGGTTGTCGCCGCGGGGGGCGATCGACAGGTTGAACTGGTTGTAGCGGGCGTTGCCGCCGTAGGTGAGCACCTGGCGCGTGCCGATCGTGTTCACGTTGCCGAACTCGACGTCCAGCGTCTTGGTGTCGAAGGCAAAGAGAATCGGCTGGCCTGTCGGTCCCACCGCCAGCAGCGCCGACGCATCACCGTCGAGGATGTTGGTGAAGACGCTGAAGCGCATTGCGCCGCGGGTGTACCGCATGCTGCCGTAGCCGAGCCCCAGCCGTTCGATATCGAACGGCCCGATGCCCGTGTGGATAATGCCGTCGGTGCCCGAGTAGCCGCCGGCGAACGTCAGCCGGTAGCGACCGTCCGGGTCGTCGTAGTCCACCCGCGAGTCGAACTTGGGCTGGCTCGTCCCCTGGTTCTGAAACGCCGGGAACAGCGTGCCGGTCCCGTTCGGGATGATGCCGGTCGGCCGCGCGAACGCGTCCGACGTGTAGGCGCCCGCCGAGATCTTGTACGCCCACCGGTCGTTCACCGCCCGGGCGTGCGTGCCGTTGATCGCGAAGAGCGACCCGTTACCCTCGCCTTCCCCGCCCACCTTCCGGCCGAACGTGCCGGCGCTGATGGTCACGCTGTCGCCGTGGAGTTCGCGCGGCGTCTTCGAGATGAAGTTGATGACGCCGTTCAGCGCGTTGGCGCCCCAGACGGCGGAGGCGGGCCCGCGGATCACTTCGATCTGCCGGAGCTCGTTCGGGTTCACCGGGAGCAGGTCCCACGCGACGAACCCGAAGAAGTCCAGGTACAGGCTGCGGCCGTCGAGCAGCGCCAGCTGCGAGGTGGAGAGCGTCGACGTCGCCCCGCGCATCGTGATGTTGAAGTCCCGTGCCGACGTCTGCGTGATGTTCATGCCCGGCACCGACCGGAGCAGCTCCGCGTAGTTGGTGGCGGGCGAACTCTGAATCACGTCGGTGGTCACCACGCTCACCGTCGCCGGCGCGTTGACGAGCTGCTGCTCGACGCGCGAGGCCGTCACGACGACCTGCTCGGCATAGATCGGCGGGGGCTCTTCTTCAGCGGGCGGCGGAGTCTCCGGTGGGGGCTGGGACGGAGGTTGGGAAGGGGGCTGCTGGCCGGCGGCGACGGGCCCGGCCCACACCGTTGAAGACGATGCCAGCACGAAAATCAGGGCGACCACCAAACGGCACGCTTTCATGGAACCTCCTAGGGTTCAACGCGAACGTGGCAACATTGTAACGGAGGTTCGAAGGAAAGCGAGACCTACCGGGCTTCAGCCGGCTCGGTCAGCGTCGGCCCCGACGATCGCCAGATAGTCCGGCCGGTCGGCCGGCGACCGGTGCCGGTACTCGCGCAGCACCCGGCCCTCGTGCATCAGGAAGACGCCGGGGAGCTGGCGGATGGCCTGCGGCGTCTGCGCGCCAAACCCGCGCCCGTCCACGATGGCGCACTGAAACCCGCGCATCCAGAGGGCCGGGCTCGCGAGCGTCGCCGCCGCGACGGTCCCGAGGCCGACCTCACGATAGAGCGCTCCCGTCGGGTCGCTCAGCCGGGGCACGTCGCCGAGGCCTGCGTTCGCGAACCAGGCGTCGGCGTCCTCGGGGCTGGCCATGTGCACGAACGCCAACGGCGTTCCGGTCGCGTCGATGGCCGGCCGCGCCGCGGCGACGTCGGCCAGCGCCTCGCGACAGAACGTTCAACCGAAGTGGCGAAGAAAGACGACGAGCGTGGGCCGCGGGGCGGTAAGCGCCGTAAGGGGTGATGACGAGGAAAGGATGATCATGGTGTTCTGGCCCGGCCGCCTCACGACCGGGATGCCGCCGTCTGCGCCCACTGCTCGAGCTTACGCGCGTCCGCGTAGAAACGGCGGATCCCGTCCGCAAGCTTGTCGACGGCCATCGCGTCCTGATTGTGCTCCCACCGGAAGGTCTTCTCGTCCAGGTGGAGGCGGGGCTCCCCGCCGGCCTTCGCCCCCTCGGGTGTCAGCGTCGGGGTGAGCGTGCCGGCCGTCTGGTCGAGCTCCTGCAGCAACTCGGGGCTGATGGTGAGCAGGTCGCAGCCCGCCAGACGGGTGATCTGCTCGACGCGGCGGAAGCTGGCGCCCATCACCTGCGTCGGGTACCCGTGCTTCTTGTAGTAGTTGTAGATGCGCGTGACCGACTCGACGCCAGGATCCTCGTCGGGCGGGATCTCCCCGCCCTTTTCCTTGCGGTAGTAGTCGTAAATCCGGCCCACGAACGGCGAGATCAGCGTGACGCCGGCCTCGGCGCATGCCACGGCCTGTGCGAAGCTGAACAGCAACGTCAGGTTGCAGTGGATGCCTTCCCGCTCGAGCCGCTCGGCGGCGCGAATGCCCTCCCAGGTGCTCCCCACCTTGACGAGGACGCGCTCGTGTCCGACGCCGGCCTCGTCGTACAGGGCGACCAGCTGGCGCGCCTTCTCGACCGTGGCCTCTGTATCGAAGCTGAGCCGTGCGTCGACCTCGGTCGAGACCCTGCCCGGGATGATCTTCAGGATCTCGCAGCCGAAGCCGACCGCCAGGCGGTCCATGAAGCCTTCGGTGCGCGCCGCCTCGTCGCCTCCCACACGGTCCGCCGCGTCCCGCGCCCGGTCCACGATCTCGCGGTACTCCGCCTGCTGCGCCGCCTTGAGCAGCAGCGACGGATTCGTGGTGGCGTCCTGCGGCCTGTGACGCGCGATGGCCTCGATGTCGCCGGTGTCGGCGACGACGATGGTGAACTGCTTCAGGGAATCCAGGAGAGACATGAGACAAGGATAGATCAACGGGTGGTGGGTAGTGGGTAGTGGGTAGTGGGTAGTGGGTGGTGG
>CAZNOC010000270.1:0-1056 GCA_964574545.1 uncultured Bifidobacteriaceae bacterium | reverse complement strand
CCCCCCACTGCCGACTACCCCCGATTCTACCCACTACCCACTACCCACTACCCACCTCCCACGACCCTGCTAGACTTCCCTCGATGTCACTCCTCGCGACCGACACGTGGCGCCGGCTCGAGGCGCATCGGGACCAGTTGGCCGGGCGGCACCTTCGTGAGCTGTTCGCGGAGGATCCGGACCGCGCGCGCCGTTTCTCACGCGCGTTCGGCGGGCTCCACGTCGATTACTCGAAGCATCGCATCACGGACGAGACGCTGGCGTTGCTGCGCACGCTCGCGGCCGAGCGCGGCGTCGAGGCGTGGCGCGACCGGATGTTCGCGGGCGAGGCGATCAACACCACCGAGGGCCGCGCCGTCCTGCACATCGCCTTGCGGAACCGGTCGTCGCGGCCTCTCACCGTGGAGGGGCGCGACGTGATGCCCGACGTGCGGGCCGCGCTCGACCACGTTCGCGACTTCAGCGACGCCGTCCGCAGCGGCGGCTGGACCGGGTACACCGGCCGGCAGATCACGGACGTGGTGAACATCGGCATCGGCGGGTCGGACCTGGGTCCGGCGATGGTGGCGCAGGCGCTCGCGCCCGCTGCCGGACAGGGGCCGCGCATCCACTTCGTCTCGAACGTGGACCCGACCCACCTGTCGCAGGCCCTGCGACACCTCGATCCGGCCACCACGCTCTTCACCGTGGCCTCGAAGACGTTCACCACCCAGGAGACGATGGCCAACGCCGGCGCGGCGCGCCAGTGGTTCCTGTCGCAGGCCCGCGACGATCGTCATGTCGCGAAGCACTTCGTCGCCATCTCGACGAACGAAGCGGACGTCCAGCGCTTCGGCATCGCGCCGGCGCAGATGTTCGTGTTCTGGGACTGGGTCGGTGGCCGGTACTCCCTCTGGTCGTCCATTGGCCTGCCCGTGGCGCTGGCCGTCGGGTATGCCGGCTTCGAGCAGCTGCTCGACGGCGCGTTCGAGATGGACGAGCATTTCCGCACGGCGCCGCTGGACGGCAACCTGCCCGTCACGCTCGGCCTGCTCGGGGTGTGGTACGCGAGCGTCC
>CAZNOC010000269.1:0-5665 GCA_964574545.1 uncultured Bifidobacteriaceae bacterium | reverse complement strand
GCCAACGCGATCAACCTCGACAACGAGGCCACGCTCAACATGACCAAGCTCTACACGATCCGGTCGCTCTTCGCCGAGGTGAAGCAGTTCCTCGAGCAGGCGTACTTCCCGGACGTGTGTGCCATCGGCGCGATGTATCCGGAGTGGTTCGGCTACGGACGCGGCGTGGACAACTACCTGGCGGTGCCCGACCTCCCGACGGACGCGGCCGCGACGGCGTTCGACATGCCCGGCGGCGTGATCATGAACGGTGATCTCAAGAGCGTGCAGCCGTTCAGCGCGTGGACGGCCCCGGCCTTCGAGCAGGGCGTCACCGAGAACGTGACGCGCGCCTACTACGAGGGCGACAAGACCCTGCACCCGTGGGAGGGCGAGACCAACCCGAAGTACAACCCGTTCGACGCCGACCGGAAGTACTCGTGGATCAAGGCGCCGCGATTCAACGGCCAGGCCATGCAGGTGGGTCCGCTCGCCCAGGTGCTGATTGCGTTTGCGCAGGGGGATCCGCTGACGGCGAAGTGGGCGTCGCGCACCCTCGAGACCGCGTCGAAGGTGGCCGGTACGCAGCTCACGCCGGCCGCGCTCCATTCGACGATGGGACGGCATGCGGCGCGGATGATCCGGACCCAGGTCCTCGGCGAGCTCGCGATGAAGCACTGGGATCTGCTCGTGAACAACATTGGGTCCGGCGACACCGACATCTTCAACGAGCCGGTGTTCCCGTCCGGGGAGCAGCGCGGGTTCGGCGTGCACGAAGCGCCGCGCGGCACACTCTCGCACTGGATCGTGATCGACAGCGGGAAGATCAAGAACTACCAGGCGGTCGTACCCTCGACCTGGAACGCCGGGCCGCGGGACGAGAAGGATCAGCCGGGCCCCTACGAGGCCTCGCTCGTGGGCAATCCCGTGGCGGATGCCGAGCGCCCGCTCGAGGCGCTGCGCACCGTCCACTCGTTCGACCCGTGCATTGCCTGCGCCATCCACACGCTCGACGTGGACGGCAAGGAGCAGTCGAGGGTCCGCGTGCTCGGCTCGGTGCCGGCGTGATTGCCGTCCTCGGGCTGGGCAATGTGCTGATGGGCGACGACGGCGTCGGGCCATATGTCGTGGAGCAGTTGCGTGCGGCCTACGACTGTCCGGACGGCGTGGAGCTGCGCGACGCGGGTACCCCGGGGCTCGACCTCGTTCCGTTTCTGGCCGATACCGACGCCTGCGTGATCGTCGATACCGTCAAGGCCGGCGGCGCGCCGGGCGAGATGCGCGTCTACCGGCTCGAGCAGATCCTGGCCCATGCGCCGTTGCCTCGACTGGGACCGCATGAGCCAGGCGTGAAGGAAACGCTGATCACCCTTCACCTCGCAGGGCGTGGCCCGCACGAGGTGGTGCTCGTGGGTGTCATTCCGGAACAGCTCGACGCCTGGCCGGGACTGAGCCCGGTCGTGCGCGACCGCGTGCCCGAGTTGATGGCGCAGGTGTGCGCAGAGCTGGCGCGGCTCGGCGCGCCCCTCGTGCCCCGCGACGAGCCGGGCGTGCCCGACACCTGGTGGGAGCGGCCTGGCGATGGGGCACATCCCCCTCACGCGTCGTGACGCGCTGCGCGGCCTGGCGTCCGCGCTGGTGGGCGTGGCGGCCGGTTGTGACCGTGGGGGGGCGCCGCCCGCTGCCGTCGTCCCCCTTGCGGATCTGGACGGAGGACGCCGCGTGATCGTCACGGTGGGCACGTGGCCCGTCGAGGTCGTGCAGGAAGGCACGATCGTCAGCGCACGCTATCTCGTCTGCACGCACATGGGCTGCCGCGTGACGTGGCAGGACGATCGAGAACAGTACCTGTGCGCGTGTCACGAAGGCGTGTTCACCCGGGACGGACGCCCGGTGGCCGGTCCGGCAACCGAACCCCTCAGGTCGGTGCCGTTCACGCTCGAAGACGGGGAGGTGGTGTTTCGGCACCCGTAGGTGGTGCGGCGCCCGCCCGCCCCCTCCGCCGGATTCCCGGCAGAGCCGGCGACGGCGCCAGTCCTCCTGGCATGATCACACGGCCCAACACGCTGGCACCGGGTTTGCGCTGACGCCAGCATGCGCCGCACGGCAACAGCAGCAGCCTCGCAGATGGTCGAAGGACGCCGGATCGTCGTGCAGGGAACCGTCCAGGGCGTGGGGTTCCGCCCGTGGGTCTACCGGCTCGCACACGAGGCGGGCCTGACGGGACGCGTCCGCAACGACAACGACGGCGTGACGATCGAGGCGTTCGGCCCGAGAGGGGCGCTCGAGCGGTTCGAGGCGCGGCTCCGCGCCGCACCGCCGCCAGCCGCGCGCATCCGCGAGATCAGGTCCACCACCGCCGCCGTCGAGGCATTGCCGGCTTTCGAGATCGCTGACAGCGACAGCGCTGGGACGCGCCAGGTCTCCATTCCTCCAGACCTGGCCACGTGCCCGGAGTGTCTCGCCGAGATCAGGGATCCCGCCGACCGCCGCTACCGGTATCCGTTCACCAATTGCACCAACTGCGGCCCCCGTTTCACTATTGCGGGCGCCGTGCCCTACGACCGCGCATCCACGACGATGGCGGTGTTTACGATGTGCCCGGTGTGCCAGCGTGAGTTTGATTCACCAGCGAGCCGCCGCTTTCATGCACAGCCGAACGCGTGCCCGCAGTGCGGCCCGCGCCTCCGGGCGGTTGTCGCGGACGGCACGGTCGTCGACGGCACTGACCCCGTGCGCCTGGCCGCCCGCGAGATTCGCGATGGCCGCATCGTTGCCCTGAAGGGCATTGGTGGGTTCCACCTTGCGTGTGACGCAACGAACGACACCGCCGTGGCGCGCCTGCGTGAGCGGAAGCGCCGGGACGAGAAGCCGTTTGCCGTGATGGTGGATTCCCTCGACGAGGCGGTGCGCCTGGCAGTCATCGGAGACGCGGAACGTGCGCTGCTGACCGGCCCCGAGCGGCCCATCGTCCTCCTGGCGAGGCGTGAGCCGTCGCCGCTGTCACGCGCGGTGGCACCCGGCAATCCGGTTGTGGGCCTGATGCTCGCCTACAGCCCCCTTCATCACCTGCTGCTGGCTGATTGCGGCGGGCCGCTCGTGATGACGTCCGGGAACGTCAGCGACGAGCCAATCGCCACGGCAAACGAGGACGCGGTCACGCGGCTCGGCTCCATTGCCGACCTCCTCCTCGTTCACGACCGGGGCATCGTCACGCACGCGGACGACTCGGTGGCGAGAGTCGTCGCGGGCGCGCCGACGATTCTGCGACGGTCGCGCGGGTATGTGCCGCGGGCGATCCCGTTGTCCACGGCCGTGCCCGCGCCGGTGCTGGCCGTGGGAGGCCTGTTGAAGAATGCGTGCTGTGTGGCGCGTGGACGGGAGGCGTTCCTCGGCCCTCATGTCGGCGACCTCGACCACCTGCCCGCGTATCGCGCGTTCGAGGCGGCGATCACCCGTCTGCTGCGGTTCCTCGATGTGACGCCGGCCGTCGTGGCGCACGATCTGCACCCGGCCTATCCCTCGACGTGGTTTGCGCAGCAGTGGCGCGGCGTCGTGCACGTCGGCGTGCAGCATCACCACGCGCACGTGGCGAGCGTGGCCGCGGAGCACGGCCTCGAGGGGCCGGTCCTGGGCGTCGCGTACGACGGTACCGGCGCCGGAACCGACGGGACGGCGTGGGGCGGGGAGGTGCTGCTCGTGGACGGACCGGACATGGAGCGGCTCGCCACGTTCCGCCCCATCCGGCTTGCCGGGGGCGACACCGCGATCCGAGCGCCCTGGCGGACGTCGATCGCGCTCCTCGACGATGCGTTCGATGGCACGCCGCCGATCGAGGCGCTCGCGCTGTTCTGCCACGTCTCGCACCACGAGGTGGCCGTCGTTCGCCAGATGCTGAAGGCCGGACTCCACACCGTGCCCGCGCACGGTGTCGGGCGCTACTTCGATGCGCTGGGGGCCCTGCTGCTGGAGAAGCCAAGGGCCACCTATGAGGGTCAGCTGGCTGCGGAGCTGAACGCCGTAGCCGACGTGGACGAGCCGGGGCTGTACCCGTTCGTGATCGAACGGGGCCCCGAACCATGGCAGATTGATCTCCGTCCCGCGGTGCGGGCCATCGTGATCGACATGCTGGAAGGGACCGCACCCGGCATCGTGGCCACCCGATTTCATCGGACGATCGGCGCTGCCACGGCGGAGATCGTCGGCCTGGCGCTCGAGATACGTGGCCCTCTGCCGGTGGCGCTCAGCGGCGGCTGCTTCCAAAATGCGTTGCTCGTGGAGGACATCCTCGCCAGGCTGGACGGTGTCCCCGTCTACCTGAACCGGCAGGCGCCCCCCGGTGACGGAGGCCTGGCGCTCGGACAGGCCGTCGTCGGTTCTCGCATCGCGCAGCGCCGGCTGCCGATCGATCCGGAGCCGGCCGAATCGGCGGAGGGCCGAGACCCATGCGCGCCGAATCGCGAATCGCGAATCGCGAATCGCGAACAGCGAAAGTGAGTTCCCCATGTGTCTAGGCATTCCCGGTCGTATCGTCGAGGTTACAGGCCTCACCGCCATCGTCGACTTCTGGGGCGTGCGCAAGCAGGTGGCGCTCGACCTGGTGGACGAACCGGTCAAGCCGGGCGACTACATCCTCAACCACGTGGGCTACGCGATCCGGCGCATCCCCGAGGACGACATCGAAGGGACGCTCGCGCTCTACGAGGAGCTGCTCCGCGAGACGGACGGCGGCGACCTGATGGCCGAGGACGTGGCTGGCGAACTCGGATCGCTCGGGCCCGCCCACCCAAAGGGGACGGCGTCATGAACGGGACGACCCAGATGAAGTTCCGGGATCCCGCGCGCGCGAAGGCCCTCGTGGACCGGCTGCACGCGCTCATGGCGGAGATCGGGCGGCCCGTCAACGTCATGCACGTCTGCGGCAGCCACGAGCAGGCCATGGCGCGGTTCGGCCTGCGCGCCACCTTCCCGAAGTCGCTCAACATGATCATGGGGCCCGGCTGTCCGGTGTGCATCACCGATCAGCCGGAGGTGGACGAGGCCGTGGCGCTCGTGATGCAGGGCGCGACGGTGGCGACCTACGGCGACATGCTGCGCGTGCCGGGCACGTCGAAGTCGCTCGCCGACGCGCAGGCGGCCGGCGGACGGGTGGAGGTGGTCTACAGCATCGACCAGGCCGTGGCGATCGCGCGCACGACCACGGATCCGGTGGTGTTCTTCGCCACCGGCTTCGAGACCACGGCCGTCACGACCGCGACGGTGCTGCTGCGCGACGACCTGCCGTCGAACTTCACGGTGCTCTCCGCCCACAAGTTCGTGCCGCCGGCGATGAACGTGGTCGCCGGAATGGAGGAGTCGCTCGTCGAGGGCTTCCTCGCCGCCGGGCACGCGGCCATCATCACGGGCTGGGGCATCTTCGAGGAGTTCGTCGAGAAGTACCGGATGCCGGTCGTCGTCGCGGGCTTCGAGCCGCTCGACATCCTGGCCGGGATGGTGGCGCTCGTCGAGCTCGTGGGCCGCGGGACGCCGGCGGTCGTCAATGCGTATCCCCGCTGTGTGACGCGCGAGGGCAACCGGCGGGCGCAGGAGCAGCTCTGGCGCGTTTTCAAGATGCAGTCGGGCCACTGGCGCGGCATCGCCGACATCCCCGAGGGCAACCTCGAGATCCGCGACGAGTTCGCGCATC